>CALWEL010000001.1 GCA_944377305.1 uncultured Clostridia bacterium
TAAAGAAGAAAATGGCGAGTATGAAAGCCTTGATGATGAGATTGAAGAACTTGAAAGATTGCTTAAAGAAAAGCGAAAATTAAAGAAAAAGCAAGAGGCAGAAATGTAAAAATTTAGGGTAGGAAGAAAATTCCTGCCCTTATTTTTTATAAAACGATACAATAAAACACATTGTGAAATGATATAACACAAAACATAATTTGCATAAATTTTGGAAAAATTCGTAGACAATTCGTAGACATTGCCCATTTTCAACTCTTTTTTAGTGAAAATTGTGTTATTTAGATTTTGCCAATTTTGGTGATGAAAAATGAATTTATTATAAAAATTATTTTTATAATTTTGTGGTTATAACAAAAAATCTAGCAACCGTCAAAATCGCTAGAAGTCCCTAAAATAAAGGGTTTTAGTGGTGCGCCATGGGCGATTCGAACGCTCGACCTTCTGTTCCGTAGACAGACGCTCTATCCAGCTGAGCTAATGGCGCATATTAAGTTTTTTATTTCTTTTTTATGGGAGAAATCGAACCCAAGACCATCTCTTCCGTAGACCAACGCTCTATCCAGCTGAGCTATGAACGCATAATTAGTACTTACAGTACAATATTGTTTTCTCTGTAAGCGTTGATATTTTAACATAAAACAATTGAATTTGCAAGTATTTTCTAAAAATTAACAAATTTATTTAAATATTAATTAATATTTATAAAATTTTATCTTTCTCAATATCAAACAATTCATTAGGGGTTATGGACAAAAATTTACACAAATCATATATTTGCTTATAATTCAATTCAAACACTCCATTCTCAAATCTACTAAATTGTTGTTGTGTCATATGAAAAACTTTGGCAACATAACTTTGGGTATAGCCCTTCGCTTTACGTGCCACTTTTATATTCCCGCCAACAATTTTAGCTATATTCATAATATATTATATACCATAAACTGATGTAAAATACTTGATATACATCACTTTATGATGTAAAATGTAGAAAGCATAAATATAAAGGAGAAAGTATGAAACAAGCAAAATGTACTTCATGTGGTTCAAATATTAATATAGACGAAAATTCCAAAACTGGTATATGCCCTTACTGCAACACCCCTTACATCACAGAAGAATTGCCAAAAATAGAAAATCAAACAAATAACAGCGCTAACGTGATTAACAATTATTACAGTGCGCCCGCCAGTCAATCGCAAACAACTAATATACGAACCCCACGAACGCCTCGTCCAAAAATAAATGCTTTTTTAGCAATTTTAGGCTTTATTTTTTACATAGTGCCAGGTATTTTCTATATCGTAGCGGTCAAAATTAAGCAAAAAGAATGGGATGATAAATATACATACTAATTTTTAAGGTAAATGGCGATTATCAATTAATCTTTCTTCGCAGACCCTTATTCCAAGCGAATAAATTCCATATTTTCCGTATATACCCGATTCTTTTAATTATTTCATTTCTATTAGCAAAAATTTGTCTGATACGAGTGGGTTTAATTCTATACCTTAATCACAAATCGTATTTAATATTTTGGATATTATTAATTCGCAATATTTTATGTTATACACGATTTCTATTACGTCTTTATAACAAAGAAACTTTATATAAATATGTGAGGTTAATAAAATGCAGACACGATACTGGTACTATACTGAAAAAGAAATTAAAAACATTTATAATAAAAGAGATTCATATAAAACATATATTATTATATCTTTAATTATCTCTTCGTTAATGTTTATTAGTTTATTTCTTAATATTGTTGAATTCAAATATGAAAACATTACTATTATAGAATTTACATATATTGATTATATCAAATTATTTTTTGATATGGCTGAAAGTGTTGATATAGATATAAATAGTAAAATTTTTTTATTCTGTTATTTGTTAAGTCTATTGTCTACTTTCTCAGTTATTATTGAAAGACTTTTGTTGACATTTGGTGGAAACAATTGGAAAAATTCTAGATTAAATTTATACAGAAATTCACCAAGTCTAAAATATATTAACACTACAATTTTAGTGGTGCTAATAACGCTTTGTGTAATTTATCATTTTGTTGCTTTTGATTACTCTTCTAGTGAAATAGAAGTAGGTTTAGGATTTTATAGTTATATAATAGGAGCAATGGGAGCTATCACATTATCAATATTGCATACAAAATTGATTGATATGGAACTAGTAATAAACAAATATGAAAAAACAAAAGAGCAAATTGAAAATATGAATGAAAACACTAACAATAACGCTGGTTAAATTATATTATACATCATTTAATTAAGTGGATATTCAAATCATATAAACGTAGGATAAAAGGGTGTCACAATCGAGAAATATTTGCAAAACGCAAACTGTCTAGCGTTCTGATTAAGAGAAAGTTAAGAATTATACAATGTAGTTTACAATACTTATAAATTTAAATATAATAGGCGCTATAATCGCTTATCTTGTCTTACCGCATTATTTAGACGTAATAGATTACGTCATTTTTTATATGGAACTTTAAATTACTAAATAAAAAAGTCTAAAATTTAGACTTTTAACAAGGTGAACAAATTACTTATTTTTAAATAATAACAATCTTTTAGAGATGTAGTTATATATAAGTACGATAATAGTCACAATCACTTTAACTAACCATTGATTCCAACCCAATAGGTCAAATCCAATATACATACCTGCTAGATTTATGCCTAGACCAATCGTGCTTAATATTGCAAATATTATAAATCCCTTTGTGCTTTTACTTTTGCCTTTTTCATTAAATACGAATAAGATTGATAGCACATAGTTTACAACCAACCCTGACAAAAATCCAACGCCTGTCCCTATGACTGTTGATAGTGTAGATGGGGTAGGTGTATTTATAAATACATTTAAAAATGTGTCATATATGTTTGGTTGCATTAAATACATAACGACACCCATTACAAACATATCAATGACGGTGGCAATGCCTCCACAAATGATGAATCTTATGATCTCAGAAGCGGTTTTATGTTCGTTAGCAAATGTCTTATATTTTTTGAACAAAGTTAAATATATATTTTTGGGTATTGAAAGAAAGATTATGAAAAATGTTGCAATTAATATGCATATTGTTAACCAAATTATGTCTAACACCTTTAACCTCTTTGTTGTCTGCGTACGAATACTAGGATAGTTGTTTTGTCTAATCATTTTAATCATAAAGTTTAAGTAATATAAAATCTAAAATATCTATGATGTTTAAATTTTATTAAAATTTTTTGTTTCGCTAATTATGTAGCGCGGACGATTTCTTGCTTCTTCATAAGTGCGGCGCATATAAATATTATTAAATCCTATTATAATGAATAATATTGAGAACATTAATGTAATTGTAGGGAATAACCAGGCTGTCAAAGGCAAGAAAATTTTACAACATACTAAGACAATAAATGTTATAAAACAAGCGATGCTCAAGAATCCAAATAGAATTCCGCTTTTCATTGCTATACTTAGTGGCCAAGTAGAAAATGAAATAATTCCATTTCCCGCTAGCTTTAATAATTTTTTCAATGTATATTTTGTTTCGCCTGCTTGACGTTCTTTTCTCTCAAATTCTACTTCGGTTTGCTTGAATCCTATCCAAGAGGTCAAACCTCTCAAATATCTATCATGTTCAGGCATTGAATTGATTACATTTACTACTTTTCTATCTAGCAATTTGAATTCGCCAACGTTTTTTGGAATCTTCAATCCGCTAATGGTTTGCAAAAATTTTAAGTATATTGAAGATGTGATTTTTTTAAAAAAAGTTTCCCCCTTTCGTTTAGTTCGTTTCCCGTGCACTACTTCATAGCCCTCTTTCCATTTATCTATCATCAGAGGAATGACTTCTACAGGATCCTGTAGATCTACATCCATAATAATCATTGCCTCTCCAGACGAATGCTCTAATCCGCAGAAAATAGCAGCTTGCTGACCAAAATTTCTTGCAAAACTTATATATTTTATATGTTCGTCCTTATTCGCATAATTTTTTAAAATATTTAAGGTGTTGTCTTTGCTTCCGTCGTTAATAAATATTAATTCATATTCTTCGTTTAAATTTTTCATTATTGGAGTTATTGCGTCTAAAAAAAGAGAAATAGATTCTTCTTCGTTAAATGTTGGGACAATTATTGAATATTTTGGTTTCATTTATTCTCCTAAATATATTTATAATGAAATAATAATAAAAATTGAAATTATTGTCAATTAATTTTTTATGACTTATATTATTGTATAAATATTGGAGACAAAATTTTAAATTTTATCTTATCTATAAAATTTTGCAGAAATTTTCAATTAAAAACATATTTTTTATATTATTTTTAATATTTTGGTTATTTTTATTTGCAAAAAAAATGAAAAAGTTATAAAATATTTTTAGGAGTAATTGTATATGGGAAAAATCATTTCTGTTACCAATCAGAAAGGAGGGGTTGGCAAGACTACAACTTGCGTAAACTTGGCCGCTTATGTTGCAGACGCAGGCAAAAAAGTCCTTTTAATCGATATAGATCCTCAGGGGAATGCTTGCGCTAGTTTGGGCGTCGAGGTAGAAAAAGGCAAAAATTCAATTTATGAAGTATTATTAGGCGAGATTCAAGCTAAAGACGCGATATATAAATCTGTTGTGAAAAATTTGGATGTATTGCCGTCAACGGTTGATCTTGCCGGTGCTGAGGTTGATTTGGTGTATGTTGACAATAGAGAAAACGTTCTAAAAGAAGCATTGAAAGATATTAAAGATACATATGATTTTATATTTATAGACTGCCCGCCCTCTTTGGGGTTACTTACGGTTAATGCTTTGACTGCTACGGATTCTATAATCATTCCTATTCAGTGTGAATATTTTCCTTTAGTTGGCTTAGGACAATTAATGAATACGGTAAGATTGATAAAGAAACACTTAAATCCTAGTATCGAAATTGAAGGAGTATTGTTAACAATGAAAGACAATAGAAGCAATTTAGTTACACAAGTAGCGGATGAAATTAAAAAATATTTTGAGACCAAAGTTTACGATATATATATACCTAGGAATATCAGATTGGCAGAAAGTCCCAGCCACGGAAAGCCTATATTATTATACGATAGCAAAAGTAAAGGAGCTTTGGCATACAAAGCTTTATGTGAAGAATTTTTGAGAAAACAATAGAATATGATTAATATTAAAATGTTCCATGTGGAACATTTTTTAATCAAAAATAAAGAAAAAGAATTAACATTTCATATCTGTATTCTAATATATAAGATTATTTCAATTGTATTATAAGTTATATATGTAGATAATATTTCAAATATGTCTTAAGTTTAATTAAAAATATCATTGTTAATTTTTTTGCTAATGTCTAAGTATTAAATGGAATCATTATCGATTCTGAAATAAAAAATGATTTAGATAAGTATAAATATAGTTATCAGAACCTTTTTTGATCTTGTATTAATCTTACAAATATCAATCTAGAGTTTTGATAGATTGTTCCACGTGGAACAATCAAGAAATTCGATTGAATATAAGCTATGATATAATTATTAATAATAAATTCTATAAATATAATTTATAATTTAAAATGCCTATCGATTGTAATTGTATAATGATTATTTTTCTTCACATCGTTTAAAAAGCTATATTTTCAATTTGTAAAGAATTAAAATATTTTTTGGTAAAAATAAATTTAATAATCATATTAAACATATAAAAGATGTTAATTTTTTATTATTGAATAATAATATCTATTTTTAAGATCATTAATGTTCCACGTGGAACATTTGATAAAAATTAAAAAACAATTAATAATATTTAAATATAACTGTTAAAGAATGTCTTACTGCTCAAATTAAAATTCAATAATAAATGTTGTTACTATAATACTTGATTGTATAATGTTAATAATGAAAATATTAAAATTATATTATGATTTTTGTTGACACGCATATATAAATTTGTTATAATAATTGTGTAATGTTCCACGTGGAACTATGGAGGATAATATGAAATTAGGATTAGGAAGAGGATTAGATAGTTTGTTGAAAGTCTATGATGAGGAAACCGAAACAAAGAAGCCGGAAGAACCTCTAAATAATTATACGATGAGACACGGCGATGTAGAAAAGATTGATATAAATAAAATCTATACAAATCCAAATCAACCAAGAAAAAATTTTGATAAAGAAAGTCTTAATGAATTGGCTGAAAGTATTCGTATTCACGGATTGATACAACCTATAGTTGTAAATGAAATGCCTGATGGATATATGATCATTGCGGGTGAGAGGAGATTTAGAGCTTGTAAATTGTGCGGACTAAAGGATATTGATGCTGTAGTCAAAAATTATTCGAATAAGCAAATAGCAGAAATTGCAATAATAGAAAATTTGCAAAGGGAAGATTTGAATCCAGTGGAAGTAGCTAAGGGTATTAAAAAATTAATGGATGAATATGGTTTAACTCAGGAAAAGGTGGCTGAAAGGTTGGGCAAATCTAGATCGGCAATTGCAAATAGTCTACGTATTTTAACTCTTTATCCTGAAGTAATAGATTTAATAGAAAAAGGGAAGATATCTTTTGGTCACGCTAAGATACTTGCATCTGTAACGGATTATGCTACGCAATTGATTTTGGCTAAAAAAATTGCTAAAGATAAATTGACTGTACGAGATCTTGAAAAAGAAGTTGATGCTATCCTTGGCAACAAAAAGAAGAAGAAAATTGCAAAATTACCAAGTGAAGAACTTCAAGATTTTATTTCTGAATTACAGAGAAAATTAGGAACAAAAGTGACAGTAATCGGAAATGACAGAAAAGGAAGAATCTATATTGATTACTATTCCCAGGATGATTTAGATAGAATTTACGATGTGGTTTTACGCAAATAAGGATTTCTATCAGATGCCTGCGCTGTTTGTTATGTTTTTGCGTTTAAAAAATAAAGTTGTTTAGCGCCAATCAGATCGTGTGACGCAAATAAAAATGGAAAAGGATTAATTTAAAGCTTTTTGAAACAAGGAAACAGCCGTGGTAAGAATTTTAGTATTGTTGTTGTATTATATTAACTTTTTAAACAATAGACTAAGGTCTATAAACTCCGAAACTGGCAGAATAAATTAAAAAAAGGAACTTTATTGTTTTTGTTAAGTTCCTTTTTTATCAATTATGAAAATGATAAACATATTATAACCATTTTTAATATTAAAAAATAGTTTTTATTTCATCAATCTTTATTTATAAGTTTTAGAAAATATTCGTAGGTTGGATTTTTTTATTATGAATTTGTTCTAAAAATTCTTTTAGAACGTCTTCTTCAATTTCTTTTATGGATTTGTCACTTAAGTAGGCTGCGGCTCCAATATGACCACCTCCTCCATATTTTTTTGCAATATAAGAGACATCAAAGCCTCGTTTTGCTCGCATACTTACATAGTATAAATCGTCTTTTGGCTGAACAAAACATACTAAGCAGCTGCCAGAGATGGTAGATAATTTATTAATAATTCCAGTATAATCTTCGAATTTGGCTTTGTATAGATTCGCTTGATCGCGAGTAATTTGAGTTAAAATAATTTTTCCATCTTCTAGTGTAATTGTGTTTTCAATTGCTAAAGCTAGAAGATGCATATTTCGTATGGTATTGTTGCCAAAAAAATTATTGTAAATAGCTGTTTGATCAATGTGACTAAAACAAGCACTGGCGATTTTAAACGTTTCAGGAGTCATAGCGCCTACAGAAAAATTATTAGTATCCGTGATAATTCCAGCATACAGTTTACCATAATCTTTTTTTGAAAATTGATAATTATAAGCTTTCAAAATTTTATATACTATTTCACAAGTAGAACTCACAATTTCTACTATATTGAAATCGCCATTTCGATTATTGGTATTATGGTGATCTATGACGATCGTTTGTTTGGCATTTGTAAATAGCGTTTTGTATTTTCCGATTCTATCGAGATTCGGACTATCTAACATTATAGCGGTGTGATAGCGCGTGCATTGTTTATTTATTTTAACGGCTTCTATGATAGGTAAATAGTTGTCTGGCAATTCATTACATTCAGCGAAAATGTCGACTCGTTTGATTCCAAACTGCTTCATTATAAAGTTTCGCAATACTATCGTACTGCATAGAGCATCAGCATCTGGGTCAATATGTCCTATAAGACATACGGAATTGGATTGTGACAAATTGTCAAATATTTTCCTATATTTATTCATAATATTATTATAACATATTCATCAAAATTTTCATTCTAATTTTTATGAATAATTTATAAAATAAGAAAACGAATAGCGAAAGTTATCCACATTATGTGGATAACTCTGTGGATAACTTGTGGAAATCGTGTGGAAAAGTCGAAAAATATTGTGGATAAGACAAAAAATGATATAATTTTATTTATATTATAAAATATAAATTATAGTTTAATGTATCAAAAATAATAATTAAACAAGATATGAAAATAAAAAGCTTTTATGTATTTAATATTAACGATGCTTGTTTTTGTGTTGATGTTTGCTTTTATTCAAATTGTATCTTAAAGTGTTTTAAATTATATAGATATTACCATTGCTATTGATCCGGATCTCGTAAAACGAGATGACAAGTTATGTCAATGAACAAAATAAAAGCATATTAACAAATATGTTATATTTTATAGTATATTGTGGAATTTTTTAGTCAAAATGAGGTTAGATTTAAGTTATAATTATCAATTATTTTTTTAAAAAAATCAGTTTTGTATAAAAAAATTTAAACTTTCATCTTCAATGCGGGTTCCGTTAGTCAAAAATTCTTTTTAATTTTTCATTAATAAATTTTTTTTATTTAAAGTTGTTAAAAGATTTAATTGCTTATTGAATAAGGTTTTCTCTCCAATTTGAAGCAACATTTCATTTAGTTTAGCCGATGAAGTTTGGAATCGTGCATTGATTTCCATAAAATATAAAACATTATTTGATAGAATAAAATCTATTCCAAGTACCCCCTGATATCCAAGAGCGCGCAAAAATTCACCAATATTTTGAGCTTCTTTTATCACTAATTTCTCAGTAGAGGCTTCTAAATTAAATAAGGCCCCATCATAATTCATTTGATTTTTATCAGTGTTGATAATTTGCTGGGAAGGAGCAAAATGTTCTACTCGATCATTTTGTATAAAAAGATGAATATTGATAGGAATTGAATTTTTTTGCAGTATTGAAATGCTATAGGTGGTAAATTGCTTTAATTTCTTTAATTGTTGATTATAATTGTTTTTCGTGAAGATAAAAGTGTTATGCCCAGCAAATCCAAATTTTTCTTGTAATACAAAATCACAATCTTCCATACTCCAACGATTGAGTAGATAATTTTTTATTTTTTTCCTCCCGCAGACATAATCATAATGCAAGATATTTGTAATGGTTTTTAATCTTTCCCTAATTTTAAATTTATTGTTAATAAAATTGTAAGTTTGATATTTATTAGCACTTAAAATATGATATTTTCGTAAATTAAAATGTTTTAAATTGTGTTCATTATAGCGCATAAAATAAGCATTAGGATTCTTTTTGATTATTTTTTTCACACATTTTATAAAAAATCTATCAATTTTTTTTAAATCTGCAATATTATTATAATCTACAAATTTGTTGGGATAAACATCCTTAAAACAAATATTATTTTTTGTGTTAAAGTTTCTTTCTACAGTTATAGAACCATAGAAATTATTTTGAGTTTGTAATATATTATCATTTATGCCAATAAAGTATATGTCCATATTTTAAGCAACCTCCTAAATTTGTTCAGAGTTTTAGATATCCCTTATTTTCTTTTGCCGTATATTATTAAAAAACATTATATATAAATTATGATAAAAAGTAAAATGAATTATAAAGTAATAAAATTTAATATATATTAAGTTGCTTTTAAATTATTCAAATTAATCAAATTTAGTGTTCAAAATAATTATAAAAATACAAAATAAAATATCTATGCAATGAATAAACTGAGCATATAACATGTAGAAAAGTTATGAAAATTCGGAGATATATAGATTAAGAGAACGAGCAAGGTTTATAATGAATTAAGCCGATATAAAATTCGTTCATCCAAAGATCAAAATGGTATTATAATATATAATTTTTATTAAATAGATTATATAATAATGCAAGATTAATTAACGTTATATAAGATGATCATAGTTTGCTATATCAACAATAGTGATAATATATATTTGAAAAAGTTTTAATAGGGTAGATTTAATTCTTGTAGGTAAATAAAAACAGATCAAGAAGATCTGTTTTATGGCTTTGGTGAATTGAATATTATACTATATTCAATATTATTAATCGACCAACTATCCGAAAAACTGGCGGAATAGTTAACTAAATAATGATCGTTGGCCTGGTGATAAAAATAGATTTGGTCCTCAAATAGGAATAATCTCAAAATTGAGAAAGCTACTGAGTCATTGTTTTCTGCAATATGAGTAGTAATAAAATGATTATCACTTGTTTCTATAAATCCTTTTATATGTTTTACATTGTCAATTATATACAAGTAATTCAATGTGCAATCTATTTTGTTCTCTTCAAATACTCCTAGTTCGATGTCATCATAAGGATTTTTGCTTTCATCTGCAGAATCTTTATATTGAGCATAAGCATAACCTATGAACGTATCGCACTCTTTGATTTTGATAAGTTCATCTTTGTTATTATCAAAAAATTCGTCAAAAGATTCTTCACCATATATAAAATTTTCATTCGGATCTTTAGCTAAAAGAATTTTTTTGCCAGACTGTTCTAAAAGGAAAAAGCTAAAATCGTCTTTGTCCTCTACGTAGAATCTTAAATAACCTGTATTTACTTTTTGATTTTGAGTAATGTAATAAGAATATCCGAGTCCACTTGAGTTAGACACATTGGCAAGATTCTTTGTATCCAAGAAACTCGCCACAGGGTATCCATAAAATGTAAATTCACAACCCTCAGCAAGATATGCAATTATCTCTATATCTTCAGTAACAACGATAGATCTTTCAAGCGAACGTGTGTTTGGGTCGTCTGAGTATTTATCCAAAATATAACCCGGATTTAACAATACACGAAAGTTTATTGTTTCGCCATAATTATATTTGGTTTTCAAATTTTCATTTATTATTTCGCCATAGTCTGAGTTGTTGACTTTGATCTTCACTGTGTATGAACTTTGTTCTATAGAAGGTTCAGTTTGCGTTGAATTTTTTGAATCATTGCCAGTGCATCCTGTAAGTAATAATACAAATAAACAAAATAGTATACCAAAAAAAATAATTACTGAAATCCTCTTGAAATTTGATGATAAATTCTTCATAATAGGCACTCCTTCCCGTATTATAACATACGATAAAAGAGATTGTCAATATATAATAGTAAGATTAATTTGATTTTCATTTTGCTTATTATTGGAAGGAAATTTGACAATTCTGTATTTTATGATAAATAATATTCAAAATATGGACTATGAATTCTAATGAAAAGTAATATTTTACTTTCTATAACCTTGGTCATAACTATAATTCAAATATAATATAATTATTTTATGAGAAGTCTTCAGATGCTTAAACGTTTTTTTAAAAATAACCGCTGTTTAATTGTCATCTTTTGTATAATGATAATACTTTCATCTTGTTTTTCTGGGATCGTTGCTTATAGTGTTTCAAATTATAATGGTATCACCATTGTAATTGATCCAGGTCACGGAGGCAGAGATGGAGGTAGTGTCGGAGTAAATGGTACGATTGAAAAAGAGATAAACTTGAAATATGCTCAAGTATTGAAAGAAAGGCTCGTCCGTTCAGGGTATAGAGTGGAATTGACTAGAAAAACTGATGATGGTCTATACTCAGAATTTGCTTCAAATAAAAAAATGAGCGATATGCGAGCTCGATTTAATATTATACAAAACACTAATCCAAATTTGGTTATAAGTATACATATGAATAGTTTTGGATCTCCTAGTGCAAAAGGTGCGCTCACATACTATCGAAATGGAGATGAAGCGAGCAAACGTTGCGCGGATTTGATACAAGCGAGTCTGAACACTTACTGTGATGCGCCAACTAGACAAGGAAAAGTTGGAGATTATTATATATTAAATTGTAGTTATTATACATCGATCTTGATAGAATGTGGATTTATTTCAAATCCAGAGGAGGAACGACTTTTGAATACCAAAGAATATTGTGAAAAATTTGTCGAGGCAGTTTATTCAGGGATATTACTATATTTCGGGAATTCAAATGATTATGTATAATATAATGTTTTTTGTAAATATTTATCATTTTAGACATTGTTATTGATGAAATGGTTTAAATAAATAATAAAAGGATCCAACAGCAAATCAAAAAATCACCTCAGAATTTATGGAAAACTATTAAAATGTTAAATCATATAATTATTCCACAAGGTAAATTCAGTAAGGTGATTTTTGAAATATCTGTTCTTTGTATCAATATTCAATCAATTCTTCATCGCGAATATATAAACTTCCAGTTGTAGTGCTGACTTCCAACGTGGCATTAAAGGAAGTGATAGTGCAATTCACATATTCGGTTCTTTCCTTGTCCGTGTATCCGCCAGTTCCTGTGCCTGCAATTTGCATTAGATTGACGCTCACATCTCCAGAATCAGTCTTTGTATGCAATCTGTATTCTGAATATCTATTGATGATCATAGAAATAGATCCCCTTTTTCCATCAATCACATTTTCGCCATATACGTCTTGCATCGAGATTTCCGCCCTGCCATTGTCTTGAATCGTTATATAAATATTTTCTACTCCTGTTGCACTTATTTTTCCATTATTAGTTGTCGCCATTAGCATACGGGAATTCGGATTATCGTTATAACTTTCTGCCTCTTCGCTAAAGGTGATATCAACATCACCATAATCAGTATTAGTTTGCACGCGAAGGTACGCTGAAGTCACTTGAATGTTGCCATCTTCAGAGGTCAGAGAAATTGGACCTTTGCTTTCGGCGATTGTAATGTTGCCAGTATTTGTAAACAAGTCGGTCTCTGCTAGCACATTTGTAATTTCTATTCTACCAGATTTGGTCAATCTTATGGTCCCGCCATCTGTGAGATTGTTGATATAAACGTTTGTATCCGCAGCGGTAATATTCACTTGTGCTACGGTGTCAATCTGAATTCGTCCGCCAGCTTCAGCTTGGTCTTCATCAAAATTATTGCAAGAATTTATGCGTATTACTGCATTTTTGTTCGACTCAACTATGACATCCCCAAGTGTAGTAGATAATGCTTCAAAGTATCCACTAGTGGCAGATAAATAGACATTATTGTTATTTATGACAGCATTTTTTCCGATTACAAAATCTGCCCGTCCAATGCTAGCATCGATATAGCCCAAAAGTGTACCACGTGTAAAAGATAGATTTCCGCGATCTGTTTCATATATTAAATTATTTAATTGTAAATTTTCATTGTTGATCGTAGTAAGAGAAGAATTGTTGTTCAAAATTATATTGAAAGCTTTGCTTGTAGGAATACGTAATTGAATGCGTGAATCGTTGATGACTGCGGCACCATACGGCTCATCAATGTCAAAAATCAATTCATCTCCCTCGATCTTTTCATCTATATTCACATCACTATTTCTATTCAATACAAAGCCTAACGAATTGGCATACACTCTGAGTGAAATCTCCTCGCTAGAGGCAGGTAGAATGGACACGTCATACGCTCTAGAATTGACGCGGATGGTGGTTATATTAGTCGCATCATAAGCTTCTGAATTGAAATTATCAGAGTAGCTGATATAAGTAATGCCAAATAGGCTTGAACCAGGGACGAAGAATAAATACAAAATGCTTAGCGCACACAACCCTATGAGAAGCAATATTACTATCAAAAAATATTTCCAAAAAACTTTCATAATTATATTTTATAAAAAATAGAGCACTTTGTCAATAGAAAAATTTATACTTTCCATATACTAATAAGGATAGAAAAATCGAGATGAATATATGAATATGATGCCGAACTGCATACCTTTATTTTGATTTGTGTTTTCAGTTTTTTATGATTAGATATTATAAGTATTTCATTACAAATAATTCTACTTAACGTTTGATTTTGGATTTTCACAAGATATTTATGATTGTTTGATTTAAATATCAATTAATGATATAATGAACGAGGAGTTGATTATGTTAATTGATATTGAAGGAACCGACGGATCAGGAAAGGCTGTGCAGACAAAAAAATTGTACGATTATCTAGTAGAGAAAGGATATAAATGCAAACTCATTAGTTTCCCTAACTACGATAGTCCCTCTAGCGAACCAGTCAAAATGTATTTAAGCGGAGAAATAAAGGACGATTTTGATGGATACCAAAATAGTGTACTGTATGCTGTAGATAGATTAATTACAATGCATAATGATATTAATATTGAAGATTATGATTTTGTCCTATTTGACAGATACGTGCCGAGCAATATGATTCATCAGTCAACCAAGATGAACAATCAAGTAGATATAGATCGATTCATTGATTGGATTGTAGATTTTGAGTATAGCAAACTAAAACTTCCAATCCCAGATAAAATTATTTTTTTAGACAATCCGCCAGAGTTTAGTATACCTTTGGCGAGATCGCGTATGGAACTTAAAAATAAAAAGCAAAAAGACATATTAGAATCGGATGATAATCATATCCGTTTGGCTTATGCGCGAGCTAAATATATAGCAAATAAATTTGATTGGATTCACATCAATTGCGTAGATAAAAAATTGAAGACAATCGAACAAATCCATAAAGAAATCTTGACTAAATTGGGTTTGTAATGCTATTATAGTTAGCGATTCATATTAAAATTTGAACAATCAGAAGTTGGCATTTTAGATTGAACAGTTTTATATTTAATTGTAAATGGCAGTTTTGACGAAGTGCAAAAAGAGGAGAATTTATGATAAAAATTACCAGAAGAGAATTGATAGATAAGTGGTTTAAATTCTACACAAGCAAAAATCACGTTTTAATACCTAGCGCTAGCATTGTACCAGAGAATGACCCTAGTGTACTATTTACTACTGCTGGGATGCATCCACTCGTACCATATTTGCTCGGACAGCCTCATCCTAAAGGTAAAAGATTGTGTGATCTTCAAAAATGTATTCGTACAGGAGATATCGATGATGTCGGAGATGATAGTCACTGCACTTTTTTTGAGATGTTGGGGAATTGGAGTTTGGGAGATTATTTCAAAGAAGAAATGATTCCGTGGAGTTACGAATTTTTGACTAGTCCAGAATATTTAGGATTAGACAAAGATAAAATTGCAGTTACAGTATTTGCAGGAAATGACATTGCACCGCGCGATGAACTTTCGGCTAAACTGTGGGAAGAACAAGGTATAAAAAAAGAAAACATCTATTATTTAAAAGATAATTGGTGGATATTGGGAAGCGGAATTGGTCCGTGCGGTCCTGATACAGAGATGTTTATTGATACTGGGAAACCAAAGTGTTCGCCTGAATGCAATCCAAGTTGTGACTGTGGGAAGTTTTTAGAAATCTGGAACGATGTTTTTATGGAATACAAAGTAAATCCAGACAAAACTGTGGAAAAACTTACGCATCCTAATGTCGATACAGGTATGGGCTTGGAGCGCACACTTTGCAAGTTGAATGGACTTAAATCTGTATATGAAACGGAATTATTCACGCCAGTTATACGATATTTGGAGAATATAAGTGGCAAAGATTATAAAGATGAAAAATTCACTTCATCCTTTAGAATTATTGCGGATCACCTTCGTGCCGCTACGTTTATTATAGGAGATGAAAGAGGTGTTTGCCCTAGCAATTTAGGTCAAGGGTATGTTTTGCGCCGTTTAATTCGTCGTGCTATTAGACATATAAAAAGATTGGGTATTAGCAGTGGGCACCTTGGAGAAATTGCTAAGATATATATTGACTATTTCAAATTCGATTATCCAGAATTGGAGAACAATTCACAAAAGATAATAGACGAATTGAATAAAGAGGAAGAAAAGTTTTTAAAAACTATTGAATTAGGCAATCGTGAATTTGAAAAGGTCATTCAGGGAATTGAACGAAAAAATCAATTTTTGGCAAAAGATCCAAACTATATTGCAGAAAAAATGATTAGCGGAAAGAGCGCATTTAGATTGTATGATACTTTTGGCTTTCCTATTGAGTTGACTGCAGAAATGGCGAATGAGCGTGGATACAAAGTAGATATGCAAGGATTCAATGAGGCATTTCGTCAGCATCAAGAATTGGCTCGTACAACTAATGCCGGAGTGTTCAAGGGTGGGCTTGCGGATGATAGTGTTTGGACAACCAGATTGCACACCGCTTGTCACTTGTTGCTCGCGGGGTTAAGAAAAATGTTTGGCGTAACAATTGAACAAAAAGGTAGCAATATTACAAGTGAGCGTTTGCGCTTTGACTTTAATTTCGATAGAAAATTGACAGATGACGAAGTTAAAGAATTGGAAAATTTTGTAAATAATGCTATCGAACAAGCTATACCTGTGGAAAGAGTGGAAATGAAATTTTCTGAAGCAAAGAAAAATGGTGCTTATGGAGTGCTCAAAGCTCACGATGATGACGTGATATCTGTTTATAAAATAGGAGATGTAGATTTTCAAATATGCGGAGGTCCACACGCCAAGAACACAAGTGAACTTGTAGATTTCAAAATTGTAAAGCAAGAGGCAGTATCTGCGGGAGTCAGACGAATTAAAGCTGTGATCAACACAAAAAACAAAGATTTATAATGAAAACATTATCATTTAATTTCACTTTTTTAGAATCAATGATTAAAGAAAATTTAGTGAGAGTGGTGATATATGTAGTTTCGATCGTGATATTATAGTCGGTTAAATTTTAATAAATAAAGAGAAGATTGATAGAAAATTTTATCGACATTTTTGTTGATTTTTATGATATAATTGTCGCAGAAATATTGGAGAATTTATGTATTATTTTAATTACATATCGCCACTTGGGGAGATGATAGGGTTGAGTGATGGGAAATATTTGCAAGGATTATACTTTGTGAGTGAAAAAAGTTTTAAGCCGGAAGACAACAAGCAATATACAAGACAACAAAATTTAAACATTTTTTTAAAAACAACAAAATTTTTGGATCAATATTTTTCAGGAAAGACGGTGGATAGTAGAGAAATACCAGTTAGTATTTCAGGAACTGAGTTTAGAAAAAAAGTATGGAAAATTTTATATAATATTCCTTATGGGAAAACAGTGACATATAAAGAAATAGCAGAGGCAATCTCTCTATCTACAGGCAAAAGAACTTCTGCGCGTGCAGTGGGGAATGCAGTTGGACATAATCCTATCAGTATAATCATTCCTTGTCATCGAGTAATTGGTGCAAATGGGAATCTAACGGGATATGCTTGGGGATTGGACAGAAAAAAGATGTTACTGAATATAGAATCAAAGAAGAAATTATAGAATTATTTATACGACGTAGAATATTATATAATCTGCTTTATTTAAAAGTAAATTTTTTATTTAAATACCAAGCGTATTCAATAAACTTTTTTGGTGCGCCTTGTCATTGAAATATAGATATATAATAGTTATAAAGCATTGATCAAATAGGTCAGATTGTGTCACATTTATTTTCATCGTTTTGAGATAGAGAGGCAGGGCGAATGCTGACAATTTCCTTTTTGAGTATTTTATTATGCGCTTGATCATAGAAACCTGATCTACGTGGTACTACTTCAATATTTTTTAATGGAGAATCTGGGACAATTGAAATAGAGATTTGGCTATTGGGGAAGAATCTTGATCGATCAATTTCTTGATATTCTTGAATCTTCAAATAACTTTGTATCATTATAGACAAATCATCTAACATAGATGAAAAAATGTTAGTTAATCGACAGTAGGTTTCTGAACTGCTAAGTTTTTGATTGTTCGGATCAAATCGTTGTTCGTATGATTCTAAAGTGTTAAACAAATATGCTAAATCAATGGATATAATATTTCTCCAGTTGCGATTTTGTTCGAATTCATAGTCTTGATATTTTTCAGACAAAGAATCTAGAGTGGTTGTCACAGTAGTAAATGCTGAGATTATTTCGTCTACTAATTTAGCGTTAAAAATAATTGTATAAAACAGGGATCTTTCTTCCAAAACATCTTTTACATAATCGGACATTTCACCAAGATAAACACCAACAAGTTTTCCTACGAAGGTTTTCCCCGTTTTTAAATTTAAATATTTTTTTATTAGTGCCATACTTACCTCTTTGATTTTCTCAATGCTTAATAGATATGAAATTATATAGAATTATTGCTTAAATTGTCAGCTTGCCGAATACTTACAATTTCTTTTTTAATTATTTTATTATTTAGCATATCATAGAATCCGGAACGATGCGGGATGACATCAATATCTCCAGTATAATCATTTGCGACAGATATATGAATTTGAGAGAATGGATGGAATTTTGATCTATCACTTTCTTGATATTCTTCTATTCGTAAATAATCAAATAAGATAGTGGATAGATCTACTAATGATCCAGAAATGCAATTATGTAATTTTGAGTAACATTTGTTGTGTGATAGATTGTATTTTTCAGGAGATAATCTTTCTTCAATAGACTCGATGAATGTAAACAATGAGATAATATCATCTATCATAACATCTGACCAGTTCTCTAGATATTCGAATTCTTCATTTTCATATTTTTTAATCATATTTTTTAATTGATTATTAATGTTTGAATAAGCTCGCATAATTTCGTTCAGAATTTTGGTATTAAAAATGAGAGAATAATAACGTGGAGCATCATAAATAATATCATCAAATGTATTTGATAATTTTACAAGTTCGGCATTAATTAAACTGCCTACAAAAATTTGTTGACCATTCAATTCAAGATATTTAACAGGCTTAATTTTCTTTTTCATACTTTCTCACTAAGCGTATAATAGCATTAATTGTGCGTTTCGTCAATACTGGATTTTATAATTCTTCTAGACATATCTATTAGCAATTGAATGATTAGTTTCCTTTTGAAATAAAAATAAAATAACTATAAATATGGTCTATTCATAGTGCTATCTATACCCCTCCCATCTTCACTTATCTGTAAGCCACCGCATTGAGATTCTGTCATCTAAGATCTTGATAGAGTCGTTTAGATTGTATGAAAAGAGAAAAATGTGTCCAAGATTTCTATATTTAAAAGATACCTTGATAATAATAGGTGCTCATAATAGCTGAATATTTACTAGGTTTGTGCAATTAGAGATACATTTGCCAGCTATATAGTGTTTGCTTGTCTTTTAGAGCTGAATATATAACGAATTTGACAAAATTCTATAAATTTCTTTTTTTTGTTTGACAATAATATTTTTATCAGTTATTATCATAATAATATAAAGGAGGGTTTATGGCAAAGAATAAAACAGATTCTACTAGTCTTATCTTGAAAATCGTTGCTATCGTAACAGGTGTTTTCACTTTCGTTGGTATGGCTTTCAAATTTATCGCAACTTCTTCAAGGCTATCTGATAGCCTGTCGATGAATGATTGGTTTGACACGATTGATTTTATGGCTGAACTACCTGAAGGAATGCGACCTGATTATTTAGGAGCTTGGCAGACTGCTAGAATCTTTATGTGGATAGCTTTGATCGCCGTTGCTGTTGTCGCTGTCATCTGCATTTTGAAATTCTTCTTGAATCTGGGAATTTTGAATTTGCTTATGAAGATTGCTGCAATTGTAGGTATCGTATGCTCATTGGTGTTCATCATCGCGTTATTTGTTGGATGCGGTCAGGCTTCAACAGATAATATGTCTATGATGCCAAGTGTTGGACCATATGTAATCGCTATCGCCGGTCTTGTTACATCCGGATTGGGTATCGCTATCGCTAAAAGATAAAAATTAAACACATCATTTTTGCTTTTCGCATCTTTGATGTGTTTTTTTCATTAAAATCTCCTTTGAATCTCTATCTAAAATTGAAGTTTGTTTCAGCGAAACGGCTATAAAATATTTATTTTTGTAAAATACTTTTAAAATTAATATTGTGAGAATATTGGTAGTGGTGGAAAATAATCTTTTTTCTATTCTATTAATTGTTTTATTTACAATCTAATTGTTTGAATATTATTTAATTGACATTTTGTTTGTTAGTATTTATAATAAAAATGTTTTAATATAAAACAATTTATATATCTTCTCGTCCTAGAAGATAATCTATTGTCACTCCGAAGTAATCTGCAATTTCAACGAGAGAATCTATCTGCGGAGAGCGTATTTGCAAAAGCCAACAATTTATAGTTGACTTTGGAATGCCTGTTTCTTGAGATAATTTTGATATGCTTAAAGATTGCAACTGCATTAATTCTTTCAATCTCTTTGCAAATATTGATAAATTGTTCTTCTTCACAAAATTATTATGAAACAATTTGGCAATTTTATAATAAATAATTGCGATTGCAAGCGGTTTTTATATTAAAACTATAGGATACTTGGAAGCTTTGAATCAGTCAATTTGCCGGCAAATAATTTGAACAGCAGTCGTACCTATAATAGAAAAGCACTTTAGTGTTTCAGCTGTAGAAAAACGGATAAACAAAAACATTAGAAAACAAAATATGAGCAACGAATTTTTGTCAATCAATATTTTGTATAATCTCTTGTGAAACTGTATTAATTTTTAGTTTGAAGCACTTTTGTGTTTTTTTATATTGAAAATTTGATAAAACTATTGATTAAATTTTCATTTTCAATTATAATAAAAATATGCAGAGATGTCAGAGCGGTCGAATGAGCACGATTGGAAATCGTGTGATGTGAAAGCATCCGCAGGTTCAAATCCTGTTCTCTGCGCCAAAGAATATCACTAATTATCGTGATGTTTTTTTATGTTGAATTACACATTGTTACATTTTTTGGATTTTGTGGTAAATTACAATATAAATATCTTTATTGATTTTGAAATTAATATTTAGGTGTTGTGAAAATTTTATAAATCAAGTTAAAAAACTAACTAAAAAGAAATTTTTTATGGTATAATTACATTAGGAGTGAAGTATGATATTGTTTTTAACTAGTAGGCTAAATACTTATATGATAGATAAGGATGGAAACAAACAAACTATTCCGCTAGAAAATGTAAGCAGAGTGTTAGACAACATTAAAAAATATTTAAACGGCACAAATAGAATTGTTTATGTGGCAAACGACCCTAACAATGTATTAGAAAATGAAGAAAAAATAAAAAATATAATAGATAGTTTTAGTTTGGCGGGTATTGAATTTAATGAAAAAATTTTGTTAGAAGCAAGGAATAAAAAAGATGCAAAAAATATAATACTCGGAGCAGATATTGTAATATTATCTGGTGGAAAAATTCTTTGTCAAAACAAATTTTTTAGAAGTATTAGGTTGAAAAACATTTTAAAGCGATTTAATGGAATTGTTATTGGAATATCAGCGGGTACAATGAATTTATGTAAAACGGTTTACAATTTTCCAGAAGAAAAAGCGGATATAAAAGAAAGAAAGTGGGTAAAAGGCTTAGGTTTCTATGATAAAATTATTATCCCACATTTTGACGGTGAAACTAACACTTATCAAATCGAGTGCGAAGAAGTTGATGTTGTTAATGACTTTATTCTTCCAGTATCGCATAAAAAAGAATTTTTAGCCATTCCAAACGGCTCTTATATAATAATAGACAACAAAAATGTTTCATTTTTTGGCGATATGTTCACAATAAAAAATGGAGTTACAAAAAAGATTGAACGATAAATATAAAAAATGAATCCGTATTATCATTCTTTATTTTCCTTTTATCTTCATTTTCTTGTCACAAAATTCTCATTATGCTAAAATATAATTATGAAAGAAGAAGTTAAATTGACTAAATATAATAAAAATAATGACTATTCATACACATTCGGCATTTTCCCGACATTTGAATTGGTGAAAAACAGAGCAGAAAGAGTGATTAAAATTATCTTGAGTTCAAAGTTGAAGATCAGCGAAGATGTCAAAAATTTGCTAAACTTATGTGAAAAGAAAAATATTAGGATTGAATATGATGACAGGGTAATTAACCGTGTGGCAGACAAAGAAAATTGTTTTGTCGTAGGAGTGTTTGAAAAGTATGAAACGAATTTCGATATATGCGAAAAAAATCTTGTTCTATATAATCCTTCAGATATGGGTAATATGGGAACAATTATGCGCACAATGCTAGGCTTCGGCATCAGCAATCTTATAATCATTAAACCGGCAGTAGACCACTTCAATCCAAAAGTTATCCGTGCTAGTATGGGAGCAATTTTTTCATTAAATATTTTGGAATTGGATTCGATCAGGAATTACCTAGAAAGAAGTAAGAATAAAAAATATTTCTTTATGTTGAAAGGTAAAAATGTTTTGGGAAAATTCAAAGTTGAAAGTAAAATATATGATTTAATCTTCGGCAATGAAGCAAACGGATTGCCTGAAGATCTAGTTGATTATGATGAAAGCGTTGTGATAAAACATACAAACAAAATCGATAGTCTGAATCTTCCGATAAGCATAGGGATTGCATTATATGAATTTACAAAAAATTAGGTTTAGTAGTCAAATATAATTTTTAGATCAAAATCAAGTTTCAAAGGCTTTTAATAATATAATTCTTAGAGTAAATATTCGGTAATTAATCTAGTGAATTTTCATATAGATAACAAAATTTTCATTATTAACGTTACGAAGTATGTACCAGACATTTCAATTTTTATATTATAGTTTTGTTGTGACTTTGAAAAAGAGATTTAGTTACTTTTATTATAATCTTCTCATTCGTCATTAAAGTTTAATCGAATCTTAGACGATCTAGGGGAAACTGACTCTCAGAGAGTCTAGAAATAATAGTTTTCAATATATAATAAATTTAATTAGATATTTGCATAAATTCAAAAATTACAAATGAAAAATAAATTATTAATAATTAATAAAAAATATAATTAAATTTAATATTCTAAATAGAAATATTAAAAACTATAGAAATTTATAAAAAATATTTAACAACTCAAAATTATACTCAAATTATACTCACAAGAAAAAATGACTTGTCAGCAACTACCACATATAGACAAGTCATTTAAGATAAAAACACTATATAATGTGTTTTTTGGTAGTCCCAAGGGGAATCGAACCCCTGATACCACCGTGAAAGGGTGGTGTCTTAACCGCTTGACCATGGGACCATAAATATAATTTTATTAATCCTATATTCCTTGATTGCGATCCGAGTGATCTGTATACCGACAATAAGAGAGCTTAATGTCGGTACTTTTCTCGGTTTTATTGGTACAAAACCAATAATAAAACAAAGGAAGGTTTTAATTATGCTATTTGCATAATCGACCAATTTAATGGTCAATAGGATAAAAGGAATTTTGTAATCTTAAGCTACACTGATTGGAAGAAAAATCGTAGCTGGTGGCGGTGGGTAGAATCGAACTACCGATCTATCGGGTATGAACCGATTGCTTTAACCGCTGAGCCACACCGCCAAGATTACTTTTCTAGTATATATGAAAAAAAAGTGATTGTCAAGATTTTTTCTACAATTTTTTTCTTTTTGTATAATTTAATACATTATCTAGTATATAACTTGAAAGATGACTTGAAAATATTGTGAAGTATAATAAAATTTAAGTTTTGATATATAATTTTTATTTTAAAGTTATAGATTGTTAATATAAACGATCATTTAATTATAAAATTAAAACAAATATTTTTCGTAATTGATACAAATTTATTATGAATTATAAAAAATTGTCAAATTAGTGACGAGTTTATTTCAAATGAAAACCTCCAGATAGTTTGAATGTTCGCTAGAAATTTACCGATGGACAGATAATATAAGTAAAGTGCCAAAATAAAGATCATAATGACAAAAGGATAATATGAAAAGTGAAGAAAAAAATTGTGCAAGAAATGTACGCGATTTGTGTTGTCGATAAAAGCGAATTTTCTCTCAAATGAAAAACCACCAGGTTTGATTAATTAGGTTGGATTAGATTAAATTAGATATTTTTATTTGGGTTGTATTTCAAAGCACGAAGGCTGTTCAGGATGGCAATCAATGTGACACCGACATCTGCAAAAACTGCGCTCAACATTCCTGTGATGCCGAATGATCCGAGAAGCAAGAAAGTTACCTTCACGACAGCAGAGAGGATGATGTTTTGCCAAACGATTTTTCGCGTATATTTTGATATCTTAATGGCGGTTGCCACTTTGTCTGGATTGTCATCTACCAGCACCACGTCAGATGCTTCAATGCTTGCTGGTGAGCCGTTTATCCCCATACTTATTCCCACATCAGCACGAGTCAGACTCGGTGCATCATTGATGCCGTCTCCCACATATCCGATCTCGACTTTGCTATCATTCTTTATGCTGTCTATATAGGCGAATTTGTCTTGTGGTAGGAGTTGATATTTTACTTCGTCTATACCAATTGTTTTACCAACTGCTTCAACAGATTCTTTGTTGTCGCCAGAGAGAAGAATCGTTTTCACTTTCAATGCACGCAAATCATCAATAGCTTGTCTGGCTGAGTGCTTTATGGTGTCGCTCAGATGAAAAATTGCGATCAATTTTTCATTTTCATATAATTCTACAATGGTAGATTTGTTGTCCATATTTTTTCGACCTATAAAATATTTCATTTTATTATATGAATAGTACAATCCTTTTCCTGCCTCCTCACGAATGTTTTGCACTTTTTCAAGGGGTCGTGTATTGAGTGAGAGAATAGATTTTGCGAGAGGGTGAATAGAATTTTGCTCTCCTAGACAGGCAAGATATATGATATCGTCTCGCATCTTTGTTTGATCTAGAATTTCAATATTTTCCACAGAAAAGTTTCCTGTAGTGATAGTGCCAGTCTTATCAAATGCGAGCAAATTAATTTTAGCCAAAGCGTCCAGATAGTTTGAACCCTTGATCAAGATTCCATTTTTCGATGCATTACCAAGTCCAGAAAAATATGATAACGGTACAGAAATTGCAAATGCACACGGACAGGACACGACCAAAAAGATCATTCCACGGTATAAAGAAGTGGTAAAGTCTCTGGTGAGGACATAAACTATACAAAATACGGTTAAGGATAGAAGTAATACTCCAAGCGTATACCATCTTGTGATTTTTGAAATTATGGTTTCAGTCTTTGATTTTTTCTCTTGTGCATTTTCAATCAAATTGACTATCTTGCTAACGGTGCTGTTTGAATATTCCTCTTTTGTTTCAATGGTGAGCTTTCCATCCAATATAATACTACCAGACAAGATTTCGTCATCTGGGCTTACGAACACTGGTAGACTTTCGCCAGTCAAACTCTGAGTGTTTAGGCTAGCTTTGCCTGTCAGCACTCTGCCGTCTAACGGTACGCGTTCACCTGCTCGGACAAAGATAGTAGAACCTACTTCCACATCTTTTGGACTAACGCGTTTTTCTTCTCCGTCGATTAAAATATTTGCATATTCAGGTTGCAAGTTGGTCAAATCTTCAATGGATTTTCGAGATTTGTTTACAGCCAGTCCTTCTAATAATTTTCCTATTGAATATAGGAATATGACCATTAGACCCTCAGTATGTTCGCCAATGGCTGTAGCGCCTATTACGGACAGAGTGATTAATAAGTTTTCATTTATTGTCCCTTTAAATAACTGAGTGACTGCTTTGTAATAAGTTTTGTATCCAAATAGTAGGGCACTGATTGCAAACAAAGTCCAAAATAATGCCACTGGCATTGTGATAAATAGTGCACAAATTCCTACAATTGTGCCAAGTATGAGAGAGCATAAGTCGATAATAAAATTTTTGTTTATAATACTTGTTTTTTTCTTTTCTAAAACTATTTTTGCGTTGGGTTCTAATTGCTTTGTGAGAAGGATGATCTTTTCGGTGGCGGAATCTGGATCTATACTTTCAAAACTCAATTTTGAATTGATAAAATCAATTTCCGCATTTTTCACATTGTCCAATTTATTTATTGCACTGCATAAACTGCGCGCACAATTTGGGCAATCAAGTCCCTCAATTCGTACTGTCTTTTTCATATTATTTTTCCTCCACGTGTTCGCGCGTTATCTCAAACACTATTTGGACGTGTTTGTCCGCTAGACTATAATACACCTCTTTTCCTTGCCGTCTTGATTTGATTAGATTCAAGTCTTTTAAGTTTTTCAATTGATGAGATATTGCCGATTTTGTCATATTCAACAGTACGGATATGTCACAGACACACATTTCACAAATATTTAAAGCATTGATTATTTTTAGCCGTGTGCTATCTGAAAACGCTTTGTAAAAATCGGATATATCCATTAAAGTTTCGTCTGACAACATCTTGGTTTTTACTTTTTCTACTGTATCTGTATGAATCACATCGCAATCGCATCGATTAGTAGAACTGTACGAATTAGCTTCGCATCCACAAGTCGTTTTATTCTCAGGTTTATTGGTGTTTAATTTTCCCATATTCATAAAATCTCCTTATAATTGAATGGTAGTTCAACTATTTATATAATTATAGTTGAACATTCGCTCAACTGTCAAGGAAATTTAATATATTTTTGAAAATTGGAAAAATGACAAATATATGATTTTGCTATTTAATAAGGACAAAAGTCGAAAAGATAAAATCATAAAAAGTCTTCAATAGGATATTTAGATCTTTCTAGTGCCATTACTAAGCCTGTGAAAAACTATAGAAGTATGATTATCAAAGAATGACCGCCCAATAGGTCAATAATTACGTTAGTAATTTGACAAAAGGGCGAGTAAATATAGGGCTCACACAAGAACTGGTTCGCAGTGGGAAAAAAGAATGACCGCCCAATAGGTCAATAATTACGTTAGTAATTTGACAAAAGGGCGAGCAAATATAGGGCTCACACAAGAACTGGTTCGCAGTGGGAAAAAAGAATGACCGCCCAATAGGTCAATAATTACGTTAGTAATTTGACAAAAGGGCGAGTCATTCTTTTATGGAGCGAGTGATGGGAATCGAACCCACCTCACAGGCTTGGGAAGCCCGTGTACTACCGATGTACTACACCCGCATATTGAAATTATAACAGATAAGTGTTAACATTTCAATCATTTTTCATAATTTTTTATTTTGATTATTTTTTTGTGAGCATTTAAGCTTCATTGAAATATTCAACATATATTACAATTGATAATAAATTTTAGTTAAATTTATGGAGAATTTTGAATTTATATATTTTAATTTAAAAATAAATTTTAATTTTTTAAAATAAATAAAATTTTTATGAAAATATCAAATTATAATGTTTGTTGAGTAGGGGCGAGTTTTCTATACTCATCTGGAGTGCCAATATCACAGAATTCACCATCAATCTCATAAGTGTAGGTAGGAGAATTTTCTATCGTAAAATTTATAAAATATCCGAGCGAGTCGCGTTTATTCTTGTCCAATTTATTTTGTTCCATATAGGTTTCAATTTTATCGAGATCTGTTCTATTGAATATATAAATTGCGAGAGACAAGTTATTTGACTTTAAGTTTTCAATTCCTGGTTTTTCGTCTAGAGAAATTATGCGCTTGCTTTTACCAATATTTAAAATTCCAAAATTTTTAGCAATATATTCGCGCTCGCTGTCGGGATAAACTTTTGATAAAACCATATTGATTGGGCGAGGAGATTGCATAGTTAGGTCATCATATTTTTTGACCAATTCGTTTAAATCAAATTCGAAATAATTGTCACTGGCCATTACCAAAATTTTATCCTCATAGCTGATTGGAATAGTGTTGTTCGCTTTTAATATTGCATAATTTGCCCCCTTGGCACTTTCTGGACTATTTGAACCATCAGAAACCAAAGTGAAATTAATTTTAGAGTTATAATCTTGGCACGCTTTTTTTATTTGATCGTGATACAAGTCATTTACAACCACTATTATTTCATCCACACTTTTGATGGAATGAATTTTGTCTAGTAGAAAATATAGAATAGGTTGAGTTTTTCCTTTGACTTCGATTGGTAAAAGAGTCTTTGCAATACGACCATTGTCGGTAATTGAACGAAGACGATTGGCGTATCCGCCTGCTAAAATAACTGCTTTCATTTACTTCTCCTAAGTTTATTTTCTATAATTTTAGTTTATTTTAAATTTTATAAATTATTTGATGTATTTTAGTTAAAATAGATTAAATAATACTAAATTTGAAACTTATATTCAATTTGTATGGATAATTTTTTTGTGGATTATTTGTTTGATCCTTTTTTACGTTCAAATCTGACGAAAAAGTATGAAATTACAATGCCAATAATAAATACAAGAATACCTATTGATATATCAAGTGCAAGACCTCCGTTGCTCCAAGAAGTATAAATTTCCATTATTTCTGGATTAAAGAACATTGTGATGATTGATCCTAACGATAAGCCAGCGATACAATAAAATGCAGGGATTTTGTATTTATTTAAAATTTTGTTAAGTGCATTTGATACCACAAAAAGCCCAACGATAAAGCCAATGATCAAGCATAAGTATACCAAGAATATTGTAGGATTTTCTTTGAAATTGGTAAGACTTACTGAATTCATTAGTGGAGTAAAATAGCCAAAAGACATAAGCAATGCGGTTGCGCTAAGTCCAGGGACCAATTGTGTGATAGCTATTAGAAATCCTATTATTACAAACAATATGTAATGGTAAAACTTTAAATTTGCAAGAGAGTGTTGCGCTACGTCTGAAAACACGGACACACAAGAGATCAATATAGGAATAGCAAGTCCAAGTATAAATAATAGTATATATTTTGCATTCGGTTTAGTCCCTTTGATTTGATCTGTAACGGCAGGATATGCTCCAAACATCAATCCTGCAAAAAGACATATTACAATAAAAGGAATAATATTCAATAAAGATCTGACACCGAAAAATCCAAAAATGAATCCAGCTAAGACACCTATTAATATAGGGAACAAAAATTTTATACACTTTTTAAATTTCTTAAAAATATTTCCTATAGCATAAAGAAGTTTTTCATACATCTTAAATATAATTGCCACGGCTGAACCACTGACTCCTGGGACGATTACAGCAAGACCTATAAAAAGGCCTAAAATTCCGCCTTTTGCGACTTCACTTTTGTTTTTATAATTCAAATCTACTTCTTCATCGGAAGGAAAATTATTTATATCTGAATTAGTTTTGCTAGGTTGATTTTCAGCAATTTGTTGATTTGATTGCTCAGAATTGTTTTCTGTAGAATTCATTATAGATCCCCCTTGACAGTATATTATATTTGCACATTATAAAATAATTTCATAATATTGTCAAGAAAACTGATTTTGATATACTTAGATAGGAGGTATATTTAAAGGACTAATTAATACTACTATAAAAAATCAGCAAATTCATTATATATTTTATTAGTAAATTAATAGAATAACGAATGATTTCAAAACGATTAGTACGACACAAAACAAAACAGAAATTATTACCAAAGCGACAGTGAGCATTAATAGATTTGAATGATTGGACGAAAAACAATTTTTAAAGTATCCAAAGCTATCAGTGTAATTCAACAAAAATAAGAGGAACAATATCAACAATATTATTTCGAGCATAATGTAGATAAGAAGCAGAAGTATTAATATAAGTGTATTAAAAAAACCATATAGTAATATTATACTTGTGAATATTACTATTTGACTATAGACAAAATATAGATAAAAAATTATTGCTAATGGAATTAAAAAGCGCTTGCTACAAAATATTAATATCAAAAAATAAAAGATTAATAAATTTAAAATTGTGCCAAATATTAGAAAAAATACTCCACAATCTCCTTTCAAATATTTGATGAACGCTATATTGGATAGATCTATTGGCAACACTCCTCCATCAAAATTTATTGCCGAGATTACACCTAATACTATTACAATTATTGTAGAGATGATCAAAACTATAAATAATCCTTTTCGCACCTTGATTTGATTTAATATAGAGTTAAAAAAAAGATTCATATACCATTGTATGAAATTTTTGTTTGAAATAGTATTATTTTGTAAATTTATTAGATAAACATTTTTACTATTTTATCATAATATGAGGTAGGTAGAACATTCTACTGAAAGGAGTATTATGTTTTGGTTTAATCAACAAAATAATTGTTGTGATCGTCCATTTCGACCAATACGTCCGAATCAAGGGAACATAGATAGAATCATCTTTACTGGGGTGACTGGACCGACTGGTCCGCAAGGTCCACGAGGTCTGACTGGCGTAACCGGTGCAACTGGGCCGACGGGGCCAACGGGACCAACCGGTCCTACTGGAGCAATTGGACCTATAGGATTCACAGGACTCACGGGAGCAACAGGTCCTACAGGTGCTACCGGTCCGACAGGCCCAGCAGGAGGCCCAACTGGTCCAACCGGTCCCACTGGTCCTACAGGGTTAACAGGTGCGACAGGATCTACAGGTGCTACCGGTCCGACAGGCCCAACTGGTCCGACAGGAATAACGGGAACAACGGGAGCAACAGGTCCAACCGGTCCCACTGGTCCTACAGGGTTAACAGGTGCGGCAGGAGCTACAGGTGCTACCGGTCCAACGGGTCCTACTGGTCCGACAGGAGCCACAGGCGCAACTGGTCCTACTGGTCCAACTGGGGCAACTGGAACGGCGGGTGCAACGGGACCAACCGGACCTACAGGACCTACAGGGCTAATAGGTGCGACAGGAGCAACGGGACCAACCGGTCCTACCGGACCGACAGGAGCCACAGGGTTAACTGGTGCCACAGGCGCAACTGGTCCTACTGGTCCAACTGGGGCAACTGGAACGGCGGGTGCAACTGGACCAACCGGACCAACCGGACCTACAGGAACTACAGGTACTACAGGACCAACCGGCCCTACTGGTCCAACCGGTCCAACGGGACCAACAGGTCCTACTGCAATTACGGCAGCATCATTATTTACGGCAGGATCTGCGACGAACACCCAACCTACTTTGAGTGAGACAACGTCATTTACGAATGGAAGCCCAATAAGTTATCAGCTAACAGGCAATCAAATTACTTTGCCAGACGGTACGTATTTGATAAGTTATGGTACTACTGCCACTAGCACATCGGCAGATCAGCCAGCTGTTAGTTTGTCAGTGAATAGCGGTACAGAGGGTTCAACTACGAGGACGGGTGCGGGAAATACTACGAGCACTTTGTCAGGCAACTATTTATTAAGTGCGACTGGAGGCAACACCACACTTGCATTGGAGCTTACGCCAAATGCAAATGTAACTTACAACAACAATTATATGATTGTTCAAAAACTTTCATAAAAATTATGAGAAGCGTATTTTGATATAACTGAAAAATAGGAGGAAAAATTAATTTCCTCCTATTTTAGACATTAATATTATACCATATAAAAAATTTTAAATAATGTGCGATAATATCATCGAATTTCACTATTTTTTAGATTTAATTTCACGTGTAGTGAATTAAAATAATATGCATATAAAATATAACCTAATTTTAGCAATTGTTGACAACAATATTCAAGGGAGGCGATCAAAAAGCAATTTTCAGCAGAAGAATTCAAGAGTATAATCAATACGATTGATTATGAAAATCAATTATTCAAATATTATGCCAGGATTGAGTTCTGCAGGTGTTTTCCAATTGATGTTATATAATTGCTTCAATAATTGTTTTTTCCTTGCCCAAAATATGTGACAAAAGCCAGTACCTTTAGGATGAGCTTTAAATTCGTCTTCTAAGATTTGATTTACCTTTTTAAATTTTTTTCTATTCCAAAATAATTTTTCTTGTTTATCTATTTTCATAAGTATCTCCAGTTTCATCAGAATTTTGTGTGATTTGATTTTTTGCTTTACTTGGATGAGAAGACGCAATTTCTTGAGTATATATTTCATTTTCATCTTGAGTCAAAGATGTATTGTGCAATGGGTTTTGTATACTTTTTTGTAAGATACGAAATATCAAGTTTATTTCCGCGTGTATATTTCGTTCGAAATAAGCTTGATCAAGAGATTGTTGCTTCTTCAAAAAAGTCATTATTTCATCTAAATTTTCAATTTTTCCAGAATATAACTTTACTAGATCTTTTGCAAGGTTTACCAATTCATTAAATGAAGATAGATGACTAAGATTGGAATATTTCTTGCAATATTTTTCAATTGATAAAATTTCACTATCTCGAGTAATATATTGATCAGGATAAATTGAAAAATTATCTATGGTTTTCAAGCAGTCATTTAAACAAATAAAAAATTCTTCATCTTTGGCTACGCTTTCATCATTGATTTGATCTATTAAATTATTTTTTATCCCTTCAATCAATATCCCTTGAGCGATAGCTTTACAATCAGAGATGACTTCTGATAAATTCGCATCATTTTCAGAATATAAAATATCGGTATATCCAACTATTATACAAAGTATAGAAAAAATGTTGGAGCGTTCTATCAGTTGAGATATCGCTTTGATAGCATTTTCTCCTTGTAATTGGGGATCTTTTTCTGAAATAAGTTTTATTAATTTTTTTCTATACAGATTCATTGTATCTGCAGATATGTTTAGATTATTCAATTTTTCTATTGGTTCGGACGAGTTGAAACGAAAGTCTAAAATATTTTCATTTGGTAATGCTAGATGAATAAAAGAAGCTATGTCATAATTACGATTATATGTACAAGACCCAGACAAAATTGATTTTGTCATACTTCTTTTCTCTTGAGTGGTGTGAACTGGTGAAATTTGATAAGTATTATCTAAAATCGAAGCCAATTCTTCATTCAGAATTTCAGAGATTGCAATGGAACCTTCTATTTCCATTTCATTTATCAATTGATAATATTTGTTGTCAATAGTGTCATCAATATACTTCGTGTCTTTCAAAAGATATTGAAGATGTAGGAATTTGAATTTTTTGCAAATCAATAAATTTGAAAAAGTATTTTTTATTAGTTTACAATTATTGAAAGTCTTTAATTCAAAGACGTGACATAGTTCGTGATATAGTACGTGTTTGTATTCTGCTAAAATTTGTTTGAAGGATTCTTCCCTGGCTTCTTGTTTCAATTTCTTTAAATTAGCAATAAGTTTGCGCATCTCATAATTATTTTTCTTCTTCAATTCTTTCCATTCGCGTTCGCTTATTTCCGGAGGTCTTGTTTTGTTGGAATAGATTGATTTTTTTAGATCACTATATTTTAATTTGCCAATATTTGGGTACAATTTTCGTATGCGCATAATTTTATCAAGCGCGTTGAAATAACCTGAAAGAAAATTGTTTTTACTTTTGCCGCCGATTGTGAAAAAATTTAAGCGTTTCACATTTGATTTGAATAGATATAAGAATACTTCACACGCGGTCGCTTCTGTTTTCCTGCTGAATAAATCGTTCACTATGTCTTGTCTAAAATATTCACCGTCGAGATTGAGAGATTCGAAAGTGTTTGCAGAGAATGTTAGATCCTCAAATTTTTTATCCAAATCATAGAAAAATTCAAGTGCAAGGTGTCTTAGAATTGAGCTTTTGCAAACTTTTTTGAGGTGCATTTTGAATTCATTTTCAATTTCTGTATTCATTAATACTCCGAATAAATTGATTTTTTATATACTACAGCAAATTTCTCCAAATGTCAATGCCTAAAATTATTAATATAGATTTATAAAAAATAGAACCAAAAATTTTTCTAAAATTTGTTGTAAAAACAACACATTTATAATCATTGATATGATATACTGCAAATATAGAGGTGAATTATGGAAAATTCAAATGAGAATGTTCAAACTTTTATGAATAATGCTTGGAAAGGCTTTAAGGGGCAACTATGGAAGGATAAGATCGATGTATCGGATTTTATAGCCTCAAATTATACCGAATATCGTGGGGATGATAGTTTTTTGATGTCTACAACGAAGAAAACGATGAAAGTTTGGGATAAGTGTATGCGTTTACTGAAAAAGGAGCGAGAGGTAGGACTCTTGGATGTGGAACTTAAACGGATTTCAGGTATTGACGCATTTGAACCCGGATATATTGACAAAAAAAATGAAGTCATTGTTGGACTTCAAACAGATAAGCCACTTAAGAGAATTGTCAATCCTTTTGGCGGACTGAGAATGGTGCAAAATGCATTGAAGGCATACAATTTGAAAATGGATCCTAGTCTTGAGAAGATTTTTAGTGAAGGAGTGAGGAAAACACACAACGATGGCGTGTTTGACGTCTACACTCCAGATATACGTTCGGCGCGCAGTGCTGGTCTCATCACAGGTTTACCTGATGCTTATGGTAGAGGTAGAATCATAGGAGATTATCGTCGAGTAGCATTGTATGGAATCGATAGATTGATTGAAGAGAAAAAATCGGATTTGCTTTTGGACAAAATGTTGAATATTAATTCTGAAGAAATCATCCGTTTGCGTGAGGAAGTGCACGAGCAGATTCGAGCATTGGACAAAATTAAAAGTATGGCAAAAAAATATGGATATGATATTTCGTATCCTGCTACAAATGCACGCGAAGCGTTTCAATGGACATATTTTGCATATTTAGCAGGAGTGAAAGAGGACAATGGAGCGGCGATGAGCTTAGGCAGAGTCTCTACCTTCCTAGATATTTATATTGAGCGAGATATGAAAAGAGGACTATTGGATGAAAGTGGAGCACAGGAATTGGTGGATCAATTCACTATCAAATTGCGATTGGTGCGACATTTGAGAACTCCAGAATACGATGAAGTTTTTGCGGGCGATCCTACTTGGGTGACGGAAAGTATTGGTGGAATGTTGAACGACACGAAGAGTTTGGTGACAAAAAATTCATTTAGATTTTTGCACTGTCTTATCAATCTAGATTCTAGTCCTGAGCCTAATTTGACAATTCTCTGGTCTGAAAAATTGCCGATAAATTTCAAAAAATATTGTGCCAAAATATCAATATTGACGGACAGCATTCAATACGAGAGCGATGATATTATGCGTCCAATTTATGGTAATGATTATGCAATAGCGTGTTGTGTATCTGCTATGCGTGTTGGCAAGCAAATGCAGTTCTTCGGTGCTAGGTGCAATCTTGCAAAGTCTCTACTTTATGCGATCAATGGTGGAGTGGATGAAAAGAGTGGCAAACTAGTCGTGCACGGGGTGAAACCAATTAAGGACAAAGTCCTCAATTTTGACAAAGTGAAAAGGGCATACTTTAACATACTGGAAAAAATTGCAAAGACATACGTGGATGCACTCAATATCATCCACTATATGCACGACAAATATGCTTACGAGGCAGGGCAGATGGCATTGCACGACACATTTGTAGAGCGCTTGATGGCGTTTGGAATAGCAGGGCTATCAGTTGCTACTGATTCGCTTAGTGCTATAAAGTATGCGCGAGTTACTCCAATTAGGAATGAGCAAGGTGTAGCAATAGATTTCAAAACTGAGGGAGATTTTCCAAAATACGGCAACGATGATGATGCAGTAGATCAGATTGCGGTAGATATTGTGAAACATTTCATCAAATGTTTGAAAAAACACAAATTGTATAGGAATGCATTGCACACTTTGTCTGCTCTCACGATTACATCGAATGTAATGTATGGCAAGAAGACGGGCAGTACTCCAGACGGAAGGAAAGCAGGAGTCGCATTCGCACCGGGTGCAAATCCTATGCACGGACGCGATTGCAATGGTGCGCTAGCGAGTCTGAATTCTGTGGCGAAAATACCTTATTGTGATGTCTGTCAAGATGGGGTGAGCAATACATTTTCTATTGTGCCAAATGCTTTAGGGAGAGATGAAAAAGATAGAGTGAAGAATCTTGTCTCAATCTTAGACGGATATTTCAAACAGGGCGCTCAACATATCAATGTCAATGTATTGAATCGTGAGAAATTGATTGACGCAATGAATAATCCAAACAAGTATCCAACATTGACAATTCGAGTTTCAGGATATGCAGTGAACTTTAATAAATTGTCAAGAGCGCATCAAGAAGAAGTCATTTCGCGCACCTTCCACGAAAAGATAAGATAATTATAGATAAATAAATTAATTGCCAAATAAAAATATTTGTAAAATAACAAAATAAAAATAAAAAAAACATAAAAATTAATAAGAATTAAAAAAATGAATAAAAAATATATTTTTTAAAAAATTTTTAAATTAATTTTATTAAAAAGACATTTTAAAATGGAAAAAATTTTAGGAAAAATTAGCAGTGTCGAAAGTTTGGGTTTGTTGGACGGACCGGGAATCAGGTTTGTTGTATTTTTGCAAGGGTGCAAACTTAGGTGCAAGTATTGTCATAATCCTGAGACTTGGGATATTAATGGAAAGTGTGAATTAGTAAGACCGGAAGAGTTGTTAAAAAAAATAAGCAGATTCAAAAATTATTTTGGCATAGATGGTGGCGTCACATTTTCTGGCGGTGAACCTTTGTTGCAACCAGAATTTTTATTGGAATGTTTGAAGCTGTGTAAAAAAGAAAATATTCATACTTGTTTGGATACCGCAGGTGTAGGATTAGGAGAGTATGACGAGATTCTAGATTATACTGATTTGGTGATATTGGATATAAAGGCAGTTGACGAGGGAGAATATAAAGAGCTCACTGGACAGGATATAAAATATTTCTATCAATTCCTTGATGCCGTTCAACGTAAAAATAAAAAGATATGGCTAAGACAGGTTATCGTTCCAAATATGAATGACGATAAAGAGCATATCATTGCGCTTGGCAAATTTGCAAAGAGACTGAAAAATGTAGAGAAAGTAGAGTTGCTCCCATACAAAACGATCGGGGTGCACAAATATAAAGATCTAAACATTTTATACCGTCTAGAAGGAGTGCCCGAACTTAGCGAAGAAAAGCTAGAAGAATTAAACAAAATCTTAAAAGAGAATTTATAGAAAAATCACTGAAGAACAGTGATTTTTCACATTAATTTAGATATTTTAGCAAGGAACATTGTCTTGAATGTTTGATTATGTTTGAATAATTCTTCAAATGTGCCAGCATCTATAATTTCACCTTTTTCTAGATAGAATATTTTATCAACAATTTTTATCGTTGAAAGCCTGTGTAATATTATTCATAATATCTGCTTTGAGACCTTGGATTAAACTTTTTTATTGTTTCTAGTTTGAAACAAAACTAAAGATATGATATATTAAAAATAATAGATTAAGTATTGAAAGTTTGAGGTGAGTATATGGAGATAAAAGTTCTAAAGAAAAATATGACGCCTGACATTATAGAAGCGATCATAGATATAGATAAAGAATTTTATTTGAATTTTGACTACAAGAATGAAAAGTCGTGGTATTATCATAGATATACAGACAAAAATGAAGCTTTTTGCCTGTATGTTGATGATAAAATGGTCGGTTATTTCATCTATTATAGAATTTCAATGATGTTGTTTGACCAGATTCTTGGTCTAAAATATGAAGGTGATTATTATTTCCCTGAAAGTGAGATCAATGTTAAATCAAATTATTTCTATATGCCTTCCGTGCTTGTTGCGAAGGAATATCGAATCTATTCCGTTCCTCTTTTGAGAAGGCTGATCGTAGAAAGTGCCAAAAAGGATCATCAAGTAGTCATCACGGTTTCGCGAGAAGGTCAGCGCCTTGCGGAAGGTAAGCTCGCGTATATAGGAGATGTGAATAAAGCGAAAAATATCAAAGTATATGCGAAAATATAAAATACTTATATAGCTATTTTTTTGCAATTGATTATGCTCTTTTTAATAATATAATGTATAGATATAATTTTTTAAATTTATGCAATGTAAATAACTATATTAATAGGAATACTAATTGTCAATCATCCAGTCAATGTAAACACCATAGCCACGGGTTGGGTCGGACATAAAAACGTGAGTGACGGCACCTACGACTTTGCCATTTTGTACTATTGGACTTCCGCTCATTCCTTGAATAATTCCACCTGTTTTTTCTATCAATTCTTTGTCTGTCACTTTTATTGTCATACTTTTGTCATCTGCAGAGTTTTGTCTGTTTGCTTTGATAATTTTGATATCGTACGCTTTCACCCCTTCTTCACCGATCGCACAATATATTTTGGCATCTCCTAGTTTGACGGACAATCTTCCTCCGAGTGTGGCAGTCCTGCTTGCGTCTATTATTGATTTGTTCAAAATATTTCCATATACGCCATATTCGCAATTTGTGTCCGCTATCCCAAGCGAACTGTCACTTAAGTTTATGGAAGATCGAATCTCTCCCGGATTATTTTTTTCACCCTTTTTGATTCCTAATAATTTACACTTGTATATGTTGCCCGAATCTACTTTGAAATTGGTGCCCAGCGAGCTGTCTACGATTGGATGTCCTACTGCACCAAATCTGAAATCAGATTGTTTGATATATGTCAAAGTGCCTACACCACTTGCATTATTTCGTACCCAGAGACCCAGTTTGTATTTTTGGCTAAGGACATCAAATTCAGGCGTGATCGTGGTATCAAAAATGGAGTCATTTCTCTTGATAGTGATAGTCAGTTCCTTTCCTGCTTTGCTGGGCAGATTGATGATCCTATCCACATCTTGAATGTTTTCAATTTCAATGTCGTCAATTTCTAAAATTGCATCTCCATCTTGAAGCTTACTTTCGACTATAGGTTCTTTTGCTCCAGATGCGGTTTGAATTGGATTGCTTCCAACGCATATCACCCCTTCGCTAAAAAGGTTGAATCCTACAGTTTCACCTCCAACATATACGTCTGTGTCGCTAAGTAAGCGCACATTGACCTTTTTGATCGTAAACAAATTGAATAATTTAACGCTAAGAGTGGTGTCAGTCAGTTCATCAGTGGTGGATACGTCCAAATTCTTCGGCAATTCCAAATTGATGAGAGGCGAAAATTCGTCTGATTCGTTCGCTTGCACTATGTCGCTATACGTCACCACCATATCGTTGGGTAGAGAGTTTACTTTTTTGATCGATGGCAACAAAAAAGCAGTGGACACCATTACAAATATTATTGAAAGTGAAATAATTAATATCTTTTTCATTTTTGCTCCTAATCTAGTGTGCGTGGAAAATTGTTTTATATACAAGAAAATCTATTGACAAATTCTAGAAAATGGTATAATATAATAAACGTACCTTAGCAATAGTCGTGCGATGGCTCAACGGCGACATTGCTACAGGCGAATTAAAAGGAGAGAGTATGAAAATCGATAAAGCACAAATTGTAAAAGAATTTGGAAAAGATGAAAAAGACACTGGTAGCATTGAAGTGCAGATAGCTCTACTTACTGCAAGGATTAAGAATCTTACCGAGCATTTGAAGCAAAACAAGCAAGACAAACATTCTACTCGTGGACTTAACAAAATGGTTTCTACTAGGAAGAAATTGTTAGATTACTTGTCAGAGCAAGACATCAATCGTGCGCGTCAGATCAAATCAAAACTTGGCATACGAGGATAATTGAAAGCAACTTTAAGTTGCTTTTTTTGTTATCTATATTTTAAATAAATAGTAGAATTTTATGTTTGCTATCATAAACTCAGTGAAAATTATTTACATACAAGAATTGCATTGTCTTTACAGATTGTTCGTTTGTTTCGTGTGCTTTCAAAAAAATTGACAGATAATAAAAGCATAAACCGAATGAGATATTTGAAAGTATAAATTAAATTCTTAAAGTGGAATATATTTTGTATTTTAAAAGATTGAATCTCGACTGTGATTTTAATTTGATGATTATGTACTATTTAAAATTTAATTAATAATTAATTATTCAAAGCAAATTTCTCACGACTTATAATATTTAATCAATATTATGGGCAATTTTTTTAGAAAAATTTTTATTTAATTCTTTATTTTGTTTGAAATAAAAAAAATTTATGATATTATATTAAATATAATTTTGAACTTTTGTTACACTATATATAGTATTTTGTTTGATTTTAGGGGTGATTATGGAGACAAATACGATAGAGTTGTATCACCAGTTGAATAGATTAAATCTTGCGGCCGATTACGACTTCAATATTTTGCATTCATTTCTAGATATTGTGGAAAATACAGTCGATAGATCATATTATGAAAATTTATTTTATATATATGATGCTTTTTTTGATTTGATTCAAAATTATTCAAACTTCAAAAATTTGCGGAATCAAAACAATACATATCTCACATCTTATGGCAATTGTGTGCAAAGCTTGAATGATATTACATCCGATCCTATTTACAAAAAATCATTGAAAGCCACAGCTGAAGCTTTGTTGGATATTCACTACCAAAGAGATTTGAATGAAAAGATTGAAAAATTTAAGCAGGATATAGATGTTGTTATGGATATCGTGAGTCAAGCCAACGAAATAATGCGACCTACAGAAGAGCTTGAGCCGATGATAACTGAATTGAAAACAAAGTTAAGTCAGGATATCAAAACTATTAAAACGGCTTATGGCAAATTAAGAGGAATGGGCGAACTGGAATTGTATAGTCTTGGGTGTAAAAAACAATGTAGAACAGAATTTTACAATTTCATCAATGATAATAATCTTGCTGGACAAATCTCCCCAGATTTATTTGATCAATTATGGAATTTGCTTTCAGTTGAGTCCAAGATTTTAATTGAATGTGCAAATTTGGCTATGAGTTGTGTCATCAAACCAATTTTGACTACGGAAGAGATCTCAGAACAAGAGATTATTAGTGCTAACAATCTGTTCAATCAATATCAGTCATTGTCAAATGATCTTATACAAATGAAAAATAATAATTTGATGTAGCGAAATCTATTTAGGCGATTTATTGTCAATTAGAATTTGAAGTTCAAGTTTTGGACACAGAAGAAACTGACAAAAATAAAAAAAACGATAATTTATTTCAAAATTGTTTTTAATTTTGATATCTTTTTTTTGTCGAATATGTTATAATTCTCTTTGAATTAAAGGAGAATTATGAAAGGATTTACTTACAAACTAGAAATTGGAGGGAAAGAGGTTGAAATTGAATTGGGCAAATATTGTGGACAGGCTAATGGACATTGTATTTTGCGTTGTGAAGACACTGTAGTAATGGTGAATGCTACGATGTCAAAAGCTCCCCGTCCAGGTATGGACTTTTTCCCACTCAATGTAGATTATGAAGAAAAAATGTATGCAGTAGGCAAAATTCCTGGCGGATACAAAAAACGCGAGGGCAGACCTAGTGATCAAGCTATTTTGCGTAGTAGATTGATAGATAGACCATTGCGTCCACTTTTCCCAAAGGGATTTTATAATGATGTTTCAATCATCGCTATGCCACTCTCTGTAAATAACGATATTCCACCAGAACCATTGGCGATGCTAGGTAGTTCAATCGCTTTGACAGTCAGCGATATACCATTTGATGGTCCAACTGGCGCGGTGAAAGTCGGCTGTGTGGATGGTAAATTCATTGTCAATCCTACTGTTCAAGAATCTGAAAATAGTGTGATAGATTTGACAGTCAGTGGGACAAAAGAAGCCATACTGATGGTAGAAGCGGGAGCAAAAGAAGTAAGTGAAGAATTGATGCTTGATGCTATTATGTTTGCTCACGAAGAAATAAAAAAGCAAGTTAAATTCCAAGAAGATCTGGCTAAAAAACTGAAAGTGGTGAAAACAGACAAAATTCACTTTGAAACAATAACTGAAGAAATAGATAAGGATGTACGCGCTTATGCAGATAAACGTCTGGACAAAATTTTGGAAAATTTTGATCGACACCTTAGAGAACCGATGGAAGATGACCTATTGCAAGAAATCGAAGAGAAATTTGGCGAAAAATATCCAGATCAGCAAAAAGAATTTTCTCAAGTCCTTTATAATATGAAAAAGGAAAAGGTTAGACACAAGATTTTGTTTAAAGGCATCCGTCCAGACGGCAGGAAGCTGAATGAAATACGCCCTATTTGGTGCGAAGTCGGCTTGCTACCAAGAGTGCACGGGTCGGCGGTTTTCACTCGAGGAGAGACGCAGGTACTCACTACCTGTACTCTAGGAATGATCAGCGAAGCGCAAGAGTTGGACGGATTGGAAAACGAGGAATACAAGAGATATATGCATCAATACAATATGCCGGGTTATACTACTGGTGAGGCAAAACCATTGCGTAGTCCGGGCAGACGAGAGATTGGTCACGGGGCATTGGCGGAGCGAGCACTTTTAGCTGTGTTGCCAAGCGAGGAAGAATTCCCTTATGCTATTAGGACGGTGAGTGATGTATTGAGTTCAAATGGCTCTACCTCACAAGCATCAGTCTGTGGCAGTACTTTGGCACTGATGGATGCAGGGGTTCCTATCAAGGCACCAGTGGCGGGAATTGCTATGGGACTTATGAAGGACAAAGATAGCGATAAAGTGGCAGTCCTAACTGACATTCAAGGGCTAGAAGATTTTTTGGGAGATATGGATTTTAAAGTGGCTGGCACGGCTAAAGGTATCACTGCGATACAGATGGATATCAAAATTCATGGTATTGATAGGCAGATTTTGACTACGGCATTAGAGCAGGCGAGATTGGGTAGACTTGAGATTTTGAAAATTATGTCAAAGACTATCAAGGCACCTAGAAAAGAACTTAGCAAATATGCTCCAAAGATTGTAACGTTCAAAATTGACCCAGACAAGATCAGAGAAGTTATTGGCTCGGGCGGAAAGGTGATTAATCAGATTATCGCTGATACGGGAGTGAAGATTGATATTGAAGACAACGGAGATGTATTCGTTTCATCATCAGATAAAGAGATGATAGAAAAAGCAAAAGCAATGATACTTACAATCGCTACAGACCTTGAACTCAATTGCGAATATCAAGGCGAAGTGGTGAGGACTACTCAATTCGGAGCATTCGTAGAAGTGGCTCCAGGCAAAGAGGGGATGATCCATATTTCTAAACTTTCAAAAGAGCGAGTAGAGAAGGTGGAAGATGTCGTAAAAGTTGGCGACAAAGTGCGTGTCAAGACAATCAAAATTGACGAGCGCGGTAGAGTGGATATGAAGCTCATAGCGAAATTGTAAAATCAAATTTTATAAAAATTAAATCTAAAGTTTTATTATTTGTAATAATATAAATTTTTAACTTTGGTACAATTTATTTCAAATGGTGTTATTTTAAAATATTTATATTGCTATTAGGAGAATTATGGAAAAATTTGAAGATATTCGAGTGCTTGAACCTATCACGCATAACAAAGATAAAGTTTATACTACTCCACCTATTGAAAAGTTGGTTACTCTAGATTTTAATGAAAATACAAAATGGAATGATGATAAACTTCCTAAACAAATTCTAAAATATGGGAAAATTCCACCTTTCGATATATATGATTTGCACGCAATGGGCATAGATGGCACGGGCGTTAGTGTGGCAATAATTGACCAACCGCTCGCTCTTGACCATCCAGAATATAAAGACAATGTGGTGAGCTATAAGACTTATGCACCACAAGGGCGCACGCTGCCAATAAGCAGTATGCACGGACCCGGGGTGGCAAGTTTATTGGTTGGAAAGCAAATTGGCACAGCACCAAAAGCAAAATTGCACTATTATGCTGTTCCGTCTTGGTTGAGAGATAGTATATACCCAGCACGCGCATTGGAAGATATTGTTGAAAAAAATAAAAAATTGCCGGATGAAGAAAAAATCAAGTTTGTTTCTGTCTCTGCTTGCCATTCGGGAAAAGACAGCGTGTTTAAAAACTCAAAATATTGGGATGAAGCAATGGAAAAAGCTAAAAAAGCAGGTATTTTGGTGCTGGAAGTCACTGCTGAAAATGGATTTATCAGTCCGGGTTATATTGATTATATGGATAAATCTTTCAAGTATGGTTATCCAAATGCACATAAAGATAGGAATAAAGACAATGTTTATATTCCAAATTCTTTGCGAACAGTGGCAGAATGTTATGATAATAAAAATTTTTCCTATACATATTGGGGTGTGGGCGGAGTGAGTTGGGCAATACCCTATGCGACAGGTGTGCTATGCTTGGGTCAGCAAGTGAACCCTAATCTGTCAGCAGAAAGTCTGAAGCAAATTTTTATTGAAACGGCGAAAAAGAATGACAATATTGTGGCACCTAAAACTTTCATTGAAGAAGTAAAAAAAAACGCTAGAAATAAATGCTAACGAAGAAGATATATATACACCATAAAGGCAAAACAAAATTTAACCTATTTGTTTGAAATTAAAAAAAGAACACTAGTTTGCAATGAAGTGTATTCCAAAAGTTAGATACTTTTTGGGTGTAACTCACTTTGCGATAGTGTTCCTTTTTTTCGTCAAGTTTAAAACAGTGCAACCTTATTTCATATTATTTTAGACTTGTATGAAAATGAATTTTGATATCTAATTATTCATATTAGTTGCAACTATAATATTTTATATTTTTGCCATTTCGAAAGGTTTTGATTGTTTGCAAGTTAAAATTGTTTGCAAAATCACATCATTTTTAATTAAAATTTAATAGTTATATTCAGATTTTCAATATATCTTTTGTAAAATTTGTACAAATTATTTATTTTGTTTTTATGAAAACGAGATGGTATTTAGTTGGTCGCCAACGATTCTTTCTTTGAAAATTTATAAATTTAATATTAATTTGATATTAAAAAGTTATTCCGCTGTCATCCGAGTGTTTGGGCGTGTTGTATGCGAATTTAGTCAAGTATTCTTTCAATGTAGGATAATCTGATAAATAATCAGACAAATTGTTTAATACATCCTGTTTTGAACGGCAAGTGCCAAATATTTGTTTGGGAGGATATTTATCAAAAAATTTATTGTTAAGTCTAGTGATTGTCTCTGGACATCTGTTGATAACTAGACCGATTCTAGATGGTGAGGCGTTTGCGACGAAATTGATTTCATCGTCAGACATATAGATTAAAGCCTTTGGAGCAGATGAAAGAAGCAATTTATAATTTTTTATGTTATTATTCATTGCACTGAATGTATTACAATTTTTAAATTTGATGTACATCTCTGGCTTTTTTGATAGGGCATAAAAAATGTCGTTAATATCTGTAATTTTATTGATGTAATCTGGAAAATATTTAACATAATTTTTTAAAAAAACTGGGTTTGTAAACAAATTTTTCTCTTCAAGTTTTGATTGTAATTGTTGGAGCTGGCTTTCGTCTAATAGAAATAGTGGCAAAGATTTGCCAGCTCTGGCAAAAATTGATGTAGGCGACAACATTAAAAACTCGGCATTGTTACGAGAAAGATCAATAAAAAGATCAGAATAATCAGACGAATGTTGAGAATTAAATTGTTTTGCCAAAACATCATATTCGTCGTGTAAATCTTTCCACTTTCTAATTTCTGGCAAAAAATGATTGATTGATTCTTCGGCGGAATGAGTATTTGAATATTCAATGATTTGATTGAATAGAGATGATTGCATATTTGCAATTATTGGCTTGAGTTCTTGATATCTCTTTTCAGTAAGTGCTCTTGTGGTTTTTGCATTGCTTTGTTTTTTCCGAATGTCTGGTCTATTAGAAAATTCTTTCAATGTTTTTTCTGTATTTTCGGCACTACGCAGAACTGCGGATCTTCTTTTCAGGTCCGTATTTTCATAATTTATATGAATATCTTTGGCTTTTGGAGGAGTTCTTCCATTAGGTGTTTTTTTCATAAAATCTCCTTATATAATGATAATATTAGCACGATGTTTTCATAAAGTCAATATTTAATATAAATTTATTTTAATTTTATCATTTCATATCAATGTGGGAATGCTTAGAGAATTAAGATACATAGTTTCACAAATTTTTAATAGAATAGAATATGAAAAAGAGTTTAATTGTAGCAAATATAATCATTGTAGTTATGTTTATAGTGCTTATTGGTTTGTCTTTTAGCAATTCACTAGCAATAAAGACGAGTACGGACAGTCGTGTAATTTATCAAGGAGATACATCAAAGAATAATGTTTCGTTTATGATAAATGTTTATCAGGGCAATGAGTATATAAAACAAATGTTGGACATCTTGGATGTATATCAAGTGAAAACCACGTTTTTTTTAGGAGGATCATGGGCGGTCAAAAATTTGGATCTAGTGAAAGAAATATATGCACGCGGTCATGAATTGGGGAATCACGGATTTTATCATAGAGATCAAGACAATTTAGATTTTGATGCCAACTGTCAAGAAATAGAACTTTGTCATAAAGTCATTAGTGAAAATTTAGGAATCAATATGTCACTATTTGCTCCTCCTAGTGGAGCATATAACATTACGACCGTTGATGCTGCGGTAAGTTTAAATTATTCCACTATTATGTGGACGAGGGACACTATAGATTGGCGAGATCAAGATAGAGATTTGATATATAATCGTGCGATAAAAGATTTGTCCAATGGAGACTTGATCTTGATGCATCCAACTAAAAAAACAGTAGAAGCCTTGTCCGACATTTTAAATTATGCTAAAGACAATGGATTCAATCCTACCACTGTATCAAATTGTCTATAATGGATATTATTATTTACATACTTCATTTGAATTGATTATTGTGTATTTTGAAAAATTCGTTTGTATTTTTTCAAAAATATAGTTATAATCATAACAAGGATGTATTATGGCAATTTATAAATCATCGTTTAATAAAAAACCAGAAAAAAAAGAAAAAGAGAAAAAACAACCAAGAGAGCAAGAGTATAAGATCAAGGCTTCGAAAACTAAAAAGAGAATAAATGCTCCACTTATTTGTTTGATCGTTTTTTCAGTTATCTTTTTGATTTGCATTTTGCCATCAAATTTTATTAAAAATTTTATTTTAGGTGTGTTTGGACTATTAGTGTACCCAGTCTGTATATTGGGTATTGTGTTATCGGCATTTTTGATGAAAAAGAGAAATCTCGTAGTAAAGACAAAATATATAGTATACCTGTCTATTGCGCTATTTATTGTTTGGTTTATATTCCATTTGATTTTGACATCTCGTTTGCCTATGGAAAGTTATGGTGGATTCTTAGTGCAAACCTATCAGGCGAAAACAACTGCGGGTGGGATAATATTTAGTTTGTTGTCTTATCCTGTGGTTAAAATACTAACACTAGTTGGAGCATATATCTTCAGCGCCATAGCACTAGCAATTTTTGTAGGGTTAATCATAGACTATGTTATGTTGGACAAAAGTCAGGCAAAGAAAGAGAAAAAGAGCAAATTTGATTTTTCAAATATTGAAGAATTCGATTTGATGACGGAAAAGGAACCTATTTCAAAGGAAGAACAAGCAAAGAAAATTGCGAAGCAGAAACTTGGGCTAGAAAAGGGAGAGAGCACTATCATATCTAGCAGTATGCCAAATCTTAATCTAAACAATAAAAAAGTTGAGTCTAGACCGATTTCAAAACGAGAATATATTTTGACACCTCTAGAACCTGTCATCCCGCCCGAGAATACAGATGATTTGTTCCTAGACAATTCTACTGGGTATTACAACAGCAAGAAATTGAATAAGCTTCAGGAAAACAATTTCGTCACTCGTAATTCAAATGACGGATACAATTTCAAATCTGGGCAAACGGGGAATGCTACAAATAATATAGTTTCCAACCGAACGAGTCCTATTTCAAATCAAACAAATAGTGTTTCAAATCAATCAAGCCAAGTTTCAAGTCAAGTGAATAACAATCTTAATGAATATAGAGAGAATCACTACTCTCATTCAGAGAGCAAAAACGCCAATGGTGTTAATTCTCAAATGGACAAGCAAGAGGACAACAGTATAGTAAAAGAGAATCAAAATCGATCAATCAAGACAGAAACTGCTTATGAAATACCAGCAACGAGTAAGCCAGATAAAATATATCATAAAGAAGAAATAAGATCTAACAACACAGTAGAGAATATGAATGACAATATGAAGTCGATAATGCAAGACTTGAACGATCAAGAAGATGATAATCTTTTTGAGGATCTTGACAACGAAGACTATAGCGACATCATATTGGATAATAGCGAAAATTATAATGAGAATGACGATTATCAAGAGATTAATAATTCACAAGAAGATGAAGATTATTCTGATTTAGAAAATTTGAATGAAAATTTTGTTGGCAATACTGAAAAAGTGGAAGAAATCACGACAAACGTGTCAAATGCTGAATATAAAGATGAATATTCATTGAAACAAGAAACCAATTTGGGTAGCACAGTAGAAAGTGAAGTGGTGCGACCAACCGTGGATATATCTAGATTTCATCTGCCTGGAATCAAAAAGAATATTGAGAAACCAGAACAAGTAAAGATGGAAATAGATAAACCTAAGCAAGAGATTCCTCCTTATGTTGCACCTCCAGTTGATCTATTGAATTATGTAGAAAATCCGATTAGAATTTCGGACGAAGAATTAGAGGACAATATTGACCGATTAGAGCAAGTGCTTGCAGATTTCAAAGTGCCTGCCACGGTAAATAATGTGCAAGTAGGACCTGCGGTCACAAGATACGAATTGACTATGCCTAGGGGAATATCTGTCAATAAAATTGCACAAATAGCAGATGATATTGCTATGACATTAGCTTCTAATGGTGCTATTCGTGTAGAAGCACCAATACCCGGTAAGAATCTAGTCGGTATAGAGGTGCCGAACAATCAAATCAGTTCGGTTAGCCTTCGCGAATTGGTTGACAGCAATGAATTTAAAGTACGCGGAAATCCGCTATCATTTGTATTAGGAAAAGACATCAATGGAGACATTATTTTCTGCAACCTAGATAAGATGCCTCATTTGTTGGTCGCGGGAAGTACGGGTAGCGGAAAGTCAGTTTGTCTAAATTCTATGCTTTTGAGTATGTGTTACAAGGCAGGCCCGCAAGATTTGAGATTGATTTTGATAGATCCGAAGATGGTGGAATTTTCTACCTACAATGGACTTCCGCATCTATTGATACCGGAAGTGATCACCAATAAAGAAATGACCGTCAATGCTCTTGATTGGGCAATCAAAGAAATGGAGCGAAGATATGCTCTGTTTGCCAAAAATCACGTTGTGAATATCAATGAATTCAATAAGACCGATCAAGTGAAATCAAAGAAAGTGGACAAATTGCCGTTTATAGTAATTGTCGTGGATGAATTGGCAGATTTGATGCTAGAAGCCAAACGGGAAATAGAAGATAGGATTGCGAAACTTGCAGCGAAGGCGAGAGCCGCAGGTATTCATTTGGTATTGGCGACCCAACGTCCAAGTGTAGATGTCATTACCGGTACTGTAAAAGCAAATCTGCCTAGTCGTATCGCGTTCGCCCTAACGAATTATATGGATAGCAAAACCGTGCTAGATGGTGGCGGAGCAGAAAAATTGTTAGGCAAGGGAGATATGTTGTTCAAACCTCAGGACAAGCCAGAGCCAAGGCGTGTGCAGGGAGCATTTGTATCAAATACAGAAATTAGCAAAGTCGTGGAATATATCAAGCAAAACAATAAGCCGGTATATGATGATGATACTGGCAAAGCTATAAAGAATCCTTATCAAGAAAAAGAACATTCAAGCGATGTAGTAAGTATGCGCGAGCAAGAATTTGATCCAGTGCTAAAAGAGGCTCTTAGGATGTTCATTCAAACAAAACAAGCGAGTGGCAGTATGATTTCTAGAAGATATTCAGTAGGATTCAATCGTGCTGGTAGGATTATGGATCAGATGGAGCGGGCAGGATTCATTGGTCCGCAAGAGGGTAGCAAACCTAGACAAGTGTTAATAACAATGGATGAATACAATGCAATTTTTGGGGAAGATGAAAATTAATATTAACAATTTTAGATAGATTAGAATAAAAGATATAATATGATAAAAATCGCAGATAGTCACAACGATTTTATGACGAAAATAACAGCCAAAGAAAAAGCTTGTTATTTGTTTCGTTGCCAAAAGGCAGGGGTAAAGATTATTAGTAGTGCAATATTTACAACTCATCTTAAATTGAACATTTTAGATATTTCAAATTATAATGATAAATTAATGGCATTAAATAAGAGGTTTAAGGATTTAACACTTTTACTATCTATTGAAGATATAGGGTTTCTAAAAGAATCAGACATTGAGAAATTGATAAATTTGCGACCTATAAGCTGTACTTTGACTTGGAATTTTGACAATGAACTTGCTGGTGGGGCATTAGGTAAGGGGGATATTACAAATTTAGGCAAGGTGATCATTGCCAAATTGGAAGAGAATAACATTTTTGTGGACACTGCGCATTTAAATAAAAAATCTTTTTATAAATTTTGCAAATTGACCAAAAAGCCAATTTATAATTCTCACAGCAATATTTTCAATTTGAAAAGACATAAAAGAAATCTAACGGATAAGCAAATTGAATTAATTGTGAAATCTAATGGTTATCTCGGGCTTACAATTTATGACAAATTTGTAAGTTACGGAAAAGAGGTGAATGTCAAAACAATTGCATTGCAGTTTGATTATATTATCAAAAAATTTGGATACAAGAATTTTGGTTTTGGTACAGATTTTTATGGTATAAATCCTAATAACTTACCTACGGATATCAAATCGTATGAAGATTTTGAGAATATAGCATTAGAATTAAAAAAGTTGGGATATTCTGAAAATATAATTGAGTGCATAACTTATAAAAATTATGAGGATTTTTTGAAAAGAAACAATCTAATTTCTTTTTAGGTTGATTATGACTAATGGAAAAAGATATCTAGGTTAATTTTATACAAAAGATACATTATGGATAAAACATCAAATTATAAATTTCATAAAGTCTTCTAAATGTTCAATTGTATATCACCCATTCACTGGTTGCAGAGATATTCTTTGTTCAATGAAAAAGTTTGTAGTTGTTGAAAGAGATAAAATAAAAAGGAGTTTTATTTAACAGTAAAGCTCCTTTTTAATTACCCATTTTAAATAATGGCTAATTTGAATATATCAATTATTTGGGAATGTGATTATATAAATTGCAATTGCTAAATATGCTAGAATTAATAAAATTGATAATAAAGTAAAAATTATTCCAATAGTCTTTTGTGCTTTGCTGGTTGATTTAATAACAAAAGCATGCAAGAATAAAGAAATTATCGAACAAATTGCTCCTGGGACATAACTTATCCATCCTACTGACAAGATAAAAATAATAAAAGTAACAGCCTTTTGTACACCATCATTTGAACTATATGTTTGAAATGTAAAATATAATGTGAATGCTATAAAACATATCGCAAGAAAGAACACTATAAGCCCGCTTATCATAAGCCCAGTTTTCAAATCTTGCGGTTTATTTTGATTGTCAACCACACCTTCATTTTCCATATTATTTTGATTTTTTATACTTTCTGCATGTATAACATTAATTTGATAATCTTTTTTACCCATATGATTCTCCTTAATTGTTTACTTAATAATAACAATTTATAAAGAGCAAGTCAAATATTTATGAAAATGATTTGACTTTTTATTTATTTATATAATATAATCAATTAAAGGAGTTATTATGGAAAGTGGTCTTGAACTCGCAATAATGATAGTTTCAGGAATTATTGTTGTTGCTTTGATTGTTGCATTAATTGTGCAAATTATTTTAATTTTCAAGTATAAAAAATTCAACAAAACACCTTTGCAAAATGGGTTAACTTCCCAACAGACAGCCAGGTCTTTGCTTGATGCTAATGGTCTTGAAAATGTTCAAATTAAAAAACTAGGATTTTTCAGGAGAATATTGCTTTTTGGAAATCATTACAGTGTTATGAAAAAGACAATATTTTTAAGAAAAAACATTTTAGATTCATCTTCTGTGACTGCCGTAGGTATCGCAACACAAAAAGCTTGTTTAGCTATTCAACACAAAAATAAAGATAAAAATTTTATTTTTAGATATGTTTTGCAAATTTTAACACTATTTACTCCACTACTTTTTTATCTATCAATAGCTATTGGACTCATTATAGATATAGTGACGCAATTTACCGGTATTCCTACAACGATTGGATTGTTTGTAGGAATAGGATTTTACTTGCTTGTGTTTGTGCTACAAATCGTTAATATCAAAGTGGAGAAGAAAGCAAACGAACAGGCAGTGGAAATATTGCGTAGTTCAAATATTTTCACCGAACAAGAAATAGACAGGTTTAAAGAATTGCTTAAACTCTATATTGTGGCAGATATTATGGTATTGATTTTAAGCATATTAAAATTGATTCTTCAAATTTTAAAAATTTTTGCAAAAACCAAAAAGAAATAAATATATTAGAAAATAATAATTAAATTAATTATTTAGTTGTTAAAACTCTAAACTAATTTTGAATAAAAAACAAAACGAACTTTGAGTGAGAGATTTGTTCTCCTTCAAGGTTCGTTTTATTCTTCTTTGGTGCGGATAACAGGACTTGAACCTGCAAGGATTGCTCCACAAGATCCTTAGTCTTGCGCGTCTGCCAGTTTCGCCATATCCGCTCGCAGTATCTCGTTTTTGTTAAGGTGCGCGTTATTCACAATTTTAATCAAATATCAGTAGATATTTTATACTGCCTGTATCATTAGATGCCCACAAAAATTCAGAGGTTTTGCTTAATTGTAAATTTAATTCATTTTTCGAATTATATTTTTTTAAAAATTATCACCGAAATTAAATTGCGACAATTTTATTCTAACAAATTAATTTTTTTTTGTCAACATTAGTTTTTGATTTTATCATTCGTATTGCAAAATTTTTGAAATAAAGTATAATATATATATATTTCAATAGTTGGTCAATAATATTCGTTATGTGAGTTCGTAGGATACGAAAATATTGCTAAATTGAATCTGGAAAACGCTACATCAATTCTTAATAAAACTATATCTATATTATAATTGCATAAAAGTTTTGAAGAATAAATCATATAAAGCATATTATATGAAATTGATAAATATTAATAGTTTATTATTCAACTAATTTATACATTCAAATTGGAGTAAAAGAAATATGAGAGGTAAAAAATGTTTTTAGATTATATAGACGAAACGAGAAAAGAAAATTATGTTCACAAAAAAGCTGAAACGAGATTTAAAGATAATATATATGAAAAATACGATTTAGATAAGCTTATGTCAGAAGATATATCTGAACAATGTAGACAAATATATAATGACTTTTTACGACAAAAGAAGGAATTGAAAAGAGATAATATATTGCTTAGTTTTTATTCGGTTATAGAACATCCGTATGGTCCTAGTCTGGATTGTGACTATGTATTTTGCATAGCGAATGTTTTGGGAGATACTAATTGTAGATCAATGATTATAAGCAAAATGCGGGCTCCTTTTTGGTTTAGAAAATCAGAAAAATCAAATGCGCTATGCGAATATATTAAACAATTGTTAACAGATCTTAAAGCTATGAAACTTAAGAATAATGTTTTGATCGTAGATAGAGATTATGTTGAATGGATTTATTCAAATTTGCCGTCCGAAAAAAAGCTGGAATACAGAGAATATCTTAAGGATGTATATAGCATCAAACAAGCTAAAGCACAAGAAAAACTGAATACAACTCTGGGTGCACTATTGGACAATTTGAATGGGTAGATAATCTTTAAATATTCAAATTTGATTGTATTATATATTTATAATTATTGATCAGCGGTATGAGATGCATTAATTTCATCTTCAATTCTTTTGATTTCGTTTGCAAGCAGAGATAGGTTGTGATTAGCTAGCAAATTTGAGCGGATCGCAAGGCGTAGATACTTCAAATTTTTGGTTTTAATAAGTCCGTACAATAACATATCTATAGGAGCATTTTCCAAGGACATAAATTGATAGATATAGTGAGCATCTTTCATTAAGATTAGTATTTGCGACAATCTGTTCATTTCAAAAGCTGATAACTTGTGAACGCGCGCATAATCATAAATGTCAGCAGGTTTGAGGTATTTTAAACATTCCATTAGTTGATCAAAAGTGAGACTTGCGAGAACTGTATGTCGACATTTTAATTTGAATAAAGATTCATAATCTTTGTTCAAAGTTAGCTTTTTTATTTCATCTTTCAAAAATTTGTCCGAGTTTGCTTCGTCAAAGTGAGCGTTAAGAGATTCGACTTTCTTTTCTCTTTTCGTTGCTATATTAATTAAATTATCCATTTATCCTCCAATTTTTATAATCATACACGGACACAATGTTATTGTCAAATAAATTCGTTGCATTTATAATATATATGATCAAATTTCGTATGATGTTGGATTATATATTACTTGGAAAATTTTAGCATTTGCATTTTACACAACAGATGATTAAGTATTTTGTGATTGTAGAAATTTTCGTTTTAAACACTTGTGAAAAAGATTTGAATATTATATAATGAATATTATTTGATATAATATATTAATGGAGAAAAAATGAAAGAGAAGAAAAAACAGAATTGCATATTTGATTGTGATACGGGAGTGGATGATGCTGTAGCGTTGATTTTATCAATATATGACGAAGCGTTGGACATCAAATTAATAACCACCGTTTGTGGCAATCTCAGTTTGAATAAGGTGACAAGGAATGCTTTGCATATATTGGAGAAATTCAATCGAACGGATATACCTCTTGCAATGGGTGCAACAAAAGCAATGGAAAGGATCAGTCCGGATGCTACATTTATTCATCAAAAGGAGGGGATGGGCGGATATATTCCACCAAAAGTAGTGAAAACAAAACCTATAGAACAAGACGCAATAGAGGCTATGTATGAGACGATCAAAAAGTATAAAAATGACATAGTAATATTTGCGCTTGCTCCGCATACCAATCTTGGACATCTATTCACTCGCCATCCTGACGCAAAGGGGATGATCAATCACATCTATTGCGAAGGGTGTGCACCTTATGGTTTGAAGAGCGAAGGCAACTGGGTAGAGCATATATCTTTCAATGTATCATCAGATCCGGAAGCATTTAAAATTGTTATCAACAGTGGTGTTCCAATCACAATCATTCCTTCTAGAATGGGTAGAGAATTGGCGAATTTTACCGAAGAGGAAGTTAATTATATCAAGACGATAAACGATGTCGGCAGATTTATATATGAAATGTATTCTGGATATTGGGAACCTAATTATCCAGATAGGCGAATTGCTACTAATGACACTTGCGCTTGTATGATTATGCGTTATCCAAAACTATTCAAGACAAAGCGTGCATTTTTCGAGGTAGATACAGATAAGCAACCTGGCAAAACAGTGATCACATTCAACCGCAAGGGAAACATAAACTTTGCATACAAAGTCAACAAGAAGAAAATGCACCAAATTTATTATGACGAAATAAAAAAATTGGGAAATTTCAAATTTTATTGATGACTTTATTGTGAGGGAAGGATCAATATGTTTTTTTGAAATAGTTTATCAATATATTTGTATGTATGCAAAGGACAAAAATATTTAAGCTAATGAACAGATTACTCACTAAATTTAACCGATACGATAGTTTCAAATTATTTTTATGGCATTTTGAATTGAGTTTTGATGATTCAATATGATTTGATAATTATTTAGGTTATTATATAGAACTATGTATCTAGGGCTTGAGTTTAGCAGTCAAATTGGAAGAGATAAGCACGAGTAGATTATAAGTAAGGATAGGGCAATGTTTTATTTTTGGTTAATCATCATTATATTTGGATTGATTTCAGAGATCATTAAACCGATGTATCTATTCGGTGCTTGTTTTTCGCTTGCAGGTATAATTCCATTTTTTATGAGCATATCCTCAATTGATTCTATTTGGTATAAAGTTGTTCAAATCCTATTGTTCATAATTATAGTGTTGCTCTTGATTTTCTTGTTAAGGAAAAGGGCTATTGAGTGGATAAAGCAATACGCGAATAGACATAGTAATTTAGAAAGGGAAAATGAGGCAAGAGAAATAATAGATATAGAGAATGATAGAAAAGATGCCACAAGTGTTAATAGCGTACAGAGCAAAAAGGAAGGCGAGAAAATAATAAAATCAAAGTCGAGTCTAGAAAATGCTGACGATGAAAACTCTGATGAATGAAACTATATAAACTAATGATTTTTGGATTTTTGGGTTAAGACAGTAATATTGCAAAATTTTATTTTGATTTGTTACTGTTTTTTATTTCACATCTATTTATTTTTTTTAAGAGATAAAACTTTCAAACAACGTTATTATATTTGATTGTCTATTTATGTCGTATTTTGTAGGAAATGACAAAAACGCAGTCTTGTTTGCTAGCATATAAGCGGAGAATATATGAAAGAATTTTCGCAAAATTTAAAACTAGCTAGATTGAAATCGGGAAAATCAAAGAAAGATATCGCGAGGGCGGTGAATGTATCTATTGCTTCAATAGAAAATTGGGAAAATGGTAGAAGTTTACCGAATCTAATAAATTTATTGAAATTGTGTAAAATATTAAACTGTTCTTCTGATGAACTGCTGGGTGTGGTGAATTATTGAAGTTATATATTTTGTAGCACAAAAGAAGTAAAATTAAAATCCGCTAGTATTACGCCAGAAATAAATAAGCGTGTCAATCAAGTCCAACTGCAAACTAAACAAAAGTTATTTTGTTCATTTTGCTTGAAGTGTCTTTCTGATTTGAAATTGCAAATATTCATTTTTATTTCCGTAATTTTATTTTTCAAACGAGTATTGTATCTATGAATTAGTTATATATCTTTCAAAATAATATCTTAATTTAGTTGTCGTTTTTTGTTGACTTTGATATAATAAACTTGGAGTTTAATATGAATTTACCTAACAAATTGACTGTAATGAGAATATGTCTAATACCTTTTATGATGTTCTTTTATTTTGCTAATTTTATACCTTACGGAATTGGCAAGATTGTGGCGCTTTTAATTTTCATAGTGGCGGCATTGACCGATTTGCTGGATGGAAAAATTGCAAGAACTCGAAATTTGGTGACTAATTTTGGAAAATTTTTGGATCCTATAGCTGATAAAATTTTGACTTCAACAGTGTTCTTTTTGATCATTGCGGATGGCACTATTTCTAATCCTTGGGGCGCTATCATAGTGACAATCATCATTGCTCGTGAATTTATGGTAAGTGCTTTGCGTCTGCTTGCTGCAAATAGAGGAGTAGTTCTAGCTGCAGACATTTGGGGAAAAGCTAAGACTATGGTGCAAATGATTGCACTTCCAATTTCAATACTTTTATCATTTATATATACTTCTGGCATATCATTCAATAGTACATTTGTTTTGATATTTGAAATCGTCACGTACGCTATGCTGGGAGTAGCAACTGTCTTGACTGTGATATCTGGCATAAATTATTTAGTGAAGAACAAGGATTGCTTGAAAGAAGACAAATCATCAGACGATAGTGTAGAGAAATAATAAAGCAAAATGTCGAACAAATGTTTGACATTTCTTTATATATTTGATAGAATTTAGATAAATAAAAGGAGAAATATTTTGACAGACGATAAGAAAAAAGCATTGGAACAGGCCATTGCTCAAATAGAAAAACAGTATGGCAAAGGCTCAATCATCAAAATGGACGAAACGAATATATATGATGGGATAGAAGTGATCCCTACAGGTTGTCTGCCTCTCGACATAGCGTTGGGAGTGGGAGGGCTCCCTCGTGGGAGAATTGTGGAAATCTATGGACCTGAAAGTAGCGGTAAAACCACTGTTGCCTTGCACGTCATAGCAGAGGCACAAAAATTGGGCGGTACGGCGGCTTTCATTGACGCAGAGCACGCACTAGATCCTACTTATGCACAAAAATTGGGTGTAGATATTGGTGCTATGTACGTTTCTCAGCCGGACACTGGAGAGCAGGCTTTGGAGATAACAGAACAATTAGTGCGAAGTGGAGGAATAGACATCATTGTAATTGACTCAGTGGCGGCGCTCACTCCTAAGGCAGAAATTGATGGAGAAATGGGGGATAGTTTCATAGGTCTACAAGCTCGACTTATGTCTCAAGCTTTGAGGAAATTAACTGGCGTAACGGCGAAGAGCAAAACTCTTGTGATTTTTATCAATCAATTGCGTGAAAAAGTGGGAGTAATGTTTGGCAATCCAGAGACGACTCCGGGTGGAAAAGCATTGAAATTCTATTCATCCGTTCGTTTAGATGTGAGGAAACAAGATACCATTAAAAATGGTCAAGATATCATTGGTTCGCGTACAAAAGTTAAGGTTGTGAAAAACAAAGTCGCTCCACCATTCAAGACTGCAGAATTTGATATTATGTATGGTGAAGGCATTTCTATTTTAGGTTGTTTAATTGATACTGCTATTGATATGGGAATAGTGGAAAAAAGCGGTTCGTGGTTTAGTTATAATTCGGACAAAATAGGACAGGGCAAAGAGAATGTGAAGGCTTATTTGACTTCACACCCTGAAATTGCCGATGAGATAGATCAAAAGATTAGAGAAAAAATGGTTAAGTAATGTTAAATACACTGAAGATCGAAAATGTGGCTTTGATAGATAAAGTCGTATTAAGTTTTGATGGCGGACTCAACGTTATTAGTGGTGAGACAGGCGCGGGAAAAAGTATTATTTTGGATGCGTTGAGCTTTGTTTTCGGTGGCAGGGCGGATAGATCACTCATACGTTCTGGTTGTGAACGTATGCGCGTAGAAGCTATTTTTAACAATCTATCTGACAGATTAATAGAATACATAAGCAATGAATTGGGCATTTTGGCAGATGACGAAATGTTTTTGTCGCGTGAATTGGACCTGAATGGTAAAAATATATGTAAGATCAATGGAGAATTGGTGCCTGTAGCTAGTGTAAAAAAGGTGTGTCAAAAACTCGTTGATTTGCACGGGCAAAGTGAGCATTTGGCAATTTTAGACAACAATTATCAGCTTGAAATCATCGATCTTTTTGGAAATAGTTCAAAAAAAATATTAGAAAAACTAACTGAAAAAATAGACGAGTTGAAAGCGATAGAAAATGATATAAAAGCATTGGGCGGAAGCGAGAGTGAAAAACAAAATTTGATCGATCTATATTCATATCAAATCAATGAGATCAATGACGCTAAATTGTGTAGCGGTGAATTTGAGAAGTTGAACGAAGAAAAAAAAGAGATGCAACAATATGAAAAAATCAACGAAAGTTTGAAAGCGTGTTATGAAGCAAACTGCAAAAACAGCTTTTCAAACACGGCTGTAGATAATATTTATTCTTCTATCAAGGCTATGCAGTCTATTGGTCAGGTAAATGATCATTATGCTAGAATTCTAGATAGATTAAATAGTCTATTGATAGAACTAGAAGATATTAATGACACGGTATTAACCGATTTGACAAACAACGTGTTTGATCAAGAAAGATTTGATTTTTTAGACAATAGGCTTGACTTTTTAAAAGATCTTTATAGGAAATATGGCGGTAGTTATGAAGCCACAATGAACTATTACAAAAATATCAGCGAAAAATTGGATAATTTGATCAATAGCACAGAAAGATATCATCAATTGAACGAGCGAAAGAATGAACTTTTAGAAGAAATTGATGATATACAAAATCAACTGACAAAGTCGAGAATTGCTTCTGCAAAAAATCTGATTTCAAAACTTCAGTCTGAACTTAGGGCATTAGGAATGCCGAATGCGCGTGTCGATGTGGAATTTTCGCGGATTCCTGAACGATATTCGTATAATGGTGCAGATAAGGTTGAATTTATGTTTTCATCCAATTTGGGTTTTGAATTGAAACCTTTAAACAAGGTCGTATCTGGCGGAGAGATGAGCAGAGTCGTCCTCGCTTATAAGATTGTGGTGAGTGTCGTAGATGAAATTCAGACGATAATTTTTGATGAAATTGATAGTGGACTTAGTGGAAATATTGCTAGTGTTGTTGCAGAATATATGGCTAGATTAAGTCTAAAAAAACAGATAATAGCGATTTCGCATTTGCCTCAAATATGTGCTATGGCAGACAATAATATTAAGGTTGAAAAATTTTCGGACGATTCCACTACTCATACAAAAGCATCGATCTTGAAAGATGTGCCATTATATGAAGAAATAGCTCGTCTGATGGGTGCCTCTTCAAAAAATGGATTAAACATAAGTCAAGAATTGAAAGAAAAATCAAATGATTATAAAGCTAATATACAGACATCTTACAAATAGAAATCATCAAGTTTAAATAAAAAATGCTAATATATGAAGTGTATCCCGAAAGTTAAATATATTTAGGAAGAACACTCCAATAAAAATTAGCATTTTTATTTTATATTGAAAATTGAGTAATTTTCTATTTCTCTTGATTATTGATTATGTATGTTTATTTGCTTGATTTTTTAGATTCGTTATTTTTTGATGCATCGTTCATTTCAATTTCTATTGCGCCTACAGGACAAAATTGAGCACAACTATTGCATTTAATGCATTTCTTTGGGTTGATAGTTGCCTTGTTGTCAACAATTTTAATTGCACCTACAGGACAGATGGATATACAAGCACCACAAGTAATACATTTTTTTTCGTCAACCATATTTTCTCCTCTTTTAATTTATTCAAATATAGCATAAATTTGTGAATATGTCAAGAGATTTGAATTTTTGTAGATTTATGATTTAAAAGTTCTAAAAAAGAAATATTTAATATAAAAATTTGGCAAAGCATAGTTAATATTTTTTTATTTATATTTGCAAAATTAATCAACAAACAAGAATATTTAAAAAATTTTATTGAAATAAATATAAATAAATCAAATTAGCAAAGTTTATTAATTATAATATCATTATAATTATTTAATAAAAATATTTAATTTTGTTTGGAAAAAATTCATTTTTGGGATACAATATATATATGAATTCTGATGTGTTTATTATCGGTGCTGGTCCAGCTGGGCTGACTGCAGGGATATTTACTTGTCGTGCAGGGCTTAGCACTATTTGTATTGAGAAATTGGCCATTGGCGGTCAAGCAAGTTTGTCAAACGATATTGCGAATTATCCAGGATTTGATTCAATCTCGGGTTTTGATTTGACTGAAAAGATGGTAAATCAAGCAAAAAGCAATGGACTAAAATTGGAATGGGGTACTGTGAAAAGTTTGACAAAAACTAAAACGGGCTTCTCAATTAAAACGCAAGATCATACTTACACCGCTAAAAAAGTCATTATTGCCACAGGGTGCAAGACGAAAAAATTGGGTTTAAAAGATGAAGAGCGTCTGACGGGCAGAGGCGTTAGTTACTGTGCTAGTTGCGATGGTGGCTTCTTCGCAAATAAAGTGGTGGCGGTCGTGGGTGGCGGGAATACTGCCATTGGAGATGTGGAGTATCTATCTAGATTGGCAAAAAAAATTTATCTTATCAATCGCTCAGAGAAGTTCAGAGCAGGAGATTATGCTGTGAGCAAAATCAAAAAATACAAAAATTTAGAGATCTTGACCAATGCTCAGGTGGTAGAACTTTTTGGCAGTGAAAAATTGGAAGCTATTTCCATTAAAGATAATGAGGGGAGAAAAAAATTAGCGGTGGATGGTTTGTTCATAGCGATTGGATCAATCCCAGATTTAGATTTTGTCAAATTTGATCTTCAGACAGATCCGTCAGGATATATTATTGTCGATGATAATATGCGTACAAATATTAAGAATTTGTATGCTTGCGGAGATATTACTAATAGGGATTTTCGGCAAATTGTAGTGGCTTGCGCTGAGGGTGCGATTGCTGGCAATTCTGCAATAGAGGGAAAATGAGAAAGAAGGTATTCAGTTTAATTTCAATTATTTCTTTAGTGATTGCGTCACTATTTGTTTTGTGGTCTGTGGGTAACGTCTATGCGTATGAGCCAGACGAGTTGGTGGATAGCAATTGGTTGATAAGTGAGGGAGTGCCATACGAATCAGATACTATAGCGGGTTCGACCAGTGGGTATGGTAAATTTCTTTTGGGTCAAGATGATGTTACCCTCACAACGAATGCGCTAGAGGGGTTTACTCTGGTGGGTTGGCAAATAGTGTATACAGACAGTCCAACGAATTCTACATATATTGATAGCTCTGATTTGACCATTGGGGAAAATAATGTCGCTAGCAAAACGATTCAGTTTGGAGATGGAGAAAATCAAGTAGATATTAGATTTGATTACCTTGACACAGATAATGATGGATATTACGATCAGGGAAATTTTAACATTTCCAAAGTGTTCGAAAATCTTCAAGTGGTGGCAGTTTTTGATTTTATATACTATAATGTTGAGGTTAGTGAATTGGTCGATATTAGCGCGATTGATTCTTATCCGTCTGAGAAGATAAACAATACGGATAATACAATTTATTATACAGCCAAATCAAATAATGGAACATACACTACATATTCAAATGCAATTATTTCATTTAATAAAAATGGTGAAAATAAGCTATATTATTATGGAGATTTATATTCTTATGATGATGAATTCTTTACATTACATAACACGATGACCGAACTTTCGACTGAGCAGAGGATTGATTATACCATAGGTGCATATAGGCTCTTTGATGAAGTCGAGGGAACATTTGGAATCAATATCATTGATCAAGACTTATATTCAAGTATAAACATTGATATTGATGGAGTGGTTGTAATGAGTGGATCAAATGAATTGAATTTGGTGCAGGATGGAGATGAGAACGCATATTCAATCACAAATGACCAATATGGACGAACCACGACTTTAAGTTTCACTTTCAATATAATTAATTCTTACAATCAAGAATCTGTGTTAAAAATCGAATATGACAACCTATATTTAGCAAATATTGAAGCATATATTGATGAGGTGGCGTGCGAGGGAGAGAATTTCAATGATGTGTTGCAGGTCATAACAGTCACATTCTTTTATTCTCAAGTGTCAGATAATGTATATTTTATAAAAAATGCAAGTGAAAATAATGGCAATGCATTTAGAGTGGTTGCGGCTCCTAAAATAAGCAAGGTGGTAGATGCAATAAGTTATGACTACTACCAATTTGGATCAATTGATGATGTAGTGGCAATGACAAGTACATATCCAGATGTGAATCAAAATATTACAATCAAAGTCAATTATAATTCGATCAATTATAAAGTGGATTTTGAATTCAGATTGTATGATTCCTCCACAGGTAATATAAGCATTCCAAGCGGGGATTTCAATCTTGAAAATACTATCTATTTAACTAGAGGTGACCAATTCACAATCAATAAGTCGGATACTTCAAACAATGTTGGGTATAGTTTCTATGGTTTTGCCTACAGTGAATTTCAAGTGAATAATAATACGTCTATTGATGTGGAAATCGATTATGATAAGCCACAAAATTATACGATATTAATGTTGTATGAATATATAGATTATTCGATCAAATTTATGAATTATGATCAAATTAGCTTGAATTATAATTCAATTGATTATTATCCTATATCGAGGACTACTCTTTCTGTCGCTAGAGGTAGCATATCATCAACAGATACTATTACTTCAGACGATTTGCGACAAAACGCGCAAAAAGCTATAAACTTTGATCTAGTTGCCAATATCTGGGATAGTTTGAGCATTTATTCTGAATTGATCAATGGCTTCTATCTATTAGGTTATAAGATTGGTGGTGTTGGAGATTATGTCAATAATAATAGTATAGAATTCATATTGAGTTCAGACATTATATCACAGTACGCCAATGACAATGATGAAATTGAAATATATGTGTATGAAGATTATGCAAAATATACATTGACTTATTATATAGAGGCAAGCACTGATACATATCTTGACGAAGATGTGATAATGGCTGATTTGACTTATGATACTACCAGTACCAATATTCAAATTGACGATAGTGATCCGAACGTATATATAATCACTATTGGCGGATTGAAATTGTATGATACTGTCAATTTGAAAGCGAAGGGTAAGAATGTAAACAATTTAGAATTGCAAGAAGAATACACTTATATGTTTGTGCGATTTACTGAAAATGATAAGACAAATCTTGTTTATTCATACGATTTGGACACGGATACGTATACACATAGCGAGACAATTTTAAGAGATTATATTAATATTAAAGTTGTATATACTATGCCAAGTGCAAGATTGTTGATTTCGACAGACAGAGAAAATGCTTATGATTTGAACAATCTGGCAGTGTATCAAGATGGTGCTCCTTTGACTATTACTGATAGTACTGTAATTGTAGAAGCTGGGAAAAATATTCAAGTATTATTAAACCCAAATGGAGTAAGTGATATCATAGCTTTCGGTTATAATCTGATAGGTTATACTTTGACTTCGGAAGGAGTGGAGACCTTCATATCAGTAAACGATCTAGCAGATCCTTATACTTTTGCATATAATGTCACCAGTTCGAATATGCAATATTTAGTAATCAACTTTATTGAAGTAGAATATCACTTGTCTATATTGCAATCTGGTGGCGGGGCAGGATATGATGGTCAGTATGTAAACTTTGATAATCAAAATTACAAACTTTTGTCTATTGATGATAGATCATTTAGTTTCGATATGCCAGAAGGTTATTACGCTTCTACTGTATCTTTTATTGCCGAGGACGGATTCGCTTACGAATACGAACCGATGAAGCAGACCAACGCTTATCAAGGAAATCAATTTGACTATAACTTGACTATTCAAGAATTGACCGACTTGGTTGGAGTATATGGAATACAAAATGATGGTTACGTTGAATTGAATTTGTTGGTAGTTTATCAAATACATACATACTCTATTACAATCGATTTTGAGTTGACCAATCCTAAAAATAACGATTATGATAGTATGGTGAATTATCCAATTATGATTATTCAATATTCATATCAAGGTCTACCGCAAGAAATAATGGGTATTATTGCGAATAATCGAGTTGTGTTTGAGGACATTCCTTACAATTGTACTGTAATTATATCCGTATCTGGAAATATTCAAAATGGATTAGTCGCATTTGGTTGGACGAATGCGGTAGATGAAGCTCCAAATTATTCACACAGCAATTCGAGTTTGACTATTCCAAATATTAGGCAAAATGAATATTTTAAATATAAGTTAAGTTATGAAGCTTATACTATCAATCTTATTTTGGATGACATAAATAGGGGAAATCCTACCGTCTTAATCAATGATGTACCATCAAATCAAATATCACTTTATGATAATTTGAAAATAAATATGAATGCAAATAAAAATAACGGATTCAGGTTTGATAATTTATATTATTACGTTTATTCATATCAACCTTATGTTTATTCAGACGATACTTGGGCGCAAAAATATTTTAATCTATATATATACTCAAATGAGACGGGGTATGTACTCAATTCTTCTAGCGAATATAATCCCAATACAGTTTATTTCGAATATACACTGACTCAAGTAAATTACAATGATAGCACGACCTATGAAGATGGATTATTTGATGTAGATAATTATTATATTGATGGAGGAATAATCACTTTTTATATTGAATATGAGTATATAGAGATTTCTCTGATTAACGATAGTTCAAACTATTCTGATGTTACATTGATTCGTGGAGATATATCTATTGAACCTAGTGATTATGCTACATATAGAATTATGGTGACCACCAATGGTGAAGTGCGTGAATTGCTAGAGGGCGAGACCGTCAATTATTTGGATAGTGTAGAAATCTTTATCAAATTCAATGATGCTAGATTAAATGAAAATGAAATATATAATTTGAGCAGAGGAGTGTATCTAGCGGAGATCTCAATGCTTAACAATAATTACACTTTTGAAGCAACCGATCAAGAGGGAGAGTACAAGTTTGGTTTCAATATCAGTGATATCATTTCATCTGTTCCAGATGACGGTCAAGTAATTATCTATTATCGATATTTAGTAGGCGAGAAAGAGATCACTCTCACTACCAATATTGATGCTCCGACTTTCTATACGGTCAATAATGTACCTCGTTTTGTAATGAGTTATGATAACAATATGTATGGATTCGATGCTCAAATCTATTCTTCATCTGGACAATCCTTTCTCATTAATAATCTTCAATTCTTGGGGAAAACGCGTATAAACTATGATTTCCAGACAATTGGAGGTGTGAATTATGCGCAATTCTTTTATATAAAAGATGTGAAGATATATGACGAGATGGGAGATCTGCTTTTGGATTCACAAACGGCAACGCGAGAAGACTATGATCAATATGGTTTGGCTATTACATATGATGAGGAAGGTAACATTCAAAGCATTGATGTTCGTTTTATAGAAAATATAGTTATTAAATTGCAAGTTCAACCAAATATATTGTATAATAGCAGTGAAGCTATATCAGTAGAATATATAAATGGCGTGTATGTATTTACATCTACATTCAATTGCGATGAGACGGGAGAAGGTATTGAACAAGCACTGTCAATTGGTACTTCGAATGATTCAAATATACAATCATCTGAATTCATATTAAATTTCTTGATGAATGAAAATGCTGAGTATAATATTTTCTATTATGATAGCAATGGAATGCAGGTTGATCCTACAAATGTTGGGGATTATAATGTCGAATTAAGATTTAATGATACTGGCGAATATTCTTGGTTGAGTAGTATTGAGTTATCCTACGAAGTAGTTTTGAGAATTGTGCCACGCCCAATCAGTGTAAATTATGCTTTGGACGAAACATTTACTAAAACGTATGATGGTAGCGCTAGCTATGATCCTACTAGATTGTTGCAATATTTAGTGTTTACAGACGGAGCAGTGACTATTGACTATGAAAAGTTCACTATAACTCAAAATTATTCTGCTAATATCACATATTTAATCAATGGAGTAGAAACTCCAATAGCTACTGCAAACGAGGATGTATTCTACAATATTACAATATCAAATATTAATTTAGCTTATAGCCAATTCAATAATAATTTTGTTTTGACAAATGATACTTTGACGATTTCAAGTTGCATCAAAGTGATGAAAAGGCAACTCAATTTGATAGGCGTCGAAGTCAATGACAAAGTATATGACGGCTTTGCAGATGCTACAATTAAACAAGATGCTGACATCAGATTGCAAGGAGCTTTAGCTAATGACGATGTACATTTGCTTGTTGATCAATTGATCATCACTTTCTCTGATGCATCAATAGGCGCGAATAAGCAAGTCACAGTCAATTCTGAAGATGCATTGATAGGCGCGGACGCTTTGAATTATAAGTTGAACACTTCTACGATCTCAGCTACTATCTATCCATATAGTGTGAGTACACATATAGAGGGAGTGGGAGATATCACAGTTTCAAATAGAAGAGGTGCTGTAGATCCTAGTTTGGCAGATTTAATTCCTATTGGTGCAAGTTTGAAAGTAGAAATTATAGAGCCAGACACGAATGAATATGTCAGCATTTATGATAAGATAGTAAGATATTTATCTAATAGTAGAGTGTTTGTGATAGGCTATAAATTGAAGTTTGAGACAAACGGAGTTAGTCAACTTATCGACAATAATTTGTATTTAACAGTACCAAATGAAGATCGCCTGACGGGCGTGGTTTGGCTCACTGGCGAACAGTCGGGCACACTAGAATATGAAGAGCAAGGAGATAATGTAACTGTTGACCTTGCACAGATGAGCGCGGACGTAAACACAATTATCATTACTCAACAAAGAAGACTGCTCGAATTGTGGCAGATAATTTTGATAATTATATCCATATTGTTGTTGCTGTTGATTATAATTATTATCCTATTGATAATTAGGAAAAAGAAAAAAGAAAAATATAGCGAAAATGAAAAAATTTAGGAGACGAAATGTTTGAATGCAAATACAAATATGAACTTGAAGACTGTTTGACTAGTGCAAAATATGTGTACAAGTCTCAGAAAAGGAAGCAGGACAAAGTAATAGCAATTCTAATCCCGATATTGATGGTGGCGATGATAGCAATGTTGATTGTAGATATTGTGACGGATAATTCGTATATACTAGATGTCATTTTGCTGGTGGCATTAGTTGTCCTAGAAATTGTCTATCTAATGATTCCTGTGACGCTAAATAAATCGCAAAAGAAAGCTTATTTTAGTCAAAATTTTGACAAAATGGACTACATTCATATCGTGATAGATAATTCGCTTTGCACTGAAACATTGTATAAAGATGAGAGTGAACAAGCAAAGGATGTTCACTCTCTGAAATCTCTAACTAGCTTTTTAGAGGACAGTGCGCGTCTTATCTTGGTGTTTAACAAGGCAGAATATGTATGTTTGCGAAAAGATAAATTGACGGGCGGATTGGATAAACTAAAAGCGCATTTACAAAAATGTATGAGCAAAAATATTAATGGGAAAAAATAGGAATTATGTTTGAATCACGTTTCAATTTTACTGTAGAAGATAATATAGCAGGAACAATTTACACAACAAGGAAGAAAAATAAAAAGTTGGCTATCATACTATATTTATTATTGGCTCTGTGTATAATTTTTTCAATCGTGACACTGATATTAGATGTTTTGGCTGGAGAAAGTTTTGCGTTTGACATTTTCTTGATCTTGTTGGCGGTTGGCATTGGTGTTTTCTTTTGCTTCTCTCCTAAGATGTGGAAAAAATCTGCAATCAAATCTTATGAAGAATTTATTGCTCCAAACAATTATTGCGTTGTGATATTTGACGAGGATAGTTGCAAGGTTTCATTTTATAAGGATCAAGAAGAAGTCAGCAAAATGGTTCTCGATCTAAATAATATCACTGCAGGTTTTGAAGATCAGGAGAGGCTGGTGGTGGTGTTTGACAAAACTCAATTTGCTGTTGTCAAAAAAGATGGATTGAAAGGGGATATACAAGCACTCAAAGATTTGATTGAAAAACATCTTGATAACAATGAAACTATTACTTATATGACTAAAATTTAATTATAGAATCTCAAATCGGCAACTTTATGCTGATTTTTTCTTGGCGAAAAATAAAAATTTTGATATAATACTTTATATGAAAACCGAAATAACAGTACAATTATATGATGATGTCCATACTCTTCTAACAAAGTTAAGAAATAAAAATGCAAAATTTGTAGAAGAATATCAAATAAATGATTTTTATTTCTCTAAATATTCGGATTCGGAAATCAATTCAAAAAAATATAAGGATATTTTGGATAACTCATTCATAGTCCGTGAGGTCGTGGATGGCAAAAGTAAGAGAGCAAAAATTGTCTACAAAACTAAAAAATTGGACCAAGAAGGCAACGTCATCGCAGAGGATAAACTCAGTGTTAATATAGACAATGCGGAGCGAACAGTTGATTTATTCAATAGAGCAGGATTAAACTGTTGGTGCGAATTGAAAAATCATTCATTTGTTTATTCTATAAGTGGAGTTGAATTTGTTATTCAAGTAGTAGAAGATTTAGGTATTTTTATTGAGTGTGAAGAAAATAACTCTATAGAACATTTATCTAGTGATGAAAAATTCGAATACTTGAAGAAATTTATCCTTGGTCTAGGATTGGAAATAGGGGATGATTTCAGTTGTAAAAAAGTGTATATGAAATATTTGAAAGACAAAGGTCTAACCATTTAGAAATATATTAAATATTTATCATTGATATAAAAAATGACCAGCGAAGTCTATGATTTGTAGAGCTTCAGAATGGTCTTTTTTATTTCTGCCCATTATTTTGTGGTGGATTAGTGGCTTTATTGAAATTGTTGTTAGTGACAGTCCTGTTTGGGTTGGTAGGAGGATTGATCGGCTGTTGATTGGGCGCAGGATTTTGAACAGTGTTTGTTGATTGCTTACTGCCAACCGGATTATTGATCGTTTTAGGCTGTGAATTTTGATTGAAACTTTGCGGGTTATATTGAGGTTGATTCATAATCCTAGGTTGAGTATTTGTATTTTGTATATTATTTGTATGAACATTAGGGTTCGAATTATTAGCAAATTGGACTCCTGACATAGTTGCTTGATTGTAATCTGATTCAGTAGATAGGTTCTCATCTTTTAGTTTTGCATTTCGCTTCATATTATTTGACTTTTTCACGCTTAAACCGATATCTTTTCTACAATGCAATTTGAATTGTGCGATTCTGGCTTCAGTGATAGGTGAATTGTTTTCAATTGCTAGACTATAAAATTCATCTGCTACACGAACGTCACTGACAACGCACAATAATTCATTGTATACATTTTTTGCACGTTCATTAAATTCTGTGTTTAAAATGATCTGTCCACCTTTTGTTTGAATTTCATCTGCCAATTTAAAAGAATTCTCAATAGCGGTCTTTTTTAGTTCGAAATTTCGACTAAATAATATAACATCTTTATCTAAAATATCCAATATGTTTTTCCTTGTCAAATATATTATAATCACAGCGAAGATTGAAACAAATAACCCTGCTACACCACCCCACATTGCAATAGTTGTCCACATACGTACCCCCTAAATTTAATAGTATTATACCAAATTAATTCAAATATAACAAATAATTCAAAAGAAAATATTAGGAGAAAAAGAATTTTATTGGAAAATTATATAATAACTATGCAAAGAAAAAAATCTAATTGATATTCTAAACAATCAATTGAATTGTTAATTGAATTTTTGCAAATTAAATAGAAAAATGAATAGAAAAAACGGCAATATAGCCGTTTTCCTATTTTTTCAACAATTGTTTGAAAGAAGCGCTAAGTTTAACTGTAGGTACTTTGCAGGCCGCAACCTTGACTTTCTCACCAGTGAAAGGATTGAGTTTTACACCAGCCTTTTTAGCTTTGATGCCGATGTTGAAGTATCCGATGAAGTGCATTTCTTTGCCTGCTTTGAGATTTTCTTTGATCTTCTCGCCAGCAGTGTTTAAGATTGATTTGATTTGGGTCTGCGTGAAACCGGTTGCATCTGCCACCTGTTTAATGAAATCCCCTGCGCTAATTGTATTCATACTTTTCTCCTTTTTATCCGTTGAAATCTCAACTTATGAAAATGCTATCAAATAAATTATAAAAAATCAACTATTTTTAAGGGGTTTTCAAAAATTTTGTATCCCTATATTGACTCTTTTATTGCAATTTTTTTATATTTATGTTATTATATTGTCTATAATTATTTTACGAGGTTAATATGATGGACATTAGAAATATAGCAATTATTGCACACGTAGATCACGGCAAAACGAGTTTGGTCAATGCCTTGCTTAAACAGGGAGGTATTTTTCGTGAAAATCAAGAAGTTCAAGATAGAGTGATGGATTCCAACGCACTAGAACGAGAGAGAGGGATTACGATTTTATCCAAAAATTGTTCGGCTTTTTATAACGAGACCAAAATAAATATAGTAGATACTCCAGGTCACGCTGATTTTGGCGGTGAGGTGGAGCGTGTGCTCAAAATGGTGGACGGTGTGTTGCTGGTGGTTGATGCATTTGAGGGACCTATGCCACAGACTAGATTCGTCCTTGAAAAAGCGCTTGCGCTCAATCTAAAAGTCATCATTGTGATCAACAAGATAGATCGACCAGACGCACGTCTTGATGTGGTGGCGGACGAAGTGCTCGAACTTATGCTTGACTTGAATGCTAATGACGAGCAGTTGGATAGCCCTATCATCTATTGTTCTGCACGAAACGGAGTGGCTAGCACGGATTATAAAGTTCAGGGCACGGATATGAAACCTCTATTTGAAGCGATCATCAATCACATTGATCCACCGAATATGGATATGGATGCACCTTTTCAGATGTTAATTTCATCCACCGAACAGAATGATTATCTTGGCAAACTTGCAGTCGGCAAGATCGAAACGGGAAAAATCAAACTCAATCAAACTCTATATATCACGAATTATTTTGATGAAAGCAAACACTACACTGGCAAGGTAGTGAATATTTTCAATTTTAACGGACTCAAACGTGACTCAATAGAAGAAGGGACGGCAGGAGATATAGTCTGTATAGCAGGTATTCCTGACATAACAATTGGAGATACTGTGAGTGAGACAGCGGATATGAAACCGATTGAATTTGTGAAAATTAGTGAGCCGAACGTTGAGATGACATTTATGGTAAACGATAGTCCATTTGCAGGCAAAGAGGGCAAATATGTCACGAGTAGGCACTTAAAGGACAGATTGTATAAAGAAGCTGTGAAGGATCTATCTTTGCAAGTAGAGGATGGTGCTACCGCCGATCAGTTCAAAGTGCGTGGGCGTGGTGAAATGCATCTATCAATACTGATTGAAAATATGCGTAGGGATGGGTACGAATTTCAAGTGAGCAGACCACGTGCGCTATTCAAGACGATAGACGGTGTCAGATATGAGCCGATTGATAAAGTGGTTTTAGATGTTCCAGAAGATGCTGTCGGTGCGGTTATGCAATCAATGGGAGTGAAAAAGGGTGAATTATTAGATATGTCACCAATAGGTAGTAGAATGAGATTGCAATTCTTGGTGCCAAGTCGCGGATTGTTTGGTTATAAATCACAAATGCTTACTGATACTCGTGGTGAGGGAGTGATGTCGTCTGTTTTCTATGATTATGAGCCATACAAGGGTGAGATTGAAGGGCGCAATTTTGGATCTCTCATCTCGTATGAGACTGGCGAAGCGGTGACCTACGGACTATTCAATGCGCAAGGAAGAGGTAGATTGCTCGTGCGACCAGGAGACAAGGTATATATGGGACAAGTTGTTGGCTCAAATCCTAAGGGAGATGACATAGTGGTCAACGTGTGCAAGAAAAAGCAATTGACCAACACGCGTAGCAGTGCTAGTGATGAGGCGCTTAAGCTGATTCCTATTCAAGACCTGTCATTAGAGGGCGCGCTTGAATTCATTGCGGATGACGAATTGGTAGAGGTGACCCCTCACTCCATTCGAATTAGAAAGGCGATTTTGGATCATCAATTGCGTGCAAAATCTAGAAAACCAATCGTGGAGTAGTATGAGAGACAATAGAAATGAAGTTTATGACAATGCTATGAAAGTGGCTAAGCGAATTGCTATCACAATGTTATGTTGTGTGCCGTTTTTGATAGTCTTTGCATATCTTATGCGCAACATTATCACTTCAAACGGCTTGCAGATTTTCTTGTTCGTATTGATTATGGGAGTAGTTGTGTTAATAGAAGAGTTGCTCGTTAGGCGAAAGAACAAATGCGAATCAAAAATTGAGGAAGATAAAAAAGATGTGTTTAAATAAAGATTTCAATTTTTGACTCTAATTAAAGGAAATGTTGCTAAAGGCATTAAAATACGATTAGAGTATTGAATCGCTATTACAAGTCAATTTTAAATTATGCACTTGAATATGTATTGAAAAGGAGAAAACAATGGATAAAAAACCTAAGATTTTACCAAATGATCTAGAGGCAGAGCAAAGTTTGCTTGGCTGTCTATTCCTGTCAGTAGATGCGTGCACAGATGTGTTTGTGAGTCTGAATGCGAAAGACTTTTATTCAATCGCACATCAGAAGATCTATCAGGCAATGCTAGATAATTATTTCAAAGACGTAGCGATAGACTATATCACTGTCAGCAAAGTGCTTGAAACCAAAGGCGAACTAGAAGAGGTCGGAGGACTTGGATATATCATAGATTTGACAAATTTTGTGCCGAGTGCTGCAAACTACAAATATTATCGAGATATTGTGAAAAACGATAGCGTCTTGCGTCAAATTGTGGAGGCTTCTCAGCAAACAATTAATGATGTGTTTGAACGAGGTAGTGCGCAAGAGGTGCTAGAGAGTGCGGAAAAACGTATCTTTGATATATCTCAAACGCGTAGAACGGGTGATCTAGAGCATATCAAAAAGGGGGTCAGTGAAGCGATTGACCTTATGGAAAAGATTTCAATAGACCCTAATGCAAATATGGGAGTCAAGACGGGATTCCCAACTCTTGACAAAATTACTAATGGCTTCAAGCCCGGTGAACTCATTATCATCGCTGCGCGCCCCGGTATAGGTAAGACTACTTTGGCTGTGAATTTTGCAGTGAACTCTGCTTTGAAATATAATAAATATATAGCAATGTTTGACCTTGAGATGTCTGCTCTGCAAGTGGCACAGCGATTTATCTGCTCGACTGGACGTGTGCCAATGGATTTTGTGAAAGGTGGCACCAAGGACAATAACGTTTGGGCAACGATGTTTGAAACAAAGAAAATTCTCGAAAATTCAAATATCTATATAGACGATACCACGACTATTACGCCAGCAGAAATATTGTCAAAATGTAGGAGATTGAAAGCTCAATATGGGTTAGATATGGTGATAATAGATTATCTTCAATTGATGAAAGGAGAGAGAGCAACCAAGGACAACAATCGTCAGCAAGAGGTTGCGGACCTGACGCGTAGTATAAAACTTGCAGCGCGCGAGTTGGGCGTGCCAATTATCCTACTATCACAACTCAATCGTGAGAGCGAAAAACGTGCGGACAAAACTCCGCAATTAAGTGATCTTAGGGAATCTGGAAGCATAGAGCAAGATGCGGATATCGTTATGTTCATATCCGATGTGTCTAGTGAAAGTGCAAGCGAAAGTGCGGATGATGCTCTTGACTATTCGCTAGTGATCGCAAAACATAGAAATGGTATGCGAGGCACAATTCCAATCAAATGGAAGAGTGAATTCACTCAATTCTACGAGCCAGGTAAAGATAATTTATATACTAAAAACACTAGCAAAGTGCAGAAAGAAAAAGACGTCGTACTGACTCCAATGGAGAACAGCGAAATAGAAGATATATTCAAAGATGAATAAAAGGAGATAATATGTTGATTGATGAGATTAAAAAGGATAATGTTCAGGCAATGAAAGACCACGACAGCGTAGCACGTGCAATCTTTGGTGTTGTGATGAATAAGGTGCTATTAAATAGCATTGAACTGAAAAATGACGGCAAAGAGCAAGCGGACAGCGATGTCGTCCAAATCATTCAAAAGACGATAAAAGAACTAACAGAGGAAAGAGAAAGTTATCTTAAAGTTAAAAATGAAACTGAGGCTGGAAATATCGCTAAGCAGATTGAAATAATTTCAAAGTATCTTCCAAAGATGATGACGGAAGAGGAAATTAAGACAGTCATTAATTCACTAGAAGACAAGTCAATTCCGTCAGTGATGAAACACTTCAAAGCAAATTATGCTGGGAAAGTAGATATGAGTTTGGTAAACAAGATCGCGAGAGGATAAAATGAGATTGATGATTCAGCGCGTAAAATATGCCAAACTTTCTGTGGATGACAAACTAGTGAGTGAGATTGGTCCGGGACTTATGGTGATGCTAGGAGTGACGCGAGATGACGATTATAGCAAAGTGAATAGGGTTGCCAAGAAGATTGCCACGATTCGCATATTTCGGCGAGACGGGAAACTAAACGATAGCGTCCTTGACCTGAACTATTCAGTCCTGCTAATATCCAATTTCACATTATGTACGAGTGCAAATAGTGGAGCACGACCTGACTTTTCACTATCAGCAGATAAGGATATGGCTAAGAAATTATACTTGGCGGTGGCGAAAGAATTGAAGAATATGGGAGTGGACACAAAACTTGGAGTATTCGGCGGAAATATGCAGATAGACTGCCACCTCGATGGACCAGGCACAATATACAAAGAAATTTAAAAACAAAAGGGAAAATTCATTATGTCTAATAATTTAATTGTTATGCTGTCAAACAAATTGAAAGAATCAAATGAGATATCTAGAGCATCAAAATTAATACAAAATCAAACCTTAGGAAGATCTACAGATACACAATTGAATGACGATCAATATTTTCAAATCGTGGCATTATATGAATTTTTGAAAGACAATGAAGATTTATCAAACGAAGAAGTAAGAGCAATGCTAAAATCGAGATTGAAATTTTCATTTTTAAGGAAATTGGATAAAAAAATTCCTAATATGTTTGAAGAGCTTAGAGAGCACGGACCGAAATGTGTGGCAATAATGTATGATAGATCAAATCAAGAAAAGCAAGCAGATAAGGTATTGAAAGTTAGATTGCCATAGGAGAAAGATATGGAAAAATTGGTTGATACGTCAAAATCAATTCACGATAAAATCATCCACGTGATGACGAAGAAACTGAATAGGGACGAATTCAAAAAAGTGATTGATGCAGGGAGCGGAAAAATTAGTGCAAGTATTGCGCTTAAATATTTTCCGAATGCAAAAGTTGATGCTGTAATTTTCCCAGGTGATAATAGGAAAAAAAATCCACTTGAAAATGCAATTGGTAGCGACAGACTTGAGATTATGGAAGCAGACATTTGCACCACGACTTTTAGGAAACAATATGATTTTTGTCTAGTGCATTGCTCGCTGGGCGAGGCGCTTAGGTGGGGCAATTCGTTTGAAAATATGTTCCATCACATTATGGACATTAAGGCAGATTATTTCCTCATTATTGACATATTTGAAGACCCGTGCGTGCATTTTAGATATATCGAGCAGTATTTGAAAGAAAAAGGATTCAAAATCATCAAGAAAAAGAAATTCAAAAATCCAATCCCAGAGCATTATCCAAAAGTGAAATTTGATAAATACAAACTCGAATTTGATAGCCGCCACTATATCGCATATTTGGTGAAGAACGACAATCAAGGCAAGTAGGGAGAGATATGATACAAGATGTAAGATTAAAAAATAATGTAAAATTATTAGTTGGGAAAAATATAATCAATTCTTGCACATATATTACATTAGTTTTTGTTGGTGGCAATAGTGTACAAAAATATTTAGAGTTGGCACATCTTTGCGAGCATATTGTCTCTACTTTTGATTATAAAATACATGGGAAAAAATCTTCGAATAGGTATATGGGTGACAAAAAAGCTGATGCACGAGTCGATAGTGATTATATGATGTTCTCTTTTTGCATAAATTCTGTCGAAGAGCTGAAAGAAAAATTGAATATATTATCACACTGTTTAAATGATGTGGTAATAAACGATGATGACTTACAAAAAGAAGAAATTACAATACTTGATGAACTTGTTCAGGCTGACATGTTAGACGAATATATTGAAAGAGTGAAAAAGGACTTTAAGAAAATCACCATAAAAGATATATATGAATATATTCAAAATAATCTTACAGCGGACAATCTTAAGATTTTTGCGCTGTCAAATATGGATAAGAAACAATTGATAGAGACCTTGAATGAATTTACTGTCAAATTGAACCTGACAGGTCATAAAAATGCTGTTGACCCGAATTTTAGAGGTATATGGTACTCTGATAAGAAAAAAGAACAAGGACATACTGAAATAAAATTGTCATTAAAGGCAAAGAAATGTCTACAAACAAAAAATGATAAATATATGTTTGATTTATTATTGCTTTATGCCAACAACTTTAGATATGGCATCAAGCGAGCATTACGACAGGAAAATCGTTTGGTATACAGGACGGATATTTCTACAAACGGGTTTGAAACTGCAGATTTGATTTTAAAAATAAGTTGCAAAGACGAAAATGTAGAACAAGTGACAGCACTTAGCAAGCAATATTTTGATAATTTATTTAAGCAGGGAATAAGCGAGCAAGAATTTGATTTCATTAAACAAATTAAACAAGATTTTTTGCGAGCAAGACCATTTCATATTCCGCAATATATGATTAGAGAATTTATATTAGAGTATACCAAAACTCACAACCAAAATTTAGACGAAACAATGCAGAAGCAATTGTTAGAAAAAAATCAAGAAGTTGTCAAAAACTTTGACAAAGAAAGAATAGAAGAGACAATCAAAGACATAGAGACATTAAAATATGAAGATTTTAACAGATTTCTTAGTAAATATTTTGAAAATATAGATATAAAATTTGAGCTGAATAACAAAACTGAAATTAATGTTTGATTTTATGGATAAAATTGTTTAAAATTATTGTTATGACGAAAAGGAGAAAATATGAAGAACACATTTTATATCACAACACCTATTTATTATCCTAGCAACAAGATGACGTTAGGAAATTGCTATACCACAATTCTTTGCGATAGTATAGCACGTTTTAATCGAATGATGGGAAAAGATGTGTTTTATCTAACCGGAACTGACGAACACGGTCAGAAGATAGAGAAGATAGCAAGGGAGAAAAATCTCAGCGAAATGGAATATCTAAATGAGATTGTTGCCGACACGCGTGCGCTTTGGGACACGCTAGATATTTCGTATGACAAATTCATTAGAACGACCGATTCCACCCACGTTGAGACAGTGCAAAAGATATTCAAAAAGTTGTATGAAAAGGGCGATATATATAAATCGTCATATAAAGGACTATATTGCACTCCGTGTGAATCGTTTTGGACAGAAGAGCAATTGATTGACGGGAAGTGCCCAGATTGTGGTAGACCAGTTGAGCAAATGGAAGAAGAAGCATATTTTTTCCGACTTAGCAAATATCAGGATAGAATTGAAAAATTGTTGACGGAAACTGATTTTTTGCGTCCGCATACTCGTGTAAATGAAATGATAAACAATTTCATAAAGCCAGGGCTAAAAGATTTGTGCGTCAGCAGGACCAGTGTGAAATGGGGAGTGCCTGTCGATTTTGACCCAAAACATACCGTATATGTTTGGATCGATGCGTTGCCAAACTACATTAGTGCATTGGGTTACCTTCAAAAGGACGATTCACTATTCAAAAAATTTTGGCCGTGTGATGTTCACGTGGTAGGCAAAGAGATTGTCCGTTTCCATTCGATTATATGGCCGGCAATTTTGATGGCGCTTGACCTACCTTTGCCAAAACAAATCTATGGGCACGGTTGGTTGTTGTTTGACGGCGGGAAGTTGTCAAAATCAAAAGAAAATTCGGGCAGTGTGATCGATCCACGAATTTTGTCGGACAGATACGGAATTGATGCTATCCGATTGTTTTTGATAAAGGATGTAATATTTGGTCAGGACGGACCATATACGCAAGAATTATTCTTAAATTCATACAACACGAATTTGGCAAACGAATACGGCAATTTGGTGTCTAGGACAATTGGAATGATAGGAAAATATTTGGGCGGAGTGCTAAACAAGGCAACGCAATTGACCGAATCGGACAAGGAATTTCAAAACGAGATTTTAAACAAGCGTAAGCAAGTGTTTAAATTTATGGAAGATATCAATCCGACTGGCGCACTGAATACGATTTTTGAAATGTTTTCACGCGCAAATAAGTTTATAGATGAAAATGCGCCTTGGGTGCTAGCGAAGAATGGTGAACGCGAAAGATTAAATACAATTTTGAACATCTTATCTGAAACTATTATCATTGCAAATAGTTTGCTTTTGCCATTTTTGACCGTGAAACCAAAACTCGTCTATGCTAGTTGGGGGCTAAATATTCCTCTTAACTTCGACGAATACAAAGAGTATGGCTTTATTGCGGATAATACTATTGTGACCAAAAATGAAAATTTGTATCAGCGTTTGGATATCAACAAAGAGATTGAAGAATTGAACAAAATAAAATCATAAAATATTTGTTGACTAAAATTAAATGAAATTTCAAAAAATGCATAAAAATATTGATGAAAACTAAATTTGCAAAGCGTAAGAAAATATTGATAGGAAAACTAGATTTATTATCACGATTTACGCGTGCAATATGCCACTCTTGTCATCAACATATATAAAGTTTAAACAAATATTTATCTATTTATTTTAGGATGCAATTATATATTTATAATGGCAACTAACCGCCATAAAAAGAATAAGAGAAGAAAAAATTTGCTTGAAATTTGAGCAAATTTTTTTATTTTATACAGTCAAAATTTGATAGTTAAAATTTAGGCAAAAATATGGCAAATTTCCCTATTTTTTAGGGTAATAAACACTTGTTTTTTTCCCTGTTTTTTGGTAGAATATATTATATATTTATATATAATATATTTTTTTATAAAAATATATAAAACAATTGCAATTTTAATTATTCAAAATTGGAAAATTGAAAATTAAAATTGACATCAATAAGGAGAAAATATGACTGATGATTTGAAAGTAAAAGGCGAGTATGGCGCGAGTGCAATTCAGGTGCTGGAAGGGCTTGAACCTGTGAGAAAGCGCCCAGGAATGTATATCGGTTCCACGGATGAAAAGGGCTTGCATCATCTCGTCACCGAGATTGTGGACAATTCCATTGACGAAGCGCTGGCGGGTTATTGTAATGAAATCAATGTGACTATCAATGAAGATGGTTCAGTGAGCGTATTGGACAATGGAAGAGGGATACCTACCGGTATACACGAAAAAGAAGGTATCAGTGCGGCAGAACTAGTGCTCACCAAACTTCACGCGGGTGGTAAATTTGGCGGTGGCGGATACAAAATTTCGGGCGGACTTCACGGCGTGGGGTTGTCTGTCGTGAACGCTTTGAGCGAAACGCTGATTTTGGATATTTATCAAAATGGTAAACATTATCACCAGGAATATCATCGCGGAATACCTACCGATAGATTAGCAGTTGTGGGCGATGTTCCAATGGAAAAGACTGGTACAAAAGTAACATTCAAGCCAGACGATGAAATTTTCCCAATCACTGAATTTAATTATGACACTTTGAAATCTCGTTTGCGTGAAATCGCCTTTTTGAATAAGGGATTGAGAATACATTTATCAGATTTGAGAGTTGGCAAAGAGCAGGAAAACTTGTATCAGTTTATGGGTGGTATTCAAGAATTTGTGGCTGACCTTACTGAAAATAAAACTTGCGTTTTCCCTGAACCTATATATGTGGACAAAACATATAAATACAAACGAAAGGATGAGAACGGAAAGAGCGTGGACGCAACTTGCGAAATTGAATTTAGTTTTCAATATACCGACACTTATACCGAAAATATCCACAGTTATTGCAACAACATCAACACGGAAGAAGGCGGAAAACATTTGGACGGCTTCAAAAATAGTTTGATGAAAATAATCAACGATTATGCGATTGAAAATAAATTGATTAAGGACAATAAAAAATTGAGCGGAGAGGACACGCGAGAAGGCATCGTGGCTGTGATCTCGGTCAAGGTGGAAGAACCGCAATTTGAAGGGCAGACTAAAACTAAATTAGGCACGGACGAAATCAAGACCTTTACTTCAAAGGCTATGGAAGAAACTTTCAAAGACTATTTGGAAGAGCATCCAAAAGAGAGCAAAGACTTGATCAACAAATGTATGATGTCACAGCGTGCGCGTGAAGCGGCACGAAATGCTCGCGAAGAAACTAGGCGAAAGAGTGCGTTGGAATCTACCAATCTACCCGGGAAATTGGCAGATTGTAGTTCAAAAAATGCTAGCGAGTGCGAGATATTCATTGTCGAAGGAGATTCGGCAGGCGGTACAGCAAAATCAGGCAGGGACAGGCGTTATCAGGCAATACTTCCATTAAGGGGTAAGATATTGAATGTGGAAAAGACAAGGCTGGCGCACGCTTTGGAGAATGCGGAAATCAACGCTATGATCACAGCTTTTGGTTGCGGTATATATGAAAATTGCGATCCAAAGAAATTGCGTTATGATAAAATTATCATTATGACAGATGCCGATGTGGACGGAAGTCATATAGAAATATTGATGCTCACATTCTTCTTTAGATATATGCGCCCGCTCATTGAAGAAGGTCATGTATATGTGGCTCAACCGCCATTATACAAAGTGACGCACGGAAAGCAGGTAAACTATTATTACACAGAAGAAGAAAAAGAAGCAGCGGTGTTGGATACTGAAAAAGGGTACAATGTGCAAAGATATAAAGGGCTTGGCGAAATGAATGCCGATTTGTTATGGGAAACAACTATGAATCCTGCCACTAGAACGCTGAAAAAAGTGACTATGAAAGACGAAGTGACTTGCAATGAAGTGTTTGATTTGCTTATGGGTGATCGTCCAGAAGGCAGGCGCGAGTTTATTGAACAGCACGCTACCCTTGTGACCGACCTTGATGTCTAGGAGATAGAGATGAAAGATAAAGAGATGTTTGAAAAAATTGATAATACTAGATATATTGATATAGATGTAGAGCACGAGATGAAGGAGTCTTTCATCGCTTATGCAATGGCGGTGAATGTGTCGCGCGCGCTTCCTGATGTGCGAGACGGATTGAAACCTGTGCATAGAAGAATTTTATATTCAATGAATGAAACGGGACTAACCAATGATAAACCTTTCAGAAAATGTGCCAAGATTGTTGGAGATGTGTTGGGTAAATATCATCCGCACGGAGATAGTTCGGTGTATGACGCGCTCGTTCGCTTGGCACAAGATTTTACTATCAACGAACCACTTATTGATCCGAACGGAAATTTTGGTAGTGTGGATGGCGACCCTGCTGCCGCATATCGTTATACAGAGGCAAGGCTTAGCAAAATAGCGGGAGAGTTGTTGCGCGATATAGATAAAGATACGGTCGATTTTTATCCAAACTTTGATGCCACCACAGTGCAACCAAAAGTGCTTCCAAGCCGTTTCCCTAATCTACTAGTGAATGGTAGTGATGGTATTGCAGTGGGAATGGCCACCAATATTCCACCGCACAATCTTAATGAAGTGATAGATGCAGTTGTGGCAATGATTGACAATCCAAACATTACCATAGATGAATTGATGCAATATATCCCTGCGCCAGACTTCCCTACGGGTGGCGAAATTTTGAGCAACAACGCAATCAAGCAAGCGTATAAAACTGGTCGCGGTGGGGTGGTTATGCGCGCAAAGACGGACATTGAATCGTATGACAATGGCAAGCGATTTAGAATTGTTGCCACCGCCATACCATATCAAGTCAATAAGGCAAAATTGATAGCGCAAATTGCCAATCTTGCAAAGGACAAAAAGATTGACGGAATATCTGATGTGCGCGATGAGTCGGATAGAGATGGTATGCGCATAGTGGTAGAATTAAAGAGAGATGCCAATCCGCATATTATACTTAATCAATTGTTCAAACAAACTCCGTTGCAAATGTCTAGCGGTATAATTTTGTTGGCACTTGTGGACGGGCGTCCTAAAGTTTTGAATTTGCAAGAGATAATCTATTATTATCTTGCATTCCAGCGCGAAGTCATCACTAGACGAACGAAATATGACCTGAAAAAAGCGGAAGAACGCGAGCATATATTGAAGGGCTTGGTGATCGCAGTCAACAATATTGACGAAGTGATTAAGATTATAAAGCAAAGTGAGGACAAAAATGACGCGTTGACAAAATTGGAGACTAGATTTGAATTGTCTGAAAGGCAAGCTAATGCAATTCTAGAGATGAAATTAAGTAGGCTTACAGGATTAGAAGTTGAAAAATTGAATGCAGAATTGGACGAATTGGAGTTGCAGATCGTCCATTTGAAAGAAATTTTGAGCGATGATAGCAAAATTAATGAAATTATCAAAAATGAATTAATCGAAATCAAACAAAAATATCCTACTCCAAGAAAGTCTGAAATAATTATGGACTATGACGACATTGATATTGGAGATTTGATTGAACGACACGAAGTGGTTATCTCATTGACTAGTCAGGGCTATGTGAAACGCTTGCCGGTAAGTGAATATAAATCACAACACAGAGGCGGGCGCGGAGTAAACGCACACAAAACGAAAGAAGAAGATGTCGTCACCGATATGTTTGTGGTAAACAGCCACGATGATTTGATGTTCTTTAGCAATCTGGGCAAAGTGTATGTGCTGCGTGCCTACAATATCCCAGAAGCGGGCAGACAGAATAAAGGTAGAGCGTTGGTTAATCTTTTACCGCTTGAAGCAGATGAAAAAATTAATACCATTTTAAAATTCGAGCGAGATGATTCTGCCTATCTAGTGCTTGCCACTAAAAAAGGATTGATCAAGAAGACAAAATTGTCCGAGTTTGACAATATCCGTAAGAATGGCAAAATAGCAATTAGATTGAACGATGGTGATTATTTAATTAGCGCAAAGATAGTACACCCTAATGATGAACTTTTGATCGCTTCAGACAATGGAAAGTGTTTGCGATTTAGTGAAAAGACAATTAGGCTTGTAGGAAGGACTAGTCAGGGCGTGAAAGGTATGCGAATTGAACCGGATGAAAATATCATAGATATGATAGCAATTGATCCAACAAAAGATCTATTGACAGTGACCGAAAAAGGTTATGCAAAGCGTAGCAAGATCAGTGATTATAGGCTTCAAGGCAGGCGTGGTAAAGGCTTGAAAGCAGGAGTGTTCAACGACAAAACCGGCAAAGTGGTCGCTATGCGTTCAATAGATGAAGACAAAGATATTTTAGCAATTTCAGCAGATGGCGTGATGATTCGAACCAGCGCAGATTCAATCAATCTTGTCAGCAGGACGAGTTTGGGAGTACGACTGATGAAAGTCAGTGCAAATGACAGAGTGGTGAGCGTTGCAGTGGTGGAAAAAGATGAGAACACAGATGATGCTGAAGAACTAGAAGATAGTGTGGAAAATGTGGAAGAATAAAATATAATTGTTTTAAATTTTTAGATTATTATAATAATAATTATAAAAATTATAAATATATTATTTTCAAATTTTATATTAATAAAACAAAATATAATTAAATATTATAAAATATTAATAAAAATGCTAAAAATAATAAAAAATTATTAAAAAATCAATAAAAAATTAAAAATAATCATAAAAATAATAAAAAATTATTAAAAATATGATTAAAGGCAAAAATTATTAAAAAATAGTATTTTATCATAATATTCATTTGAAAAAAATGTCTTTTGCATACTAATACGCGCTTTAAAAATCTAGAAATATTTGAGTTGATAAAAAATTCAAAAATCTGCTATTTGCACTAAATTTATACACAAGAATTGGGAACGCCGATAATTTTTAGATTGCTAAATTTATTTTGGCTGACTAAATTAATCATTTTCATAAAATTCAAAATTTATCATTAATGTTTGAATTAAATTAAAAACAAGTATTTATTTGTAAAAATTGGAATAAACTATTTTATGGCAAAAAGTAAATTGTATCGTATATTATTTTGTGTCGTGCTACTGCTGGTAGTATTATGTTTGTCTGCTTGTGCTAGCGTTCGATCTATGACAGTCACGAACGAGGACGGGACGATAGATGAATTGGTGTATGTCACATTGCAAGAAAATGAAATCTTATCCGCCGGTTATAGTGTGGAGGAAATAAAGAGCAAGATTTCAAGTTCAAGTCTTAACGAAGCTAGGCAAATTGTGAATAATTTTAATCTAAAAGTCAGTTTAGATATTCTAAATTCTTCAGATCAAGATACAATAAAAACATTGAATAGTTTTTTGAATGGTATAGATGTGGTCGGTGATAAATGGGAAGAAAATACTTATGTGATAGGTTTACGATTCAAAAATATGGATGTGTATAGTTATTATTATGGTATAACTAGCGAAAGCACAGCAAAGGTTGAAACGCAAAGTCATTTCTTCTATGATAAAATCAGTTATTATGGAACTAGCACATTCGTTAGCTATTCAGATTTGTATGAACGGTTAAATGCTTATTATACTTCCAATTATCCTAATTTGGTAAATAGCGAGAATAATGAACTTTTATACACTTATATTACCGATTTGTCTAGGGAACATAGCGATGCTGATTATATTACAAAAATGGATGGGAAATATTATCATACTTGGGTAATTGATCCAGATAATATGTCAGAAGAATTGGTGTTATATTATAATATTGCTAACAAATCAAATTGTTTGATTGTATTGATTGGTGTGGGTGTAGCGGTTAGTTTAATACTTTTGCTCATAGCAGTTTTAATCAATAAAAAGAAAAAATATACAAAAAAATAAAAAATATTAAAAAATATATCAAAATTAATTAAAATTTTATAAAAATCATACAATATTTAAAAAAAAATTAAAAATATAATAAAATATTTGTTTTAATATTTTCGATATAAAAAAGGAATTTTGCAGATTCCTTTTTTTAGTCGATTGATAAAAAATGAACAAATTTATATAAAAAATGAACAAATTTATATAAAAAAATGAAAAAAAATAGATAAAAATATAAAATATAAATAGATGCAGTATTAAAAAATTTAAACTGATAAATAAAAATTAATAGCTAATAAATTAGAGAAAAACTATATGCTTGGGAAATGAAAATACAAAAAGCAAATAAAATAGTTACAATTCTATTTTGCCTACCAATCGTATTTTTTGGATGGAATTTTTATATCATCATAATATTCTAGATATTTTTCGTTGGCTTTATCTTTATTGGAGTATTTATATTTTCTAGTTTTATTATATGTAGTTTTATTTTCTTTTCCTTTCGGAAGATGTTTCAATACTTTTATTTTTTTCATTTCGTGCCTTTATTCGTGCCTTTATCTTTTTTCATTTTGTGATTTTATAAGTTTTGATGTAAATGTAAATGTTCGTTTATGCGGAAGTATAATCTAATAATCTTGTTAATTTGAAAATAGTATATCGTTTTTGTGATAGCGAGATGTATTTATCAAGTTATTAATTTTATTAGTTTGTATAAATATTTTTGTGAGTGAAATGTGATATTATGTATTAATAATTTTGCTTTGATTAGTTGTAAATAGATAAAAATTTGATTGTTTTTGTTTTTGAATTAGAAAAGGCCATTAATATAAAATATAATTTAGAAAAATGAATTTGTATTTTTGCATTAAAAATCACAATTTTTGTTTTAGATAGATATAAAAAAGATTGATTACAAAAAGATTTCCACATTTTTAATAAATTTTGTGGAAATCTGAATTTTTTTTGTCATTATATATACTCAATACAATTTTATTTTCTTTCAAACTTTTTTGCACATCTATCACGCGCTGATTGCTACTACCTTTGAATCGAAGAGTAATATCTTTCAATTCTTCTTTGAATTCGCCGTCAACCAAAATGTCTATGTATGACAAAAGTTCACGCGTGAATGGACAGTGTGCTCGGCTAGGGGATAGCAGTTCACTATCAAACAAATATCCCGAATAACACCATATTGTTTTATTTGGGTACAACGCTTTGACGCGTTTTACGAATGGAAGAAGCGCCTTTTGATTGGCTGGTTCCATAGGCTCTCCGCCGAGCAAGGTCAATCCATTGATATAATCAGGGGATAGATGCTTGATTATGTCATCCTCTGTTTCTTTCGTAAAAGGTTTGCCATAATTGAAGTCCCAAGTTTCTGAATTGAAGCAATTTTTGCAATGATGAGTGCATCCGCTGACAAACAACGACACGCGCACGCCCTCACCATTTGCAATATCATAATATTTTATATTACCGTAATTCATATTTTCCTTTAATAACTGCAATAATATTTTTATAAGTGCAAGACTCTATCTCGGATTTCTTGCGTCCTGCCTTGATTCCAGAATTGACTGCCTATATAGCCACAAGTTCGCCTTGCGACATTCATTTTAGTTTGATCTTTGTTGCCACAATGTGGGCATACCCAAATGAGTTTTCCGTCCTTGTCTTCTTCAATCAAGATCTCTCCGTCATAGCCACATACCTGACAATAGTCTGATTTTGTATTAAGTTCGGCATACATTATGTTGTCATAAATATATTTTATAACTTGCAAAACTGCCTGAATGTTGTCTTGCATATTTGGCACTTCTACATAACTGATTGCGCCACCAGGACTCAATGCTTGGAATTCGCTTTCCAATTTTAGTTTTTCAAACGCGTCTATTGGTTCGGTGACATGGACATGATAACTATTTGTGACATAATTTTTGTCTGTTACGCCCGGGATGATTCCGAATCTGCGCTGTAAACATTTTGCAAACTTGTATGTAGTGCTTTCAAGCGGTGTGCCATATAGTGAATAGTCAATGTTTTCTGCTTGTTTCCACTTTTTCGTATATTCGTTCAATTTTTGCATAATTTTCAAGCCTAATTCTTCGCCTTCAGGTTCGGTCAGTTTGTGCCCATTTAGATAGAACACGGTTTCCCATAGTCCTGCATATCCTAGCGATATTGTAGAATAACCGCCATACAACAATTTGTCTATTTTTTCGCCTGGTTTGAGTCGCGCAATGGCGCCGTGTTGCCATAGAATTGGTGCAACATCTGAAGTGGTGCCAAGCAATCTTTCGTGCCTGCAACGCAATGCTTCGTGGCACAATTCCATACGCTCGTCAAAGATTTTCCAGAATTTGTTCATATCTTTTCCGCACGACAATGCGATGTCTATCAAATTGATTGTGACCACTCCTTGATTGAATCTGCCATAGTATTTTGGTTTACCATTTTCGTCCACATACGGAGTTAAAAATGAGCGACATCCCATACAAGGATAGCAATGACCTTCACCATTTTTGTCTATTTTCAATTCAAGCATCTTTTTCTCACTGATATAATCTGGCACAAGTCGCTTTGCAGTACATTTTGCGGCAAGTTCGGTCAGATAATAGTATTTACTATCTGGATGAATGTTGTCTTCTTCCAAAACATATACAATTTTTGGGAAGGCTGGAGTGATAGGCACTCCTTTTTCGTTCTTTACTCCTTCATATCTTTGTTGCAAAGTTTCTTCAATGATCAGCGCCAAATCTTGTTTTTCGCGTTCGTTTTTCGCTTCGCCTAGATACAAAAATTCTGTAACAAATGGCGCTTGTCCATTTGTGGTCATCAAAGTGATCACTTGATATTGAATGGTCTGCACTCCGCGGTTGATCTCTTTTCGTACGCGTTGCTCGGTGATTTTGTCTATTAGTTTGCTATCAATATTGTCCGATATTTGTTTTAGCTCTTCTTCCACTTCTTGCCTGATCTTCTTTCGGCTGACATCTACAAATGGGGCAAGGTGCGCCATACTAATGCTTTGCCCGCCATATTGGCTAGATGCCACTTGCGCCACAATTTGAGTGGCGATATTGCAAGCGGTGGAAAATGAATGAGGTCGTTCGATCATAGTGTTTGATATAACTGTACCATTTTGCAACATATCTTCTAGATTGACTAGGTCACAGTTGTGCATACGCTGGGCAAAATAGTCTGCATCGTGGAAGTGAATGATACCTTCTTCGTGAGCCTTCCATATATGATGAGGCAAAAGGAAACGTTTGGTCAAATCCTTGCTCATCTCTCCCGCCATATAATCGCGCTGAACACTATTTACAGTAGGATTTTTATTTGAATTTTCCTGTTTGATCTCTTCATTTTTCAAATCAATCAGTGCAAACACTTTCTCATCTGTGGTGTTTGCCTGTCTTGCTAGTTGTCTATCATAGCGATAAGTGATATAGTTCTTTGCTACCAAAAAAGCACCTTGCTTCATTATGGCAAATTCCACCATATCCTGAATTTCTTCCACTCCGACAGCACGTCCCATACCTTCGCATTCTTGTACAACTTCATTGACAACAATTTCAATCTGAGGTGGGGTGAGACGTTTACTTATTTCGTCTACCGAATTGTTTGCCTTTGTGACAGCAATTCTAATTTTGTCTGGATTGAAGATGACTTCTTGTCCATTACGCTTGATAACTTTCATAAATTCCTCCTATGATCAAACAACCGTGATTCGTTTGACATTACAACTCTATTATACTATAATGAGAGTGTAAAAAGTGTTGTTTTTACAACAAATATATGAATTTATGGAATATTTTCAAGAATTAAAAGCTACTAAAATTTTTGATTCTGCGTCTGAATTTGATTGTCAGGCTATGATGTTTTGTTTCAAAACTAAGTTCAAAATGTTTGACAAAAATGAAAATATCATTACTCAAGGAAATAGAATTGAGGATATTATTTTGATATTGAAAGGAGGCGGAATAGTAGAGAATATTGATATTTTAGGCAATATTTCAATAGTGATGCAATTGAAAAAGGGTGACGTATATGGTGTGGAATCAGCGTATGCGGGGGATGAGTATTATAAGGATAGCGTGATCGCTACAGAAAAGACTTTGGTATTGTTTATGAACAAGCATAGGCTTATCAATCCGTGTGAGAATAGGTGCAAGCGACACGATTCTGTCATCAAAAATCTGATGAGATTGGTGGCTGAAAGCAATTTGAAATTGCTTGACAAACTTACGCATCTATCAAAAAAAACCACGAGAGAGAAATTGCTATCATATTTGGGCTTGATGAGCGAGCGGGCAAAATCTGACTACTTTGAGATTCCTTTCAACATCACAGAACTTGCGAATTATCTGTCTGTGGACAGGAGTGCTATGTCTAACGAACTAAGTAAAATGAAAAAAGAGGGATTGATAGATTATGACAAACGCCAGTTCCATATATTTAACAGTAAAATAAAGTATTAATGTGTTTTGCACTTTTGTCATAAATAATATCTTATCATCAACAATTTGATATCAAAAAACAAATTTATTTTCAATAGTTTGGTATTGAATATTATATATCTTAGCCTTTTTCAAAATATTTTCCAAATTTAAGATTGTTTTCAATATATAGGAATAGTAATATGAACATTTTTTTGATTAAGCATTACAACAAAATTTATATAAATATTGCATAACATATTTAATAAATGGTGTAGCGAGTTCTGTTTGCTGTAATTTTGAGAACGGAGGAAGTGTTATACGAAAGGCTATTTAACTGTAAATTATTTTTTATTTCAAAACTTTCGATTGAAGAGAAGATAAAATTGCCTCATAATTTTGATTTTTAGATAAAATCATTTTTATATTTTTTAAAAATATTATATAATATAGTTATGAAAGATAATATGAAAAATGTAAAGAAAGATGAAATGAAAATGCTCATTATATCAATAGTGGCGAGCGTTTTGTTTGTCGTGGGCATACCCCTCATTGCTATGTTTGCCGGGAAAAATTGGGTGGTGATGACATTGGGGATAGTGTTCGTAGTGTTTGGCTTTTATGGTTCACCACTTCTATGGATCTCTTACGCAGGAAAGAGAAAGACAAAGCGTGTAGTTGAGGCGGTGGTAGAGGAAAATTTACTCACGAACAGCGAAATAGCACAGCAATTATCTATGAGAGAAAAAGATGTTCAAACGGAAGTATATAAGGCAATCAACAAAAAATATCTCGTGGGCTATATCTATGACGGCGAGACAATAAAATTGAATGATAAACAAAAGCCTATGCAAAAATTGCATATCAAAAAATGTAACAACTGCGGTGGGAAATTGGAGCAAGAGGGAGATAAATGGCATTGTCCGTATTGTGATATGACCTTTTCAAAAGAAGAAATCCAATAGACTATTTGAATTGAGGAATTATGTACGATAAAGAGTTTAAATTGGCAAAGAAATTGTTAAACTATATAGGTAAACATATTTTAAATCTCAAAGCTCAATCATATTTAAGCAAAGGGGAATTTGATTATGTGACAGACAAAGATCTAGAGAGTGAAAAATATTTGCTAAATAATATCAAACAGATATTTCCGCAGGATAATTTTTTGACCGAAGAAAATTATCCAGAAAATCAAATTTTAGATAGGACGTGGATAATTGATCCAATAGATGGCACACACAATTTTATGCATAATTTACATCTTTTTTGCGTGCAATTAGCATTTTATGATGCGGGCAGTACGCAATTTTCAATGATATATATACCAAAATTAAACGAATTCTATTATGCTATAAAAAACAAAGGTGCATATCTAAATGGCAAACGATTGAAGATCAATCCGCAATCAACGTTTGAGTCTATGCTTGCAGTGACAGATTTTTCAAAATATAAGGATATGATGCAATTAAATTTTAATATAATGTTTGATATAAAAAATGAATGCTTGGCTTTCAGAAATCTAGGAAGTTACGGATGTGAAACTGCATTTTTTGCTAGTGGAAGATTGGGAATATTTTATCGCGTGGACAAAAAGATAAATGCTTGGGACATTTTGCCAGGCGAATTGATCTGTGTCGAGGCAGGCGCAATTTCGATTTATGAAAAATACAAGGGTATTGTGTATAACATCATTGCCATCAATTCAACTTTTGCAGAAAAACTAGAAAAAATTATAAAGAACAATATAGATAAAGTATGCAATAACTAGTATATCAACTAAAGTGATGATATATTGAAGATTGAATAGATATAGCAAGGTAATAAAAACGATATAAAAACAGGTAAAAGTAATTAATGCTAAGATAGGACAAACAAAAACCCACACGAATCCGTGTTTTATGAAAGACTTAGGATTGGGTGGATTATATTTTTATTTTTCTTTGCCAAAGAAGAATAGGGCTAATAGCCCCGGTCCAGTGTGACAACCGATGACTTGTGTCAAGTCTGTGATTATAGGATTTACTCCCAATTCGTCTTTCAGTGCCTTGGCTAAATTTTCTGCATCTTCCAAACATACAGCGTGATTGATAAACACATATTTTTTATCTGCAATTTTTTCTGAGCAAATCTTTTTGAGCTCACTTATTGCTTTCCTTCTAGATATGATTTTCCTATATGAAACCAACCTACCTTGTTCATCTACACGCAAGACGGGCTTAATGTTGAGCAAAGTGCCTAGCATTCCACTCATTTTGCTCACTCTCCCTCCGCGAACTAGGTATTTTAGTTGTTCAACAGTAAAATAACTGCAGGCGTGGGGAATCAATGAATTGATTTCTTCTGCTATCTCGTCTATAGATTTTCCCTCTTGCATTAGGTCGTGTGCTTTCAATACGAGCAAACCTTCGCCAGATGCTGCGTTGAGTGAGTCGATCACAATGATTTTATTTTTATTTTTTTCATTGTATTCATCTGCAAGACGTTTCATTGTGGAGGTACTTCCGCTAAGAGCGGATGAAAAACCTATATGTAATATATCTTCACCAGACTTTAGCAAAGCTTCTAAATATTCTCGCGCACGGAATTCGTTGATCTGAGAGGTCGTCGGAGTGGAGCCATCTCGCATTTTTTGATAATATTCTTCTACTGGCAGATCTTCGCTCAGATCATTGTATGTCCTATCGTCAAGATTGATTTGCATCGGTATCATACGAATGTTTAGTTTTTCATAATATTCTTTTGGCAAATTAGCTGTAGAGTCAGTGCTTATAATCATTATTGTTCTCCTTTAATTTTAATTTAACTAATGTTTCCACCTGATTAGTATTTGGGAACATATCATACGGAATAACTTTTTCTATTATATAATCATTTTTCAAAAATTGCAAATCTTTTGATAATGCTATAGGATTACAGGATATATAAATTATTGATTTTATGCCAATAATTTGTCGCAAAATGTCTTTTCCGCATCCTTTTTTTGGCGGATCGAGAATGAGTGCGTCTGCGATTTTATTTATTTTTTTATATTCAACATTGAAGTCGCCTAGAATATTTTTTACATTTTTTATTTTGTTGTTTTTGATAAGCTTTTCAGCCTCATTATGTGAATTTTTTTCTATCTCTACGCCATACACGAATTTCGCACGTTTGGCGCATATTGCACTCAGCAATCCAGCACCGCTGAATGCATTGATCACGATTTCATCTCTCTTGATATAGTCTAGCACTGTTGTGTAAATCTTGTTTTGTACACTAATATTCGTTTGATGGAAAGAGAGCAAGTCTATAGCGTATTTTATATCAAAATTTTGGATCTCTATGCGGTTTGTCCCCGCAATGAAACTCGTTTTCCCGCTCAGCACCACAGAGTCTTTCCTAGTGTTGACGACGAGATAGAGTCCTACATATTGAAAATGTTCTTTTAAAATTTCATAAAAATCAGCACAATCAATATGATTTTTGACGACAACTCCCACCAAAACGTGATTGTTTATAGCACGTACAACTAGATTTTTGATATTTGGATGAATTGATTGATGACCCTTTAGATATTGCAAGAACAACGAATAAACTTTGTTTATATTTTCATCAAGAATTAGACAATTGGAGATATCTACAATTTCTTTCGACTTTTGTTTATAAAAACCAGCTCTATCAATAGAAAAATTAAAGCTCGCTTTATTGCGATAATGGAAAATTTTGTCACTAGAGACTGTCGGTGAGACATCACAGTCTAGTTGCGCAATTTTTTTGATAGTTTTTTTCACCAAAAGCGCCTTGTATCTCAGTTGTTCATCATAACTTGTATGTTGAAGAGAGCATCCACCACAATCATAGAAGTATGGGCAGGGAGGACTTTGTCTTTTGGGAGACGGAGAAAGTATCGATTGCAATTCAGCATCCGCATAATTTTTGTATTGGCGTATGATCTGTATTTCTACCTTTTCGCCAACCAATGCGTACGGGACGAAGTATATAAAATTATTTTCTTTTGCCACTCCCTCAGCATTCATACCATAATCAATAATATTCGCTTGCATTGCCTTTTATAATCCCCTTTATCCCTTGGCGGATGAGTGTTGGCAGGAAGTGTTTCAAATCGTCTAACTTGCAATTAATGTTGCCCTTAAACCAATCGGTATATACGTTCACCACTCCTCCAACGACATATTGAACCACCATTTTAAAGTTTTCATAATTTGTCACATATTTCATAATCTTGAAATTGTTAGATATAGATTTCAAGATTGAATTTTTGATTTTTTCCATAAGATTACCATTACCGGTTGCTGTGATGATAAGACGATAATAATCAATATCTTTTGACAATATTTCATTCAATCTTCCAATCATTACCTCTGGTAAATGATCTATGTCCGCCATACGAAAATCTATTTCTAATTCTTTGAAATTTGATGCAAGCTCATTTTCAATGTATTGCGCCACATCATCCAGATTTTTGAAATGCAAATAAAATGTCCCGCGGTTTATTCCAGCGGCATTCACTACATCGGTGACTGTGAATTTATTGTCAGCTTCTATCAATAGGGTTAAATAAGTGGAAGAAATTTTCTTTTTGCTCAATATTGAATTTTTGTATTCTGCTTTTTTCATAATATAATACTATCAAAAATAAACAGATTTGTCAAATATTGTCTAGTGTTGACAATTATTTTTCGAGAATTTTTTTAAAATATTTCATTTTAGTTGTAGAATTTTGTTAAGTTTATTATAATACAATTATAAACATTTGTTTATTTTTGAATAAGGAGATAGTATGAAAAAAGTCGCATTAGTGGTAGATAATTCCGGAAGTTTGACCAAAGAAGAGATGGAGAAAATCCATATTACAAAAATGATCCCTATTTCGTTTATTGTCAATGGGGAAGAATATTATGAAAATCAAAATATGACTTATGAGGAATTTTATAAATTTTTAGCTGATAAAAAAACCGATGTAAGCACATCACAACCAAGCATTGAGATGATCAAGGAGGAATGGAGAGGCATTTTGAAAGACTATGACGAGATAGTCTACATTATTTTGTCAAGCGGATTAAGCGAGTCTTGTAACACGGCTATCAATGCAAGTCATACAGATGAATTTGAAGGGAAAGTATTTGTAGTGAATAATCAGCGAGTTGCTTATGCGAATAAAATGGCAATGTTTGAAGCTCGATATATGATAGATAATGGAAAATCTGGAAAGGAGATCAAAGAATATCTTGAAAAGACCAGAAGTGAATGTGGTATTTATATTGCTGTCGACACATTGAAATATTTGAAAAAGGGAGGAAGAGTGACACCTGCTGCCGCTGCAATTGGAACATTGTTAAATATCAAACCCATACTTCAAATACACGGAGGCAAATTGGATGCCTACGCTAAGGTTATGTCGATGAAACAGGCTAGAGCAAAAATGATTTCCGCTACTCGAAAAGAAATATTGGAGCGATTCCCTGAAGAAGCAAAAGAAGGTAAAGTCTATATTGGTATGGCTCATAGCAATGCTAATTTAAATGCACAGGAATTGAAAGATTTTAGAGAAGAAGTGGCACGTGCTTTCCCAGAATATCCATTCTTTACCTTTGATCCGCTACCTCTATTTATTGTTTGTCACACAGGACCTAATGCGATGGCTGTTGGATATTGTGTAGACAGAATGGGAATAATTAAAAAGATGATAAAGGGCGATTAATTCGCTTTTTTTATTTTGATTATTATTTTGATTGTTAATTAATTGAATAATTGAAATTATGTAGAAATCAATTTTTCTAATTCAATTCAATGAAGATAGGAAATGTTTTGAAATATATTTAATTTTTGGTAATATATGAGTATGATTAGCGTGGGATTGGTGATAAAAAAGTCAAAATTTATAGCATATAAATATGAAATAAATTCATTACAAGAGGTAAAAGAGATTTTGCAAAAGTTAAAAAAAGAACATAAAAAAGCAAATCATATTTGTTATGCGTATATATACAATAAAGAAATAGTCAGTGAGAAATGTAGCGATGATGGTGAACCAAACAGGACGGCAGGATATCCTATTTTGCAAGTAATGAAAAAAAAGAATCTTACTAACACGCTGGTGGCGGTGGTTAGATATTTTGGTGGCATCAAATTGGGTGCAGGTGGACTTACTCGTGCATACACAAATGCAACAAGTGAAGTATTGAAAATTTAAAAATTTGTTTTTACTATTGTAATTTTGAATATTATATGCTATCATAACGATTATGAAAAATATTGCCATAGATCTTGATAAAACATTGATTGATTGCGACTCTACCATATATCAGTTGTCGAATAAATATTTCGCAGATATCTTTGCTACATCAAATAAAAAATTAAAATATTCAATTATAAAAGATGAATTTGACGACAAAGACGGGATTATCTCAAAGATTATTAATAAATTTACAAGGATGGGAAATATCTCATCGTATATTGTTCAAAAAAATGCAGTTGAATTGATAAATGAGTGGTACAACGAAGGTATCAAGATCTATTTTTTATCCTGTCGACCTAATTTTGCCTCATTAAATATGGTATTGAGAAAATTTTTTGATGAGTCAAATATACACTACAATAGTCTAGTCGTGAATTGCAATAATAAAGCGAAATTTTGCAAACGCTTTGATATTGATTTGTTGATAGATAATTCTCCGTCCGTTTGTTTAGATGTTGAATCAAACGATATCAATGCAATTTGTTTGAATGATAAATTGACTAATAAAAAGAGATTTTCTGAACTAAGCTTTGCGAGAGATTGGCTTGAAATTCGTGAGGTTGTCAATTCAATGAGATTTAATAAAAATAATATAAAAATATAATAATTATAATTTATTGCAAAATGCATATCTTTGTGTTATAATAAAATTTATGAATATAAAGAAATTAATATCCGATTTAATCACAGTAAAAATTGAAAATATAAATTATGAAGATTTGATTGTAGAATCCATTTCATCTGACAAGGGAGATTATTGTCTACCTTGTTTTCCGTTTTCAAAAATTCTTAAGAAAAATCCCAATCAAATAGCGCTAGATTTAGCTTCTACTGTCAAAAAGAGCAAATATATTGAAAAAATAGAAGTGGTGCAGGGATATCTAAATTTCTTTTTGAATATTCAGGTGTTATCAAAAGAAATTTTGGCGGAGATAATTGATAGTAAAATACAAACAGAGGGTCAAGGCAAAGTGGTGTGTATAGATTATGGAAGTCCAAATTTGGCGAAATATTTGCACATTGGTCATTTGAAAACCCTGATTATTGGGGAAAGTTTATGTAGATTATTTGAAATGTTTGGATACACAGTGAAACGTCTCAATTTTGTAGGAGATTATGGAACTCCTTTTGGTAAGATTATAGGGGGAATAGAGCTTTTTGGTTCAATGCAAGAAGTTGAGAAACGAGGCAATGATGCATTGCAAGATTATTATGTTAAATTCAACCAATTGGAAGAAAAAGATGAAAAGTATGTTCAGATGGCTCGTGACATCTTTAAAAAGATTGAAGAAAAAGATGAAAAGATCTATTCAATGTACAAAAAAATTGTTGAGATTTCGCTATCTGACGCAATTGAGAAGTTCAAATTGTTGGGAGTCGAATTCGATGATTACCGTGGCGAAATGTATTATAATCAGTTTGTGCCGAAATTGATTGAGAGACTGAAAGAGTTGGGACTCCTTTCCACAAGTCAAGGAGCTCAAATCGTAGACTTGTCCGCTTATGATATGCCTCCTGCTATTATGCTTAAAAGTGATGGGACTTCGCTTTATGCTTCGCGCGATCTGTCTGCATCAATAGTTAGATATCGTGATTACGAATTTGACAAAATGATTTATTTAACAGCGGTAGAACAAGATTTACATTTTAAACAATGGTTCAAAGTGGCGGAATTGATGAAAATGAAGTATGCGTCATCGTTGGAACACGTGTCGTATGGTAGATTCAGTTTACCAGATGGAAAGATAAGTTCGCGTAGAGGCAAGCAGGCAGTTTTGGTGGATTTGATCGAATATGTTTTGACGAAAGCAAAAGAAGTGATCAAAGATAGAAAATTTGAAATAGAAAAACCGACAGAAGTCGCAAAAAAAGTATCACGTGCCGTGTTGAACTATAGTGTGCTGAAAGTCGAACGCGGGAAAGATTGTGTGTTTGATGTGGAAAAAGCATTTTCATTTGAAGGTGAGACTGCTCCTTATATGCAATATACCTTCACTCGAATAGAAAGTATTTTAAGAAAATATAGTAATAATATTAATAATTCTAAAAATATAGAATATGATTATTCTTGCTTCAATACTGACGCTTTTGTATTGACAAAAATGCTGAATAATTTTGTACCAGATTGCAGACAAGCACTTATAAAACGAGACCCTAGTTTTGTGGCGAAGCGCGTGATGGAGTTGTGCAAGGCTTTTAATAAATTTTATACTACGACCAAAGTTTTAGAAGGAACAGAACCAGAAATTAATGCTAAAATCAGATTGCTAATTGCACTGAGAAAAATTTTGAAACAAGGTTTTAACTTGATCTGTATTGAGTGCCTCAAAGAGATGTAATTCTAACAATTTAGTCAATAAAACTTTTAATATAAATGGCAATATTTATAATCAATTATTAATTAAGTAAATCTTAAATATTCATATAAAAATATCTCCAAAAATTTTGAACACACTTCAATTTGAGGAGATATTTTTTAGTTGAGTTTGAAGAAAATTTATTTTATACAATGAAATTCATCATATCGGAGCTGACTGTGCCAATCACGATAGATTGATTCAAATTATCACGTGCAACATTAATCAATACACTGTCTCCAACTCGTACTGTTAATAACAATTCGCTCACTTGATAATAACGTGATATTTCATACTCACTGTCGTTTATCACAATAGAAGTGATAATATCGCCTTCTAACATTCCTTTCTTTTGAGCTAATGAATTTTCACTTACGTTCACGATAACGGCATTTTCACTAATAGTGATCTCATCAGTTTGATAATCGTATGAAGTTTTGGTATTTTCTGCAGAAATAGCGATTCCTAAATATAATTTTGAAACATTGATATACGATGAGGAATTGCTCGATTTATTTGTGCTTGTTTCGTATTGATCGATAATGTTTTCTGCCACTTTAGTCACATTGTCATAAGGAAGGGCATAGGCAATATTGTCGGCAGCAGATCCGTCAGCTGTCATCACAAGTTTAGAATTGACTATTCCTATCAATTCACCTTTGTCATTGAATACTCCACCACCAGAATTACCACCATTAATAGCAGAGTCTATTCGCATTACGCGGAAAGTTACTTCCGTCTTTTCATCGACTCCGGTCATAGAGATTTCTTCGCTGACAACAGATATGATTCCGCTTGTTACGCTTATGCCGTCACCTTCAGGATTCCCTATGGCGATCGCAGTATCTGCCAAACTATATCCATCTGCTATTGTGACAGCTTTTGCATCAGGATTGACAGCTTTTAAACTGACCGTTGAAACTTTCAGTATAGCAATGTCATAATTCATAGATCCACCGATGTATGTGCATTCTACTCCATTGCCACCGAAAGCTACAGTAGGTGAAGTGATAGCGTTGGAGGAATCAGTTTCATCTATGACGACACTTTGACCATAAGGGTAGGCATAAATTGAACGTGCAATTTTGGTGCTGATTTCAGAATCTATTTGATAAACTACGTGGAAGTTGGTGATAATATAACTATATTCATCGTTCATTTCATAAATTACCCCCGCACCGCAATAGATTTTTGATTCAGTGACTTCTTCATACATTGGAAATTCACCAACGACACTAGTAATCGGATGTTCTACATAAATGCTAAGCACGGACGGTGTAGCATTCACGACAGCATCTTTTGTGCTGTTATTTTCTACTATAATATCCAAATATTCAGACAAAAATTTGAGATAGTCCTCGTTTGTGTCTGAATACTGCCCACGCTCTACTAATGACATAAAGATGTCTTCTATGGTTACATTTTCTGCATCTTTTCCATCAGTGCCATTTTCAACAGTAAATGTTGAAGTGGTATTATCGGAATAATAGATAGTATAAGTGTCTGTAGTACCAATAGTCTCAGTTTTTTCAATTCCGATCACATAAGGATCTGTAATGCTACATCCACCAAATAAAAATATACAAGGCAATATAACTATAAGCAAAAGAAATGCTCTAAATTTTTTCATAAGTTCTCCTTTAAATATATGTTTTATATAACCTATAAATCATATAATAAAATATTATATCACAAACAAATTTATTTTATATCGATTTTGTACATATTTTTAAAATTATTTTGAAAATTTTATATTTTATGTTAACCTATTTATAATGGAATGATATATGAAGAAAGAATTGAAACATAAACACACGGGGCATAGGCAAAGATTGAAAAACAAAGTGAGAATGAATGGTTTGAAATCTTTGAGCATACACGAAGTATTGGAATTGTTGTTGACATATACAATTCCACAAAAAGATACCAATGCATTGGCACACGAATTGATAGATAGATACAATGGATTTTCAAATGTATTGGAGGCAGACTATTTAGATATTATGAACATAAGTGGAGTTGGAGAAGAAACTGCACTATTTTTGACAATGTTACCAGATTTGTTTGATTTGTATAAGAAAGATAAGCAAGAGGTCGTAGATATTCGGTTGAATTGTCCACGTGATTGTGTGGAATATTTTAGGAAGCATCACGAGCTGCATTCAAAAGAATATTTGTATGTAGTAGGATTAAATAATATGAATAAGATTGTCAAGACTTTTGAAATAGAGGGCGTAAATGATGTAAATATTAAAATAGGTCTAAAAGATTTTGCTCAAATGATCACGAGCAAAATGTTGACAGGCATTATATTATTTCATACTCATCCTAATGGTAGAGTAAATCCTAGCGATGATGACATTGAGACAACTCAAAAAATTTTTGATATATGCTCAATAATGGGCGTGGTACTTCTCGATCATATAATATTAAACGAAGATAATTATTATTCGTTTGGTTGTGAAGGTTTGATAGATGAAATGCAACGAAAATATTCAAATTTATATTCATTCAACAAGAGGCAAAATATTAATTTACAACAAAATAAATACGATTATACAAAAATATAATTTACATACGATTGTGATAAATTTAACTTTAATTATTTACTGATTATTAAAAACAAAAATTTGAAATAAATTTAGAAAAATTTATAAAAAATTAATAAATTTCGTCAATTTTATTGTTTTTTATTAATAATATTAATTATTAATTTAATTATTTAAATAAATTGATAACATTATCAACTATTTTTTTGTTTTTTCATATATTTAATTATGATTATTTTATAATAATTTATAGGAGAAAAATGCAAAATTATATTGATAAATTATTTTTTTCATTGATAGATGAAATAAAATCAAAAAATATAAATGAAATTTATTTTAATATGTTTACGAAATTTAAGATGATCCCTTTTCCTACACAACTATCCATTCAACAATTTTTGAATCAATTTCAATATTGGGGAAGAATTGAAATTGAACACGACAATTATGAAATGCTGTGGCTCAAAGCGAAAGTTTTTGATGAACATATTGATGAATTGACTGAATTGTATGAAAAATTGAATGATTACAAATCAAAATACATTTTGTTTTCAATTCTAAATAATTTTTATAATTTTGATTTTGATCATTTGAAAAATTCTATTGAAAATATATACAAACATTATTTTGATCTTGGTCTTATGCCCAGATTGAAAGATCAAATATTTGTAGATGTTGGCGCATTTATAGGAGATAGTGTACTAGATTTTGTAGACAGTTACGGAACAAATTCATATAAAAAAATTTATTGTTATGAAATTAGTAATTCAAATATTGAGAAGATGAAAGAAAATTTGAAAAACTATCCAAATATATCTATTATTAAAAAAGCTGTGACGGCAACGAAATGCGAATTACATTTTGACGAAAATACGGAGTCATCAGCAAACAAGGTCACTGAAAATGGAAAAAATTTAATTGAGGGAGTATCTCTAGATGATGAAATTATAGAGCCTATAGACATCGTAAAGATGGATATAGAGGGTGGAGAATATAAGGCAATAGAGGGGATGAAAGATCATATCAAAAAAGATTCTCCGATTTTGCTCGTTTCAGTTTATCACAATAATACAGATTTATTTGAAATACCTAAATTAATTTTAAGTTATAATGATAACTATGATTTGTATCTTAGATATTATGGAGGACCGATCTTTGCTACAGAAATTGTTTTGATTGCACTTCCCAAAAATAGAAATTTGGCAAAAATGAGTATGTAATATTTGCCGTTGCATTTGCTTTTTTATTCTGTTAATTGAACAATATTGATATGATAATAATTAAGCAATCGGATTTTTTATTGAACATATTTTTATATTCAAAATTAACAAATTAAATATTCAAGATTTAGATAAGGAGAAATTTGAAATTTGAAAATTTGGTTTATAAAAAATCAAATTGATTTATTATAAAAATAAACGATACAGTATTTTTGTAATATTTTTAATTGTTGGCTGAATTACTTGAAAATTTTGACACATTCTGATAAAATAAAGGAAAAGGGATGAGTTATGGGATCAGTTTATAAATATTACAAAGAGCGTTTGATTGAAATAAGTGGGAAAAATAGAAGTCTTTATGCACGAAATATTAGCAGAAAATATTCGTACGATATCGGTGCAGTGATTGGAAACGATAAGGATGAGTTTCAAGAATTTTTTACATTCTTGTGGAAAGGCAAGCGTACTGGATATTCTTTGATAAATAAAAATATGAAAGATCGATTGTTTAAGAATTTTAATCTTGAAGGGAAGATCAAACCCCAATTCAAGTCTACTGATGGAATGGAGGCAGAGGAGAAAAGGGCAGAAAATCTAAGGCGTGAACGTTTGCGTAGAGAAGAAGGAAAGCGTATAATTTCATCTCAAGTCAATGCATTGCGTGGATTAAAAAGAGAGATCGATGAATTCGCAAAAGAGACTGGTAGGTATGAACTATTTATTGGCTATCCTTTTGTCACAGGGGTATTGAATAAAGATGTTGTAGTGAAAGCTCCGCTGATACTTTTCCCTGTAGTTATAAATGTTGAAAACGATAATACGGTGTCAATTGAAGCGAAGTCGGATGAATTGGTTCAATTCAACAAGGTACTTATGCTCGCGTATGCAAAAGAACATAGATTAAAAAATGATGGAATGATGATGGAGTTTGATAATCTAATTGATTACAAACTTAGGACAGTGAAGGATGTGGTCGAATATCTAGCAAATTATGGATACAAATTTGATATTAGAGATAATTTTGATTCGCTGAATAAATTCATCAAATTCGACGATATTCCCGAGCCTAATGAAGTGGATGGATTGAGAATTGTCAATTCGTGCGTGATTGGGCGTTTCCCGCTCGCCAATTCAATATATAATGACTATACCTTGCTTGAAAAAAAGCATCTGACATCGTCTGCTATTAGGCAGTTGTTGGAAGCAAAAAGTATCAAGAAAAATAAGAAATATGATGATAGAATATTCACCATAAACGATTTAGATTATGCGCAAGAGAGCGCAATAGACAAGCTGAATGAATACAACAATTTAGTCATATATGGTCCGCCTGGTACGGGTAAATCGCAAACAATTGTGAACATAATCTCGGACGCGCTCTGCAAAAATAAACGCGTGCTAGTAGTTTCGCAGAAAAAAGCTGCGCTTGAAGTGGTGTTTAATCGTTTGAATACGCTCAATTCAAAATGTATGTTCATAACGGACGCGGAGAAAAACAAAGTAGAATTTTATGAAAGATGCGCGCAGATGCATCAAGCGGTGATGAATTCAAACACAACCAATGTCGGCACACAAGATTTTGACCGAATAGAAACTGCTATTGAAAAAGAAATTGACGAACTGCAATCTATTTCAAACGCAATGTTTACCAAGACTCCATTTGGACTTTCGCTTCAAGAGATGTATACAAATTCGGCAAAAATAGGGAAAAATAGTTATGACTATGTTTTGTATAAACTGATGAAGAAAAACAAAGATTTGATGGCGATGGATTATCAGAGGCTTCATTCTACATTGAGAATTATAAAAGAAAAGAACAAAGCCAATTTATATTATAGATATATTGAACTTAAGAAGAATAATCCGTTAATTGATCACATCAAAGCGAATGTGGAAATACATACTATCAACCAAATGAAAGTCTATCTAAAAGAGATTGTTCAAAAGAATATTGTCCCATTTGATACGGCAAAACATCCGCACGCTAGGCAACTTATAATTTATATGTTGGAAAACAATGTGGACAAAATTGAAGATATGCAACCATTGATTCATATGATCTCAAAGGTGGAAAACAAAAAATTGCACAAAGATCTTAAAATGTCAAAAGTGTTGTTCCCTGCCTATCCGTTTGTGAAAAACAAAGTTATCAAAAAAGAAGAGGAAATCAAAGCAAATTTTGAACAGACGCTTGAAGATATTCAAAATTATATCAGCCAATATTCTTTGCTAAATAAAGTGTTGGATAGAAAAGGCTTTTTGATGACCATTGACAATTTAATCAATGGAAATTCGATATTTTTAAGATTGCTTTTAAATGCGCTCAATGATTATATAGAAATTCGTGATGTTAATGTTTCGCTTTTGGGGCTGACGGATGACGAACGAATTATACTTAATTTTGCTTATGAAAATTCAAAGAATGCGCGTCAGTACAAAGAGATTATTGATAAATTGATGGAAATCAGAATCTATCACGAAACTATAAAGTACGAAGAACTAAACAGAACCGAACTTTCAAAGATTATAGATTTTGAAAATATCCGCAATCGCATATTGTCGCTTAAAAAAGATGAAAAACAAATATCAAAAGAAATTTGTTTGAACAAATTCAAGGAAGAATACATCCAATTTTACAATAATAACGAAGAAAATAAGAATTATTTATATCAAATTACCAAACAGCAAAATCTATTGCCGATCAGGAAGACAATGGATCTATACAATGAATTTTTGCTCAAATTGTTTCCGTGCTGGTTGTTGTCACCAGAGAGTGTATCCACAATTTTCCCGCTCAAAAAAGAGATGTTTGATATCATCTTGTTCGATGAGGCAAGTCAGGTGTTTATTGAAAATACACTTCCTACAATTTATCGTGGAAAAAGTATTGTGGTGGCGGGAGATTCAAAACAATTGCGTCCAACAGCCACTTTTGTGAAGAGATATATGGGTAATGATAGCGATGAAGAGTTGGATATGGCCACGCAAGCAGCTTTGGAAGTGGAAAGTTTGCTTGACCTTGCCACATCTAGATTTACTAGCACAAATTTGACCTACCACTACCGAAGTAAAAGTGAAGAATTGATTGATTTTTCAAACTATGCTTTTTATGACGGTAAGTTGCAAATTGCGCCTAATATTTCAAAAAATGTGGGTTGTAAGCCGATTGAGCGAATCAAAGTCAATGGTCATTGGCTCGCTAGAAGAAATGAAGAAGAAGCAAATGCTGTTGTGTCTTTGCTGAAAAAATTGATTAAAAATAAGCGAAACAAATCGTCTATTGGAATTATAACCTTCAATACCGAGCAAGAAAATGCTATTGAAGATGCAATTGATCTCGAATGCCAAAAAGATCTTACATTCAGAGATGCGTACATTCGCGAACAAAATAGGAAAGAAAATAATGAAGATTGCTCAATTTTCATAAAAAATTTGGAAAATGTACAGGGTGATGAGCGTGACATTATCATATTTAGTATAGGCTATGCGCGCAATGAATATGGCAAAGTTGTGGCGCACTTTGGTTCGCTGTCCGTTGAAGGCGGAGAGAACAGATTGAATGTTGCTATTACGCGTGCGAAAGAAAAAATATATGTTGTGACAAGCATCGAACCAGAAGAATTGATTGTGGAAGGGAGCAAAAATGCGGGCCCTAAAATATTCAAAAGCTATTTGAAATATGTGCGCGCTATATCTAATAAAAAATATAAAGAGGCAGGCTTTATTTTGGATAGTTTCAAGCCAAGTTTGCCTAATTCAAATATGGAAGTCATTAACAATTCTATTGAAAATGATATAAAAAATGAATTGCTAAAATTGGGTTATTTCGTTGAAACCAATTTGGGAAACACTGATTACAAATTGTCGCTAGCGGTATATGACAAGAAAATTGATAGATATCTATTGGGAATTGAATGTGATTATGCGGCGTACAAGAGCAGTGACTCCATTTTGGAGCGAGATGTGTATAGGACGAAATTCCTTCAATCGCGTGGCTGGAATATTATGCGAGTGTGGAGTAGAGATTGGTGGATGAACAAAAATAAAGTGATCACCAACATTGTGAAAGCAATCAATGAAGCAAAGAAAAAATATGTTTAATTAATTACAGGTGAAAATAAATTAGATATCTCAATGAAAAGTGTTTAAAATGTTGATAAAATTATAGACAAATATAAACAATTAAAATAATAAAATATGTAAATAAAAAATTATATATTGTTTTGAATATAATAATATCAGTCTAGGAGATTTAGTTTTATTTTCACTTGTTTTTTTAACCTTTTTTAAGCAATTTCATATAATGATATTGGGAGGGAAATATGAGTAAATGTAATGAGCGCACTCCCGATCCAGTATTAATTGATATAAATGATATGTCGAGCCATAATATTAATTTTGACTATTGCGAAAACAATAAAAATATAGTTCTCGAATCACAAAATTTATCTAGTGTTGGCAGATTTTTAAGCGTATCTACAACGGTAAAAAATGTTTGTCCAAACAAATAGCAATAGGTTTAAGATTATATGAAACAACTGGTGGGTGCAAGATTATTAAAGGGCATAAAATGTTTGCTATTAAACACGATAGAAATTGTTGCACGGACATAACTTTGTCAAATATACATTTTGTTTTGCCCGAAGAGATTGCCGAAACTCAAGACAAGTCAAATGTATGCAGTCGAAGGACATTCGAACTTGAAACGACATCCCATTATATTGACTTGAATAGTGTATCTTAATATACATTGCACTGTCCAATACAGACTTTGGACAGTTAGATATATGTTTTTAAAATTATCAATATTTTGATAATTTTTTTGTCTTATAAAAATAAGAATTGATATATGAATATCATAAAAAAATAGTAATTTGCATTGAAAAAAAACTTTACGATGTTGGCTTGGTTGCCTTGCGTAAAGTTTTTTTAATTGAATTTTTAAAATTTTTTATAAATTTTTTCTATTTTTCTATTTATATAATTTATATTTATTTGAATTTGAATAATTAAAAATATTTTAAAATTTATGATTAAAATATTTATTATTTATTAAACTAATAAATTGTAATATGTATTTTATATATTTTCATATTATAATTATTAATTTAGTTTTATATTTAATCTTTTTCTTCAATTGAATTTTTTAATGATACAATAAAAAGTTTGATAAAAAATACCAATACTCATTTTAATAATTTTTATTCTTTAATTAAAATTAATTGAAAATCAAAAAAAATTGTATTATTATAATAATATGAAAATTAAAATTCTCAATCGCTCTACATTAAAATGGATCGCACTAATTGCAATGTTGATAGATCATATTGCAGCGATTTTGGGTGAAGCGTGTTTTGCCAATTGGAATCTGGATTGGGTGTATACCACATTTAGAATTGTGGGCAGATTGGCTTTTCCTATTTTCGCTTTCTTTATTGCAGAGGGTTGGTATTATACAAAAAACAAAAAAAAGTATTTTTTTTTAATACTCGCTTTTGCAATAATTTCACAGCCAATATATTATTTTGCGTTGAACAATTCTAGATTCAGTTTGAATATTCTCATAACTTTCCTATTCTCGTTGATCGTATTATTTTTGATAGACAAAATTAAAGCGAACAAGTCTATGGCATTTGCAAACTCAATATTGATTTTTGCTGTGGTTGTGCTCGTCATTTTGCTGGAACTATTGAATATTGATGTATCCTTCGGGTTATATGGGGTGGCGCTTCCTGTGATATTTTATTTGTGCTATCACTCGTCTTTTAAAAAACAAGTGCTGATGTGGTGTGTAGTGGCGGTGTTGATTGTTTTGAATTGGTTGGGAAATTTCTTGTTGCTAGAAGATATATCAATCAATAGTTTTATCGAATTGTTTGCTTTGCTAGTTATTCCGCTATTATGTTTATATAATGGGCAAAAAGGCAAATTTAGCTATAAATGGTTGTTTTATATTTTCTATCCCGCACATATCTTGCTGATCTACCTAATTAGTTTGTTGATATAATGAACAATCAAAAATTTCGTGCTAAATATGGTTAATTAAAAGATTTTTTTAGATTCAATTTTCAGCGGTTAAGACGAAAATCTATAACCTATGAATTGCATTATATCTTTTTTAATGATATAATCAAATATATGTTGACGAGCGAAAAAAGATTGCTGATAAAACAGAAAATTAAACAATTTTTTTCAAATAAAACAATTGTATTTTGTTTGTTGTTCACTTTTTTTCACTTTTTAGCGGGTTTTTTTAAATACATTGAAATATTGCAGGGCGGGTTGATAATTCTTGCGTTTGTAATTTTGCCTATTCAATCTGCATTGAATGTATTTTTGTATATCCATTGTTTTACTTTCAGCGCGCTTGGCGGAAGATATCCTATCTCTTTTATCATCCTTTTATCTGTCTTTGTAATTGTTATCACAATAAAATATATCATTGGAGCGAAGAAAAAGGTTTATCCTGTCTACAAGCCATTGCTAATAGCAATTTCAGTGTTTGTGGCTTTCTATTTATCGATTAGTTTTTTCTGCGACATATACGCGGAAGCATTTTGTTATATCGGATATTTCTTTTTGGCATACTTTTTCCTTGCTATGAAAAAAGAATTTAATGTCAAGCAGTTGATGAATTATTTGACGGCGGGTTTGATTGTTTCCTGCATCCTTGCGCTAGTATCAATACCAATTCCACACTATATATATGAAGCGGTGTTTGATGGCACGCGATTCAACGCATTTTTGCATCATCCAAACTATTTATATATGATTGCACTATTAGTTTTGACATATAATTTTTATCGTTATTTGACACACAATTTGTCAAGTTTGAATTTCGTGGCAATTTATGCGGTTTGCGCGATGATCGTTTTATCTACATTGTCAAAAACGGGGATAGTTTTGCTAGTGTTTTTTTCACTCTTGTTCTTCGTCTTGTTTTTGAAAGAAAATTTCAAAAAAAGAATTATAATTGGTTTGATCATTTTGCTCACTATGGCAATTATTGCATTGATTTGTCATAAATTTGTGTTTGCATTGATTGATCGTTTCCGCGTAAATAATGGGGATATCATAAATTCACTTTTGACGGGCAGAGATGACATTTGGATCGCATATTTGAAAAAAATTGTGGAAAATCCGTTCCGCTTTCTGTTTGGTTATGGACTCGTGGCAGAAGAAGTCTTTGTGACTAGTCAGCATATGACGCGCGCTAGCCATAATTTATTTTTGTTTTTGTTCTATAGATTTGGATTGCTCGGCGTGATTGCGCTAATGGTCATCGCATTTATCTTTGTAAAATGTTTGGACAAAAAGCAAGTAAAATTCGTGTCTTGCTTGCCTATATTGTGGTATTTAGTGCAAAGTCTTTTTGACAACACTTTCAAGCCTTATAATTTTATATTTTTGTTTTTATCCGTGATGATAATGTTTATGGATACAAAGGATAGCAAAACAGAATGTGTGACTGAAAAATCGTACGAGCATAAGGCGGGCAAACTATAATATATCAACAATAAAACATTTTAAAAGAACAAAATAGCAAACATTATCATTATTAATAATATAAAGCATTTTAGATTTTGTGTTATAAAATTAATGTTATGATAAAACACATTATATCATAATTTAATGTTATTACACAAAAAATTAATATCTCAATAGCATATAAGATTAAGGTTATAATCAATAATTGTCTATAAATCAATATAGTATAACACAATATATGTATGATAAATATAAATATAATATTTTAATATAATTATTTATGATTTGTTGATAAAATAAATATAATATATAAATATACCATAATTATAACTAATATTATGATTAATTTAATTATTAATTATTAAAAAATAAAAAAGTAAAAAATATATTATTTATTATTGGTTTATAATATTTTTAGTTTAAAATTTCATTTTTTTATTTTTTTCTATCTAATTTCCATTATTTTTAAAAATTGTATATATTATTGCATAAATTTGTTTGCAATTTTATATAAATTTATTTGTAAACATTTTAAATTTAGTTTATAATAATTGTAAGTGAGGATTTTATGTCAGATATTGTGTTTGGTGTTAGTTTGGGCTTGATCTTATTTTTTTTGGTGATCGGCTTTTTAGTTGGACTAATTAGAGGGGTGAAACGCTCGGCAGTACATATTGCGTTTGTGGTCGTAAGTATTTTGGTGGCGTTTTTCATAACTCGTCCTATCGTAAATGCTGTGCTAGGCATTAACTTTATTTTTGACGGCGAAAGTATGTCTATTAGTGAGTATATTTTGAAATTGATCAATGATAACGCGGTAGATTTATCTAATTTTGATTCGGCGTCTACATTTATTCAGACATTACCATCCGCGATTGCTAGCCCGATCGTGTTTATGGAGGTGATGATTTTGGTTTACTTCGTGATTGATATCATATATCTGATCGTGGCAAGAATCGCGTTTGGCAAAAAGAAAGAAGATCTCGCTATACATAAGGCACATAGATTGCCTGGCGGATTAGTAGGTATTGTGGAAGCTTGCTTGTTTGTATTCGTGCTGTTTGCTCCTATAACTTCGCTTACTAGTACATATAGTGAGATTGTGTCGCAGTCTAGTGCGTCCGCAGTTCAGGTTGATACGCAAAATGGAAAGCAACATCTGCAAATTGTCGGGGATATTCTATCTGAAAATATACCGAGTGAGGTGGTGGATATGTTGGATGCGTTCAACAAATCGGCAATTGGCAGAGTGTGTTCAATTGGCGGAATAAACAACTTCCTTTTCGATGAATTGTCAAATATCAAGGTGGACGGCGAAAAAATTCATATTAGAGAAGAGATAGTCACACTTTTGGATAGCTATGACGAATTTGTGTTTTTGTATAATGATATAGTTGATGAAAATTATGAAAATCTAGATTTTACATCCTTTAAAAAATCTATCACTTTCGTCATTGAAAACAATTTGTTTAAGACGGTTTTGTCTGATACCATTGGGGATGTGGTGGTCAATTTCAATCAACTTGATGAAGATTTTATAAAAGATCTTCCTGTGCTTGCAAAGGACATTATTACAACTTTACAAACTAGATTTTCCGCACAAGATTTTGATGCGTATAGCTATCTATCAAATGATCTATTAAAATTGTTGGATATTGCGGATACGATCATCAGCAGTGGAAGATTGGGGACATTTATTGATTTTGAAGCAGGTCAAGATGCGCCACTAGCGGATGTTTTGAATATGTTTGCGGAAAACACGGACATCTTATCTTCTGCGATGATTGATTTTGTTGATTTGAATTTGGTTAAGGATACATTGCCAATTTTGTTAGATTATTGCAATCAAACTATTCAGCCTAATTTTGAAAATGATCAAGGACTGATCGTATCTCTAAATTTAGACATCTCAAACGAAGAATTTAAAAGCGTGATAACAAGTTTGTTCCAGGGCGAAAATTCAATTTTGGCTCAAATAAACAACTTGCAAAAAAATCATAACATTTTGGGTATTTTAGAGACAGAAAATGTTTTAGATTTCATTTTGAATATCGAAAATCTTGACACTGTTTTGACTGATTTTGGTGCGATTTTGGATGACTTGAACGGGCTTAAGTTGCTAAATTATACGGACAGCGAAACGGGAGAGCAAATCAAATCTTTTGAAAACATTTTGAAAATAACCGGTATTGATGTGCTGGGCGATACAGTCAAAATTGATGACGGCAATACCAAATTATTGGAAGATTATGAAGACTTTTTCAGCTATATCAGCGCGCCTATTCAAAAAATTGCAGATGCAAATTTGGTGGATCTGATAGACGAAAATATTAGTTTTGATGCTATTGTAGACAGTCTAACTTCGGCTATCAGCGGGGAAACGGAAGAAGATAAAGATCTATACTTCTTGGCAGACATTTTGATGCCTTTTTATGAACTAGATCAGGCTAGTTTTGCAAATCGCTCGTTGAAAGATATGATTTTCGTGCAAGTCACCGATTTACTGAAAGAAAATCTTGGCAATGTGCTCGATCTATCCACCACGACCGAAACAGAGAATTATCAAACTTGGGAAGATAGGTTGATGTCGGTTGCCAATATAATTGACATTTTGAATGACGGAAAAATGACATCAGTTAGCGGGGAAGAAAATTTGACTTATCTCAAATATCTAATTAGCGAAAATGTAGATTATTTTGAACTTGTAAAAGAGATGAACAAAGATGGCACCATTGAAAATTTATTAAATGTTGTCTTTGGCAATTCTATGTATCAGCCATTGAATTCACAAATTTTCTCAATTTTAGACGAGAAGATTGCCGATTTCACTACAGTTTATGTTGAAACAGATATTAGCAATTTATATACAGAAAAGGATAGTTATATCAATTTGATTTGTTCAATTATAACATATTTGGATGAAGGGCAGTTTGATAGCGACGATTTAACCACTAAACTGACAGCAATAGGCGAGATTTTGAATGAGCTCAAAACTTCTGCACACGGTGGAGTGTTGAACGAAGTGTTTGCAAATCTTATTTGGTATATGACGGGAGATGTCATAGATAGCGAAAACGCGCAATTATATGCGGGCAAAACTTCTCCTTTCGAATATACTGATAAGGTGAAAGAATATTTGGATGCTGAAAGTCTCACAAATGGGTATTATGATATAGATTATCTTGCAGAAATTGAAGGCTTGGTTGACTTCATTGAACTTGGCAATCAGATCGTGGAAAGTCTAAATCAAGTAGATTTATCTAGCGAAACGGGCAGGACTCAATTTGTTCAGGATCTGGACGAAATCGTGCATAGTCTGGGAGATAACGCGCAGGAAATCGTAGATACAGCGGTTGATATCGTAAATGTTGTTTTGACCGATGAACAGTTGGGAAAAATTCAAGCGCAGAGCGCGGATGTGATAACTGCGATCACAGACTTTGTTTCAGAAAGTGGCGCGCTGACAGACGATATAAAATCTTCGTTGCTAGAATTGTTTGGTCTGAATCAACAATAGATTTATGGCGGTTTTGAAACTAGTTTAATCGTCGTTTGACTAATGCTATGGCAACTAAAATTTTACAGGCTCGGGCAAGTGCAAAATAAAGGACTTGATATCTTGCCGATGTGTGCGAAAAATGGGGTAAGACGATTCTAATTAATTCAAATATCAAATTGAATCGCAATAATTCGTTATAAAAAAGTTGAAGATTGATTTTCTTCAACTTTTTTTATGCAATTTGAAAAACATATTTTAAAATTGGCTATAATTATGCAGATTTTAAATTTTTGACTTCAATAATTTTCTAATTTTGCTACCTTTTGGGAAGAGCAACATTCCAATTTTATATATAAATCGATTATGAATGATTCGCAGTTTCATAGGATAAATTTCACGCGGAAAAGTTAATTCGGAATCTTTTTTATCATTTGATATAGATAATCGCAAATCAAATGCTTTACATAAACTATTCAATCGTAACATTGCGTAACTTTTCTTTTTTGCATAAATTGTACTGCTGGGCAGGTCAAATACTATCTGTTTGATCAAGCGCTCAATCTCATCTAGATTGCTAGGTAATAGTTTATGTTTTTCATAAACTTTTTGCAAGTTTGACGGCAGTGGGTAGATTTTATCCACCGAATAAATAGACATAATTTTTTCCCGCATATTTTGAAAGTGAGAATGTTTAGCAATACCAACTTGATTTGATACCATTATATTTTTCCACTTCGCCAGCATTGTGCATAGATCGTGATATCTATTGATGTTTTTTAGTTGATTTTCCATTATAGAAAACACATTCGCCATAGAGTGCACTTGATTTATGAATTTATTTTGATCGGTCACATAAATTTGTTGGTCATTGTGGATGCGGTAGAAATAATATCCTGAATGTGTGTTCACTATTTTTTTCGCGTGGCAAAAAGCAAAAAACGAAGTTAAAGTATCTTCAGCATACACCATTTTAGGCAAATTTAGGGCAATTATGCTTTCCTTTGCCTGCAAAATTGTCTCACGGCGAAACAATTTGTTCCACAAAACATAATATGAATGTTCAGTTCCGCAAGATGAAAAAAATTTGGTCAGAACATCCTTCTCCTCTAGCAGAAAATCGCTATTAATGGTGGTATCGTTTGAACAAACATATTTTGAATGGCTGGTCCAAAGCGCCCAATCGTTGATCACAATATCCGCTCCCGTTTGCTCTGCAGTGCACAACATCGCTTCGTGATAATCAAAAGTTAGCATATCGTCTGAATCGACAAATGTGATATATTCTCCACTAGATTTCTCAATTCCGTACAATCTGGCGCAAAGTGTCCCTTTGTTTTCGGTATAAAATATGTGGAATTGTGGATAACTTTTTTCAATTTCACCATAGTCAACAATAGATCCATCATTTACGATTATCACTTCTAATTCGTTGCGTTTCGCTATAGAAGATTGAGCCAAACTCTGTAAACATTGTTTGAAATAATCTATATTCGTGTTGTATAGCGGTATTATCGCGGATAATTTCATATATACTCCTAATATTTTATTCTAGCAAATCAAAATGGTTAAGTCAAAAATATCCATAAAAAATAAAAAAAATTCCATATCTTAAAGTTTGACATTAATCTCAAATAATGTTATACTAACTTAACATTATATGTGAAAACAAAAAACTGAAAAGAGAGAAGACAAATGAATAAAAAAATAATTGTATATGGAATGGGATATGTTGGGTTATCAAATGCCATACTTTTATCACAAAATAATGAAGTTGTTGGAATTGATATTGTCAAAGAGAAGGTGGATAAGTTAAATAATAAAATAGCACCAATTAAGGATAAAGAGATTGAAAATTACCTTGCTAATAAAAATTTAAATTTTATTGCAAAAATGTCAGCTGAAGAATTTGCAAAAATAGCAGATTATGTTATTATCGCAACACCAACGAATTTTGATGAAGAACAAAATCATTTTGACACAAGTTCGGTTGATAGCGTGCTTGAAAATTTATCTAAAATAGAAAGCAAAGCAGTGGTTGTTATTAAATCAACCATACCAATTGGGTACACAAACGAAGTTAAAGAAAAATTTAAAAACTTAACAGTTTTATTTTCTCCTGAATTTTTGCGTGAAGGTAAAGCTCTTTACGATAATCTTTATCCGTCACGAATTATTGTTGGTTGTAACAAAAATAACAAAAAAGAATTTGAAAAAGCACAAGAATTTGCAGATCTTTTGAAAAAAAGCGCTATTAAAAAGGATGTGACAATATTAATAATGAATACATTAGAAGCCGAGAGTGTGAAGTTATTTTCAAACACTTATTTAGCAATGCGGGTAGCCTATTTTAATGAAGTGGATGATTATGCTATAAGAAACAATCTTAACACAAAAGATATAATTGAAGGAATGTGTGCCGATTCACGAATTGGAAACTTTTATAACAATCCATCTTTTGGTTATGGTGGTTACTGTTTTCCTAAAGACACAAAACAGTTGAAGGCAAATTATAGTGGCATACCAAACAGTTTGATTGACTCAATTGTTGATAGCAACCAAGTTAGAAAAGAGTTTATTGCTACCACAATTTTAGATAAAACAATTTCAACCGACACCGTTGGAATTTACAGACTGATTATGAAGTCGGGTTCTGATAACTGCAGATCAAGTGCAATTTTTGACATAATAAAAATTTTAGCAAAAGAACGAAAAATTATAATATTTGAGCCAAGCATCAAATCAGCTCCAGAAGGAACTAAACTTGAAAGTGACCTTGAAAAATTTAAAAAAGAGTGCGACATAATTTTGGCTAACAGATTTGACAAGACTCTTGAAAACGCAAAAGAAAAAGTTTACACAAGAGATATTTTTGAAAGGGATTAAATGTATGGAAAATATTAATATTGTTTTTATAACAGATAATGATTTTTCAATTCTTACAGGTGTTGCAATTTATTCATTAAAAAAACATAGAAATGATAATTGTGTATATAACATTAATATAGTTTGTAATAATGTTGATAGCAATTATATATCTAAATTTAATAAACTAAAATCAAAAAATTTTAAAATTAACATTATTAAAGTTGATGGAACAAAATATGAAAAATTAAAAAAAGATAATTTGCACGTGTCAACGACAGCTCTTTTTAAATTTGATTTACCTAATATATTTCAAAATTTAGATAAGATTTTATATATCGATGGCGATGTGTTATTTCAATCTGATTTATGTGATCTTTATAACACAGATATATCTTCAGTGTATGCAGGTGTTTGTGTTGACTATGGTGGGTTGATATATCCTTCTGATTTTAAATCTCGCTTAAAGATTAAGCATAAGTATTATTTTAATTCTGGTATGCTTTTATTAAATCTTAAAAAAATGAGAAAAGATAATATTCCAAAAAAATTAATTGAATATAGATTAAAGAAAAACAACTATTATATGGACCAAGATGCCTTTAATGTTGTTTTTAGAGAAAATGTGAAGTATTTATCATTAAACTACAATTTTGTTATAACTTGTTGGCGAGATTATGACGAAAGTGTTTTAACTGATTTCTATAAATTAAAAAAACAAGATAAGATGATTGATTATTTACTAAATGCAGACATTGTTCATTTTGCTTCTGCTGATAAGCCAAGCAAATATGAGGATGTTCCACTAGCAGACTTATGGTTAGATTATTTTAAAGAATCTACTTTTAATAAAATAAAATTAAAAAGGTTATACCTAAAAAAAATTAATCCAGTACATATTTATTTTACAAAAGAATCTCTTAAAACAAAAGAAACTGATAAAATAGATGCACCATGCATTTCGGTAATTATTCCAATATATAATGCTAGAAATTTTATAGTGCCAACATTAAATAGTGTTTTGTCACAAGATTTAAAATTTTTTGAAGTTATATGTGTAGATGATGGTTCAACAGATGGAACTTATGAAAGATTAGAGCAATTAGCAAAAGAAGATTCAAGAATTAAGTTATTTAAGCAAAAAAATCAATTTGCTGGTGTTGCAAGAAATAATGGAATAACAATGGCGACAGGAGATTATATAGTTTTTCTTGATTCAGATGATAAATTAGAAAAACATGCCTTGGTAAGAATGTATAAGAAAGCAATAAGTGAAAAAGCAGATATTGTTTTAACAGGTGCTTATTATTTAGATGATGTGACTAAAGTTGTATCCTCGGCGGATTTTTGTTTAAGAATGAATTTTCTACCATCAAAAACTGTTTTTTCAGCTGATGATGTGCCTCAATATATTTTTAATCTTACTGGTGGAAATCCTTGGGCAAAATGTTATAAAAGAGAATTTATTTTGAAATATAATTTAAAATTTTTACCAATAAAGCGTTCAGAGGATTTTTATTTTGTTTGTTTATCGCTAATATATGCAAAAAGGATAACAGTTTTACCAGATAGATTATTTTTTTATAGAATAAATAATGCAGGAAGTCTTGAATCGACAAAAGATGAAACTCCACTTATTTTTTGGGATGCAAATACTATTCTTTATAATTACTTAAAAGAACATAATTTATTTGATAAATATAAGCAAAGTTTTTTAAATGATTCATTAAACAGAATGGCTTATAATTTGAAACAAGTTAAAACCGTCACTAGTCTTGAAGTGATTTTTAAATTATTAAAAACAGAGGGAGTTAAACTTTTTGATTTTAATACAAATAAAGATAATTATTGGTATTTTAAATCCAACCTTGCATATATTAAATATTTTCTAAGTTTAAATAATTTAATGCAATACTTTAATGATTTATTAGAAGAAAATAAAAAATTAAAAAAAGCTTTAAGTAAATATAAAAACGACAATATAAAAACAAAAATTAATTATTCAAAAAATAAAAAAGAATCAAAATTAAATTTTAAGCAAAAACTTAAACTTGCAAAAAAAAGAGGAATTAGATATTGTTTTATAAGATTATTTAAAGGTAGAGATGCGGGTGACAAATACTTAACTAAAAAAGGATTATGGTAAACATTATGAATTATGATTATGCATTATTTTGTAGGGGATTTGTTTTTTCTGATATGGAAATAAATTCTCCAAAAGAGGATTGGAAACAATTTATATTAAAATATAATAACAAAAATTATTACCTTTGGTATGACTCAAAAAATGAACTATCATTTAAAACAAAGGGTAATAATTTTTGTTTAATTTTGGGTTATGCTATGGATACCGTCGATTGGCATATGGAAATTGATATAATTTGTGATAGTTTGCTATCAAATTTATGCAAATCACTCAATTGTTTTTATGATTACTTAGATGTATTAAATGGCAGATTTGTGATAATTTTTGGATATGATAATAATATTATTGCCCTTAATGATGCAACGGCAATGCGAAGTGTTTATTATCATGATAAAAAATGTATTATTGCATCACATTATGAGATAATTAAAAATCTTACAAATGAAACAAAGCATCCATTTTATGATACTTTCATAAATATTGAAAAATATAAACCTTGGACACTTCCTGGGGATATGACTCCTTATAACAACATAAAAATTTTACTTGCAAATCACGAACTTGATTTAATTACTTTAAAAATAAGAAGATTTTTTCCTAGAGAAAATAACAAAGAAATATCACTTGATGAAGCCTTGCTAATTTTGCCTAACCATTTAAAAAATCAAATGGAAACACTTGTTAAATATGCAACTCCATTAATTTCTATGACATCAGGCAGAGATAGTAAATTAACGCTTTCAACAACAAGGGATATAAAAGATAAATGTATATATTTTACTTTTGTTAATGAAAATCCTAATCTTTCTAATTATGACCAAAGAAACAGATTAAAAGATTTTAGTTATTCAAAACATATTAGTAAAGTTTATAATTTGAATTTTAAACCGTTAATACTAAATGGTCAAATTTTTAACAATAATGAGTTATCTAAAATTTTAAAAATTAATCACTATCATCAACATATTCCATCTGCAATATTAGAATATATTGAAAAATTACCTAAAGGAATTCATGTTCAAAGTAATTTAATTGAAATAATTAGAGATTTGACTTATGTTTATCCAAAACCACCAAAACATAATTCACCTCAAGAAATCATGTCAGGATGGATGATGTATTGGTCAATTCGTCACGAAATAAAGGATATAATTAATGACTTTTGGAAGAGAAACCAATGGGATGAGATTTTTGATTATGAAAGAGTTAGATTATTTTATTGGGAACATAGAATGAGTGCATGGAACAATGCAGCAACTTTGCTTGAAAACGACTGTGCTTTTAATACATATATGCTTTTAAATTGTAGAAAGTTATTAAATCTTGGATTTTGTATTCCGAAATATGATAGAGATAAAGATTTACTTGTTAAATATTCTACTGAAAAACTTTGGCCTGAATTGTTATATTATATTGAAAACACAAATAAAACTCTTTTTGATTATTATGAGTATAATACAAATGCCCAAAAATTAGAATTAAAAGATAATTTGAGATATAATACTAACTTGGAGAATAAAATTTTAAAAATTGAAAAAAACTATCAAGTTATATTTGGATTTGATAAATGTAATCTAAAGAGTAATGATTTTTGTGAAATTAAGTTAAATAAAACTTTATTAATTAAAAAATATGTTCAAATTAGTCTTACAAATGATTCAAATTCTTTGCTAACTGAAAATAATGCATTGTATTATATAAAAACGAATTCTAACTTAATTTATGAACAGGATTTATCAACATTAATAAACAAATCAAATATAATTAATATTGAATTAGATTTAGATAATTTTGAAGAGTTGTCAATAGGCATATTTTGTTTAAAACCTATTAATTTAAATGATTATGGTATTTATTTAAATTTAAATCTTGAATATATAAAAATATCTGATAAGCCTTTTCAATCTATTATTAATTTAATTGCAAAATAATAAATAAAATTTATTAACTTTGAATTTAGAAAAAACACCAGATATGGGAAGCATCCCAAACATCTGGTGAAAATTTGTTTATTTAATCTCTATTCGGCTTGAAGATGGATTTGTTGGGCTGGTTTTTGGAACTATGATTTGAAGCATTCCATTTTCAAGGTGTGCATCAACTTGTTCTTTTTTAATATCTCCTACATAAAAGGATCTGCTTTTAATCTATGTGTGTCGCTAGAAAAGGTTGAGTTTGCTTCAAATAGCCGGTTAAGTAATATTCAAACTAATGCCTTTGCATATTGTTCTTCTTTAAATGATGTAAATTTAAATAATTGCTTAGAACTTGAAGTTATAGAAGACTTTGCGTTTGCTTACTGTGTATTACTTGATTTGTATATTCCAAATAGTGTCCAAACTCTTGGCGCCCAGTGGAGTGTAAATTCAATTAAGTTTGATAGCCAACAGGCCTTTAATACATTTACCTTCATGCAAATAAACATAGTATTTATTAATACTAGTATTAATTTAAGTTTAAACTCATTTTTTAGTTTTACTTTCGGAGACCCTATACGAGAAGTTGAAAATGATTATCTTTTTATAAGATAATCATTATTTACTTTATTAATGTGTTAAAATTTTTAATAAATTGATATATAACTAAAAAAATAAAGATTTTAGTCAAAGAAAGTTTTTAGCTAATTTATTAAATAATTATTATAAAAACAGGGAAATAAATATATTCATTACTCCCCATTTTTAGATAATTATAACTATCTAATTAGTGATAGTCATGATTTTTGCTAATGTTGATGGCAGTGTCAGGTCGTATTTAGGTTGTAGAATAATTGTTGATAGATTTATAAGACTCCAAACTTGAATAAATATAATATTCATTTCCACGGACTTAGGCATACTTTTTCAAATATGCTTTTTGAAATGAACGAAAATCCAAAGGCAATACAACAATTGCTTGGACATAGAGATGTAAAAACTACAATAACAGTTTACAACTCAGTTGATAATGAATATATACGAAATACAACAGAAAAGTTAAATGAAAAGATTAAACAAGAAAAACTCTATGAAGATGGAAGACGAAGGCAAGAAGAATTGGAAAATAAGAAAAATGATTTGCTTTTAAGTATGACAGACGAGGAATATGATGATTTGCTAGAACAATTACTTGAAGAAAGAAAAGAAAGAAAGAAAAAAGAAAAAGATTTTGAAATGTAAATAGTAAAATATGGCACAGTTTAGTGAATATATAAAAATTCAATGATATAATACAAATATGGGTTGAAAAATAATTTGTTTTTTCAACCTTTTGTATTTTAAAAGGAGATTTGATATAATATGAGTGCATTTGATAATATTCTAGGGAATTGGATTCAGGTTGTAGATAATCAAAACAATATAACTATAGAAGATTATGGTTATGATACTGGAGTTATAGAAGGGACAACAAAAAATCATTGTGTAAAGTGTGTGGCTGTAAATAAATGCTGTTTTAAAAATGAAGAAAATAAAAAACCAAAACCTTTTGATATAACTGGAATTGATATCTTAAATAGTATTATCAATGGACTTATTCCCGGGTTGTATCATTTTAGATGTCATTGTAAAGAAGTGCCAGCACAAATTAATTCAATAGATGAGATAGAACTTATTGTCCCAGAGGGCAAAATACAATATTTATTTAAAAGCAAGTCCGGTTGGATTAAGTCTATGGGATATCAAGAAAAAGAATTTAGTGAATTTGTTGATATGTTACTGCAAAAAACAAAAGAAGCATATCTTTATGGGAATTATTATAAAGAAAACTATAATAACTTTGGATTTAAAATAAATTTAAATGTTAGTATTCCAGGCAAAAACGAAAAGATAGGGAAAACATACAATGTAACAACAAATTATATGATTTTCCCAAATAAAAAATTAAAAATGAATACACCATTAGGAGGTTGGCAGTAATGAAAATGTTAGATGATGTTAAGGTTATAAAAGACAGAGATGAATATAGAAAAGAAAATATATTTGCTGGAATGATTGGCACAATTATTGATGCTGAAATAAGATTTGGTGAGTTCTTTGTTTGCTTTCAAGACCAAAGAACACAAGATAGAGAATTTATGAGTAAAGAAGAAAATATTTTCAAATTAAAAAATGATATTTGTATCCCTATAAAAATTGAAGATTTAGAGTTGGTAAAAGATGGTAAGTGCACTGACGAAATGATTAAAAATAGTCTACCTAGAAAATATCCGGACTGGTATTGCAAAGTTGAAAATGGTTACATAATAAATCTTGAAGGCAAAAAGAAAAATAAAATTCCTTACGACTATGATAGTTAATTATTAAAAAAATTTAATAAAGGGAAAAAA
>CALWEL010000002.1 GCA_944377305.1 uncultured Clostridia bacterium
CAAATCAAACACTACTACATATTGTGATTTTGGCGCCCCGAGTAGGGCTCGAACCTACAACCTATCGGTTAACAGCCGAGTGCTCCACCATTGAGCTATCGAGGCATTTTGACAACAAAATAATTATATTATATAATTTATTCATTGTCAACAGATTTTTATTATTTTTTTTTATTTTCTCATTTTCTATTTATTTGTTATCTTATTATACAAATAATTATCATTTAATATTTGAATATAATTCATTTTGATCAATATATTATTTATTTCCGCATTGAACTTGTCAATTATCTCTTGATTTTCTTCCATACCATCAAAGACATAATCGGTCATATTGTATGTGTACACGTTCCTACAGAATAATCCACCGGTGTTTGAATAATATACAACCATATCAACTTCTTCACCATCCAATTGATAAGAATGATCTAATGCGGTAAAAAGCGAATGCCCTAAATACAAATTTTCATTAAAACTGACTCCCAACAAATCAAAAACTGTAGGAATAATATCATAAGCTGAACAAAATCTTGTATTTTCAATATAAACTACATCTTCAGGGTCGGTCTGTGTATAATTGAAATTCTTTAAACCAGGACTAGAAATTATTAATGGAATTGTATTCAATTTTATGCTTGAATAATCTTCGTCATCGAAGCCTTTTACTCTATTAGATAATTTATTGTAATATGAGTAATGGTCTGAAAATAATACGATTGTTGTTTCATCATATATATTATATTCGTTCAATTTATCCACAATTACACCAATGGCTTCATCTAATCCCATTGCACCACATTGATAATAAACTAATTCTTCACACAAATCTGGGTCAGTATCATAATAATTTTCTAATACATTTTCATACCATTCAGTCGGTGTCAAATCAGCAGGTTCTGCATCTTTATTTTTCAGTTCCCAACAGCCAGTAGTTGCATTGTATACGCAATCATCTTCGCCCCAACGAACAAAATTTTGATATCGTACACAGTCTCCCTCATATTCATTATATTCATAAGATCCGTGCGTGGAAACTGTCAAATAAAATGTGTAGAAAGGTCGTTCATCATAATCTGTAGGTATTATATAATCTATTGCATTTCTAGCAAAGTCCCCCTCAGCATCCCAATGATCCCAACTTAGATCATCTTCAGTGTATACAGGATTACCTTCCGAGTCCATTACATTATCCTTTCCAATTACATTTTCAAAACCTAAATTCGAATGTGTTTTATTTCTATCATAAAAGCCAATTTTATGTGAATGAACATAACTGGTGTTGTATCCTAAGTTACTCAAAATTCCTGGCATTGAATAGCTAAAAGCATTCAAAGAAGAATCATAAGAATCGCCCGCAATATCTGTCAATCCTTCACCAACAGGATAATTCCCAAGAATAGCATAGGCTTCCGAGTAATTTGTTTTGGATTTGGCAAAGAAATTTTTTGCCATTAGACTATCATTATATATATTTTCATTTTCTGAATCTATCAAATAATCTTCTCCATAAATTAGCGAATATATATTTGGTGTCAATTCGTATGATAAATTGTTATAATTAGGGTCATAAGTCCCATCACCAAAACAGAACCACTCAAGAGACTCCATCATTATTACTATAATATTATTTCCTGCATCTACACCAAAAACTTCACTATCATTATAATTATATTTTTCTCCCGAATTAAAATAGTCGATTGTCACTTTTTGGATTTCTTCATCTATCTTATCATTCATCCCTAACAAAAGGTTTGTGAAATATCCATACGAACCAAATTTTGAATAACTACTATATTTCATAAAGCTCGTATTCATTAGGAATGTATCACTAGAAACATAATCAGAACTATCCACATCGGCTAGACTATTAATATACAAACGCTCATCTATATAATAGGTACATACAAAACATTGCAAAGCTAAAATCAATATTACATTGAATATGGAATAATGTTGTCGTATTTTAATCTTGTCTTTCTTGCACTTTTTCAACATCATAAACCCTACAACAACAATCGCTATATAGACTAGCACTAATTGTAATATTACAGAAAAATAAATGAAATTACTAGTCATTGCAGCCCCAGCTTCGTCTAAAAGCCGTATCATATCTATAGAAAAAAGATCTCCATAAATCATATATAATGAATAATTAACATAAATCATTATGGCTTGTAGACCAAGTATGATTGTGTAAACAGCATATTGAGCTGTAAAATTTGGTATTATAAAAATTAAAATAGCTAAAAACATAATAATTGCAAAATTATACCAAAAATATTCGGGCATAATACCCATTCCGAGAATATGGAAAGTAACAGCTTCCAATATCAAAGCTCCACACACAAAATATAACACCATAAGCAATTTGCTTAAAACAGTCTTTAACATTTATAAAATTATATACCTTATCTAATTTTATGTCAACATTATTTCATAACTTGAAAAGTTTAAAATAAAATGATATAATAATAGTATGTTTAGTTGGCTGAAAAATAAACTTAATCCAATAATTCCTGACGACATTCACAAAGGGATAATGACGTCAAATTTTTGCACAATAAAAAATGGCAGTAAAATAAGCATCCCTCAAGGGATAATTTGCTACATAAACTATAAAGATAAAAATTATTTAGAATTAAATTCAGGTGAATATACTTTAAATGAAACGACCCTACCAGAATTGTGTGCGAAACAAAGAGGAAAAGAAAAAAAATTAAAAAAGATAAAGATAGATTTTTATTTTATTAATACGAAGCAATTTAATATTTCTTTTAATTATAAAGATAAAGTCGAAATTCAAAATAGACTGGCAAAATTGATATTCACGATAAAATATAATTGCAATGTAGTTGATGGAAAAAAATTATTTAAGTCCATACTTTATCTCTTGCCCGATCCCGATTCTGTTAGCTCCGCGATTTTAATTAATGATTATCTAAAAGAAATTTTAATGAATTATTTTTTCAAAAAGAATCTGGAAGATGTTCGCCTAAGCAATGACACGAAAGAAGATATTAAAAATCGAATCTCAAAAGCTTTGGCAAAAATTGGATTGCAACTAAATTCATTTGAAATATCGGCTGAAGAACGCGTGAAACGAAAAAAATCTGTCAACACTGAAATTAGCCATACAGGATTTTTTGATAGCTTCAACAATTCATTAAATCAATCTAGGCAAGCAAAAAATAATAAGAATTTAAAAGTAAGTGAAATTGTTGTAGAAAAATCAATCGAAAATGTTGACCAACCCAATCAAAAAGAGTATACTAATTCAAATCTGGCTAATACTACAAATAATACACATCAAGTAAATTCTGGTGATGAAAATTCAAACTTATCAGTCTGCCCTAGATGTCAAAATAAATTGATAAAAGGTTCAAAATATTGTCATAGGTGCGGATATGAAATCAATTAGGAGGAAGTATGAAAAAATTCAAAAAAACTGACATAATTGCTTATGTTTTAGAAAATCACGAAAAAGCAGAAGAGATTCTGACAAATTTTGGCTTTCACTGTATCTATTGTCCAGCCTCTCAAATGGAAACAATTGAAGAGGCTTGTGCTGTACACGATATTGATGTAAACGAACTTTTGAAAGCATTAAACGCACAATCAAAAACATCAAAATAACTATAGCAAATAGATAATATCTAAACCAAGCAAGTTAGTATTATAAAAAAGTGATAAAAGGATATGCTTTTGAACTGAACTCTAAGGGTTCACTTCATTTAAGCTATCTTTTTTTGGGCTATAAAATCACTATTCAGAAAAGATCCTAATTAAAATTACATAGAATTTTAATGATATCTTATAAAAAAATATAGACTATATCATAAAAAATAAAAGAGTGAAACACTCTTTTATTTTTTCTTATCTGAAATATTAGAATTTTTTTCTAATTCCTTTTTAGTTTTCTCTAGTTTTGCACTTTCTTTTGCAATTTGATCGTCTATTTCTTTCAAATAAGCATCAATATCATTAATAGGTGCTTGTTCTTCAGAGATTTGCACTTTCTTTGGTCTACCACGTTTTTTAGGTTCCACGCTTGTAGATTGATTAGATTCAGTGCTCTCTATATCTTTATTTTTGTTTGAACTTCCGACTTTATTTGCGCTGTTGGATTCATTGTTTTTTTCTTTTTTTGGTCTACCTCTTTTCTTTTCAACTATAGTTGGTTCACTCACCTCTTTTGTGCTTTCTTTTTTAGGTCGTCCTCTTTTCTTTGACTCAGTTGATACTTCTGTTGGATTGCCATCTTGTGCTATTACCTTTTTAGGACGTCCGCGACGTGCCGGCTTTTTCTCTTGAAGATTTTCCACTGGCTCGTTTATTATATCAGTGGATTCTTCAGTCACATTAGGTTCGCCAACTTGTACGCTAACGGATTCCGTTTTCTTTGGTCTACCTCTTTTTTTATTTTGCTTTGGAGACTCTTCGGTTTTTTCCTTTCTAGGTCTGCCTACTGGTTTTTTTGGCTTCTCCTCAGTTTTTTCTTTTCTTGGTCTGCCGGCTTTTTTCACAGGTTTGCTCTCATTATCTTGAATGGTGAAGATATCTTCTGAACGTACAACATTATTTTCCCCTGCAATATTGTCATTCTGATCTTCTTGAAGAACAGGCTCTTGAACATCTTGCTCACTAGATTCTACAAAATATTGATTAATACCTGATGCTAATTTACTTTGGTCTCCCGCTGAAAGCTCATTGTCAGTAATAATTGTATCTGCATTATCAAGATTTTGATTTTCAATAGGTTGAACATCTTGATTTTCATTCATCATATCATCAACTTGTCCGATCTGAGAATCTTCTGATAGAATTTGATCAGTCGACTGTTCGTCACTTTGATAATTATTGATTTCTGATTGATCATAATTGTATTGTGGTTGTTCAGTCGTTGATTGTTCCTCTTGATTCTCCGTTGGTTGTTCTTCTTGAATGTCTTGCGGAGTATAAATAGGCTGTTGATATTGATATGTTTGTGCACTTTGGGTCAATCCTTGCTGATCAAGTTTTTCAGTCAATGCTTGATTTTGACCATAAATATTATCTAATTCTTTATCCTTTGATACAATTTTCTCTTCCAAATTTTTAATTTCTTGTTTTAATTTTTCGTGATTTTCTTTCTCTCTTTCTTCTACCGCTTTTTTTGCCGCGTCATAGACTTTGTTGCTATACGTATCGAATTCGCTCATCATACCTTTTTCCAAAGTCTTACGAGCATTCTTAATCTCATTTTCTACACTAGTCAACTCTGCTTGATAGCTCTCTAACAATTTTTTATGTCTGTCTGTTGCGGTGTCATAATCTCGTTCCAAATTCCTTTGGCGATCAAGTTCTTGTTGCTGTTGTTTTTTCAAATAGTTAGCTTCAATAGTTGAAGAAACTTCTTCCAACTGAGCCTTGAAGTTGTCAAATGATTCTTTACTTACCTGCATTTGACGCTGATACTCTTTGGTCGTCTCTCTGAAATTCATTTCTTCTTGAGTAATATCCGCATTAATCTGCTCTATATCCTGCATATATTTTTTACGCTCTGCAATGTAGTTTTCCGCTTCTTGCATAGCACGTTCCAAAACAAGTGAACTTTCCACGCCAGCTTCATCAAAATTGAATTTTTCGTGCTCGACATTTTTTAAACGTGCACGCTCCAATTCTCTTTTTTCTTCCTCTGCGCGCTTTTGAAGATATGCATATAGAATAGGAATGCCTTTTCTAATTTCGTTACGATCAAACAAGACTTCATAATCAACATATTCAGGTAAAGTTTGAGTAGCCTTGTCAATATTTACTTCAAAATATTGATAATTCTGATATAGATCACTGACAATTGCATTATGTCTTAAATCTAAGAAAATGGTGATTATGTAGTTCAAAACCAAAATTAGAATCGGACATAACAAAACTCGTTGTAATACCAAAATCAAATCTAGATCTTGAGAAAATTCATACGAATAATATAAATTCAAAAGTATTGCAGCAAACACATAAATATAAGTCAAAATGTTCATCACAAATATTGCACGTTTGTACGAACTGTTTTTAATAGGGGCTGACACACAGATATCAAAAGACATATAATGACTGGCTTTTTCTTCGCGATACAGCACATATTGTTGCCACTGCTTGCGTAGTTGTTTAGGCACCTTTCTTGATTTCATTTTATTATTGAAAGAAACCAAATTTTCTTCTGTGATCTGTGGGTTATCAATAAAATAATTATTAAACATATCCACAGCTTTGATAAGTCTAGCCTCATAAGCTCTAGAGGTAGCGATAATAACAATAACAACTGTCAACAAAAACAATGAACAAAAAATGATAAAAATAATATTATAATTCAAATAATTTTTTAATGAACTAAAAAATTTATCGACTTCATTAAAAATGTTCATAAACACCCCTTTTACCAAAAAATTTATATAATTTGACAATTATCTACAATGTTATTATAACACAAAGAATAATTAATTACTAATATTTTTTGAATATTTTTTCAATTTTTTTATATATTTTTTTTATAAAATTTAATTATATACAGACATTTTTCATAACAATTTTTTGGCATTTATTAGATTAATTATCAACTAGTTAATATCTTTATTAAATAAATAGTAGACTTATACAAGAATAAAATTAGAATATAAAATACGATTTGTAAATTTATGACTCAAATTTTTCAATATAGATGAGAAATAATATCAACAAATAAAAATAAAATAAATTATTAATAAATTATTGGATGAGACATTATATTATTATTTTCTAAATAAAAAGTTGTAAGTAAAATATTATTTATAAAAATACAATCAGTATATTAAATCACCAAAAAATTAATTTCTCATCATATTGACATATTCAGACATAGTTATTTGACATTTTGTAAAAAATATCTTAATATATATTAGCATTGGAGGATAAAATATGTTTTATACATATATGGTCTATTATATCTTAGGTATTGTTATGATACCTGGTCTCATCTTAGGAATTTGGGCACAATCAAAAGTTTATTCCACATTCAATCAGTACAATAAAGTGCAAACGAAACACGGCAAAACTGCAAATGAAGTGGCTCGTTTTATGTTAGATAGTGGTGGCTGTGTAGATACACAAATCCAACAAATAAGAGGGAATCTGACAGACAACTTCAATCCTAAAACTAATACTGTATCTCTTTCTGAAGCCGTGTATAGTCAAAGCAGTATCGCAGCAATTGGCGTCACAGCTCACGAGATTGGACACGTATTTCAGCATAGAGAAGGCTATGCTCCCATCAAGGTTCGCAATGCGCTGGTACCAATTATGAATATTTCTGGATTCATTATGTGGCCATTAATTATCATTGGATTAATTATGGAAATGATGTACTACGTCACGGTCGCAGATTGGTTCATCTATATAGGACTTGGAATATATGCATTAAATATTGTATTTTGTTTAATAACTTTACCGATTGAATTGAATGCCAGTAAGCGTGCAGAAAAAATGCTTTTGGCAACCGGAGAAGTCGATCAAGAAGAGGCTATAGGCGTAAAAAAAGTCCTTAGTGCTGCAGCTTGGACTTATGTGGCAGCTTTGGTCACTTCTGTACTTTCATTATTAAGAGTTATATTATTTATTTTTATGATGCGCGGAGATCGCCGTTAGTCATTATTTATAATTTTTCTTTTTGCTCGCGAATATGAGAATTTAGTCATAATTTCATATTCACTGGTATTGATATAGTCAGCGTACATTTTCAAGGAGTTGATATTATTTAATATATAAATATCATCTCCCTTTTTTGTTTTCACATCAGATACATCTAGCAAAAAACAATCCATACAAATATTTAATATTTTGCATTTCATATCCTTAATATATATTTCCATTCCTATAAAAGACATATCGAAGCCATCCGCGTATCCGAATGGAACTACAGCAACTAACATATCTTTTGGTGCTACAAAATGATAGTCATATCCAACCAATTCTCCCCTTTTTACAAAATTGATTTGCTCAATCTTGCTTTTTATACTGACCACTGGACAAAATCCTTCTCCGGATTTATTATAAAGATTAAATCCTATCCTAATCATATCTAAATGATGATTGTGGGTCAAATTGACAGCACTATTGTCTGCGTGTATCAATGGATCAAATCCCATCTTTTTAGCAAGGAAAACGAAAGGCAAAAATCTATACACTTGTGATTTCACATAATCATCAGCTGTAGCAAAATGAGTGTACAAACCTTCAAAGTGGAGTTTGCTGTTTTTTATTAATTTCAAAGCTTGCCTAAATTCTTTAAGCGAATGAAAACCATATCTATTCATCCCTGTATTGATTTTAATATGAACATTTATCTCTTCATTTCTTCTAATTAGAAATTTTACGTCATCTAGCGAATTGCAAGAGAATGAAAATTGTGGATCATTTTTTATATTATGTGGACAACCTAGTATCAAAATTTTTTTCTTAGTAAAGCATTTTAATTTTTTAGCCTCAAAAAAACAAGCCACACCATAATAATCCACAAAAGCATCAATAATCTTAACCACCTCTTTCATTCCCACTCCATAGGCATTTGCTTTGACCATCGCACAGAGTAAGGAATTTGGATTTTCAAGTCTGACTTGTTTAATATTATTCAATAATTTAATTTTATCAATCAATATCTCATTAATCATATTAGATATATATGATTAAATTTCCTGTTTTGCACTATATTCGCACCCGCAATAATTCTGTCTATAAATATGCAATTGTTTAGCCAACTGAGTACTCCTTAAAAATCCGTTTTCTTTTTTAAAATCAGCATATAAATATTTTATGTTATGTTTTTTTTCAAGATTTTCCCCAGTGATATTTATAAATTCAGCATTTTTATGTGGACTGATCGACAGTGTGGTGGTGACATAATCATAATTATGAATCTTTGCATATTCAAAAGCTTTGTCCATACGTCCAGCAATACATACATTACATCTTTTTCCACCCTCTCTTTCGTTTTCTAAACCTTTGACTTGCTTTAGAAATTCATTGTGATCATATCCTAAATCTACTACTTCTACTCCAAGTTTTATGAATTGATCTCGCCTTCTAGTATATTCTTCTTTTGGAAATATATTAGGATTAAAATATAGATAAGTGATATCAAAATATTCTTTCAACTTTTCAATCACAGCACTAGAGCAAGGAGCACAACAACAATGCAAAAGTAGTTTCGGTTTGAAATCGAAAGTACTTATCATTTTATGCATTATTTTGTTGTAATCTATTTTCATAATAATATATTATACTATGAAATCTAATTTTGTCAATTATACTTAACCTTCAAAATTGAAAATATAATTACATACATACCTTTCACCATTCGCAACGCCAGCGAAACTAATTTCCACCCTTTGACTTGGCTCAAACGCAATATATGCCTCATTTCTATTGATAAGCTGTTGAATCTCCTCTGCCGTCAATAAAGTTTCAACTTCAGTATTAAGTTCTTCATCAGTGAATATATTTTTAATCGTAATAGTCAGTGTTGAATCCGCATCAAAATTTTTCAAGATAAATTCATAATATAAATTGAATCGTTCTATATAATCTGGCTGATAATTGCTAGTATGCTGAATTAAATTGAATGAATAGATCGCATCATTTATAATCGTATTTTGACTATCTGTACTTATGTAGAAATCTCTATAAATAGTAGATTCTTCATCCTGAATTAACAAATAATCTAATCTATTGATTTTTTCTGATTCTGAAGTGAAAACCACCCTAGAATTTGAATAAGTATCACCATTCCAAGCGTCAAATGTAGCAACCGTAGCACCTAGAATGTAGGTTACATAACTATTTTCATACGTTTCATTCAATTCTAATATATTTGAGTAAGGGATATCATACTCTACATTGTTATATAATGTAGCCGTATTCACTACGCCGATAAATGAATTGCTCTCTTCACCATTAAATATTAAATTTTCATCATCATATTCAATTTTGTATATATTATTATCTGAATTGGATAGACCTATCAAAAGTCCAAGTACACGAGAAGCACGAATCGCTTCATCAAACGATGCCTGATCAATGTTGTAAGAATAGAAATATTTCGAATTTTCTAACCAATAAGTCAATGTTCTATTAGTTATTGATACATTGGATATCTTATCTAAAACTATACCATTATTTAGATAATTTAAACTATCTTCAGGTATAGCCTCCCTGCTTTCATTATCTATAGCTCCCGCGCCATTCAATCTACTGATTAATGTATTTCTATCATAATTCGATCCTATAATGCCTCCAGTAATATATCCTACTAAATTGCCATCGAATATAGAATCTGCAATATAACCATTAATATTTCTACCAATAATACCTGCCACAGTGCTTCTCCCAGAAGTCTTGATTATATTGATTGAAACATTTGCATTTTCAATATATCCACCCAAATTCAATCCTACCAAACCAGACGACACATTTGACGAATTGTTAAATATGGTATCAGAACTAGAATTTACAATAGCATCAATTATTAATCCGCGATTTTCTCCGACCAACATTGCAGAATATTGTGCACCCGAAATTGAGCCTACACTTACGTCTACAATGGCATCACTCAAACGCACACGCTCTCCTATAAATCCAAAAGCTACACCCACAGTGTCTCCGATTGCTGTAATATTGCCAGATACTTTTATATCTTTCACATCCGCGTATGATGAAGATGCAATATCTCGATTGCTATTAATATTGTAGTTTGCATTCTGATAGCTATCAACTATTCCAATCACACTTCCTGCATAGTATACGTTATTTAAGTTATATGAAATCTCTTGCCCATTATTTCTGGACAAATAAATTGAATATCTATTGCCGGATGAGGTTCGTGTGCTATTCACTCCAACGTTGCTTGTAATCGTTTCAATATTGAAATCTCCTCGCACAATACCAGCCAATCCGCCCACAGCATTCGCTCCTACGACAATTACTCCATCACCATTAATATCAATATTATAGATATTGAAATCTTCTATCAAGCCAGCCAATCCGCCAACGGCTACTGTCTTTGTTGCCAATATTGATCTAATATTTAAATCTATATTGCGTACAGAATTTATGACTGAGACATCGTCTGCACTGATGATATCTTTGAACAAGCCTATGCTATCCAAACTAGAACCAGAATAAATCATCAGTCCCGAAATATCCATATTATTGCCTTGTAAATTACCTTTGAAGGTATACTCGCTCGTCACAGGATTTCCATTCACAGAGCTAAAATCTATATCTGTAATTAATCTATAGTAATCTGTCGTCTCATTTGTGAAATAATAATTCCAAGTGTTGATATCATAGATTAAATATGGATTGTTCTGTGTACCATAACTACCATTAATTATTTCATAAGAAGTGATTTCTGTAGTATGACCATCTTCATCAGTCACCGTATTTACGATAATTCTAATATTCCTCAATCCATAATACATATTGCTAGTATTTGTTTGGTTGCTATTGAGCTCTACGGTCTCTAAACTTACTACCAACTTAGGAGTAGAGCCTTCTTCCATATACCAAACTGCACTTTCATTGTCTCCAAAAGTAAATGACGGATACGAACTAGCAAATGCCATATCACTTGTTCTAAGAGTAGTCAAACCTTCTATATTATTCGAATATCCACTAGGTACAATCAAAATTTCGTACGATTCACTGATTCCTGTAGTGCCAGTAGGAGCAAACATATTCACCTCAGACGAATTTCTATTTCCTTCATTAATATAAGTATAACATCTTGAAATTGTACCAGAATTGGAATTTACAAAACCAGAAAATCTATTGTTATTTGCACCGATTTTTGATAGATCGACATAGCAATCATAAATTATACCCGAACTTGAATATACAAATCCTGCTGATATATCTTTTGCTGAAATGTTGCCTATTGAATTGTTTGTACGAAGAGTTGTACTATTTGATTTGACATAGCTCATAGATATCTCACCCGAATTGTTTACTACAAATCCAGCCACGCTCACCAAACTAGTATTCAAAACTGAATTATTATAGGCAAATATTAGACCGCCACCCGAATAATTTGCTACTGATTGTCCAGTCACTGAAGTTGAATAAGTGAACACATCACTGCTTGCATCAAAACAAGATGATGCGATTTTCCCTTCATTGCTATATGCGAGTCCGCCTATATTTGCAAGCGAGAATATTGATAATCTACTAGTCGAATTTGTGATATATCCAGTAGTAGCATTTTGTGCCACCAATCCACCGATATAAAAATCTATATTATAACTTGATGTCTTAGCCTCTATCGTCGATGCATTCATTGCTACAAATCCGCTTGAAGAACAGTTTGTGATAATACCATTGTTTACTGGAGTAATTGCTCCAAAATATGCACTCGTATAATTTATATCTGGATTATTACATATATCTGCATAGGTAATATTGAAAGTTGTTGTAGATGGACTGACTTGACCGAAAGAATACGATCCGAGTCCATCACTGGTAGTTTCATATTCTACATTCAGATTCATAACAATCATACCATCGTAAATCTGTCTAAATAAACCAGCATATATCACCTCTTCATCAAAACTTGCAAAACTTCTGATAGTAATAGTATGCCCATTTCCATCAAATGTTTTGACCGATACATCCAATGGAACATAATTTTCAAAGACTAAATCTCTTGCCAAAATATAATGAATGTTTTCGCCTGATTGCATAGTCAAGAAATCTTCTTCATCTACTATGACTTCAGGCTCTTCATAGGTATTGGAATTGACAAAGTTTAGATAATAATTGTAGCTATAATTCATCACTTCATCTATAGACTCATCATTTGTAATGTCCGTTGTAATATTTTCATCCAAGGTTGTGATAGCCCAGCAATTGTCATCTAGTTTTAACAAGAAATCAAGATTTAAAATCGTGCCTATATTGCCATCTAATACTTCCAAAATATTTCCCACCAAACTAATATCTTTCATATTTCCATCATCGTCGACATCATAATTTGAAAGTGATAGATATTTATTGTATACGCCATTTAAACTCTTATCAGTATTAAGAGCTTTTAAAATCTCGTTGATATAATAAATTGCCCCCGCGCTTTCACTAATAATTTCATCAGGATTGTATCTGTACACCCTATTCCAATAAGAATCTGCATAATTATAGCTTATATCAGTTTCATCAAAATAAAATTCTAATGAGATAGGAACATAGTAATCGCCATAAATTTCATTATCACCGCTTGAATTTATCCTACTATGCGTCACGCTAATATCATATATGACAAATTCAACGATCTTGACATCTAGAACCACACTAGCCTCTTCATAATCTCCATTTTCAAGAGTAGCTCTAGTGGTGAAACTAAGTTGATAACTATTTCCTAGCAAATTATTTGTACCGTCTCTAAATCTCAAAGTATAGTAGCCATTATACTCTTCTATCATTTCAAAATAATTGCTATTTAAACTAATCTCCACATTCCCATCCGAATTTGAGGTCGTAATTCTAAATCTAGTATCCACATTATTCGCAATGTAAATAGCCTTATTTTCAGCAGAATTGTTAGTCTTTGAATAATACACTTCACCGGTTGGTTTCAAATAATCTACTTGTATTCCTGGCAACATTTTTACGTCTATAGTATAGTAGAAACTTTCTCCAATCTGCTCTCCGCTTTTTAAATATGCGGTCACTTTAATTGTATGCGGAATTGAACTATAAGTGTTGCTGATCATTGTTGCTACATACAAACTTCCATCAAAGCCTGCATAATTTTTAATCAGTTTTATACCAGTACCATCACTTGAAGGTTGATCCATTTCGGATAATCTAGCGCCATTCACTCCATCTATTTGAGCAAAGATTATTTCTTCAGTCCCTGTGACATCGCTAATCTCTAAATAATCATAATATCCATTGCTTGGTGCAATATCAATTATAATTAAACCCTCGCCTGTAGGACGAAGCACATTGCTTTGAGTGATACTTCCGTCTTCAGAGGAATATACATAATTTTTAATTTCAATTTTATTGATCCTCTGTGGCAAAATGGTGAAATCAATGCTTGCGTTCTCACCATTGGTCAAAGTATAAGTCACTTTTAAACCGATAGGATTGTTATTTTGAAGTGGAGTTTCTTCTTCAATAATCAATCTGTAATAAATTGTTTGCAGACCACTTGCTTCAACTAATCCCTCATTTCTTATCATTTCGATATTTGCACTCAATCCAATATCATTTAGATCTGAGCCTGTGACAAAATCATAAAAACTTGCTGAATATTTCACATCCGTAGCCAAATCATCATCTGTCAATTCAATATCTGTATTCACATAAGCTGTGATAGTTGTGTTGTCATTAGGATATAATGTAACTGAATCATAATTAAGTGACACCTTACTAGCCCCCTGTCTAGTATATAGATCAAAATTGGTAATGCTATCAGTAAGATATCTATTTATCTGAATATTGCCTAATGTAGCGTCTGAATAATTCATCACCGTATATGGAGTAATCGTAAATTTGAAACAATCATTTAATAGGTAGTTCAATATTGATATACTAAAAGGTGTGTCTGCATTTATATAATATGTAACTTTTTCATTTTCTGCGTCAAGTATTCCTTGCAAACCGCTAATATTTAGGTAACTAGGGATATCAAGATATGTGATGCTCGAATCTTCGGCTTTTGAAGTCTCTATATCAACTTGCAAATATATTTCTTCATTTGCACGATATTGGTACTGCTCACCATTATAATCTTTTGACCCTGTTGCACTGATGTAATATTGTTTTGCTTTGCCGTTAGCAATATATTGCGTATCAAAATTAGATACCCCCTCACTGTTATCACTAATTATCAAATCATCTCCAATTGCATTTGATATATCCACAGTCACACTTGCTCGTATAGATGTATTCAAAATTGAAACAAATGTTAATGTGCATTGTCCTACACCACGCACTATCAATTCGCCATTATTAATATAAATAATAGCACTGTTTGAGCTCTCAGCATAAATACGTATTTGCGTGAGTGTTGATGGAGTACATTCAAAATCAAAGAGATCTATCAAATTGTAGGTATTGAATCTTTCATTCAATTCATTGTAGATAATTGTATAGTTTTCATCCGTACTATCCAAGATAAAATCATAATAATCTAAGTGAATCAGATTATTCAACTCCATATCATTGTATGTTAGTTTGAATTCATCTTTGATCAACGCTTGAAGACTAGTAGGGGCGATTTCAAATAGACATTCACCCTCTTCATTCAAAAGATAGATATAACCGCCATTTATTTCTGTATCATAACCCCAAACGTTTGAATTGACCCAGACCTCCATATTATCTGATGAGTCTCCTATTGTCATAAGTCCAAAACCATTAGAATAATTTCCAATCACTAAATTATCCTGATCCACTACAACGTTATAAACATTATTATAAACGATATTGCCATTATTTGCTAGAGCAATATGTTCTGTTTGATCTGCACTTGTCTCATAATGGAAATCTCCATCTATACGACCTAAGAAATATGCGTTATATATAATTGATCTGTTTGTAGAACTGCCATTTGCAAGAATTCCACCAGCATCCGAAAGCAAAGCAGTTCCAGTATCTGCTAGGATATATGCATTTACACTGGATGATTGCACAATTACAGTTTCCAAGGAGTTGTCTCCCTCATTTAATTCTGTGTTGCCATCATTAGTGGCAAATCCCACAATGCCAGCCACATAATAACTACCAAGAATGTCTGGAATACTATCAAATGCTTCAATATAATCAAATCCTGAACGTAATTTGTTGTAATCCCAACGATAACTCATTACACTACAATAGATAAATACTCCGTTATTTGAGCTACCAGCAATTCCGCCTACTCTACTTTTTGCACTAATACCAGTACCACCATTGGATAATATTTGATAGTGCGAATCCTTATAACTTCCACCATCATCTCTGCCGACTATTCCACCGACATTATCGTTTGCACTAATCACGACATTAGATTTGACATTCTCAACATAATAAACTGCGGTTTGTGATTGTTGAATATTCGTAATTTGTCCATTGCCTATACTTATTGTCGAAGTCACTTTAGGAGTCCTATTTACTCCTATAGCTCCACCAATATTATTCGTTCCTCTAATCGTCCCTGTCACAAAGGCATTGGATAACATACCTATAATTTGATCTGCACTCGTGCCCTCGTAGTCATTTATTCCTATTATTCCACCAATCGCCGAATTCGAATTTGTCATAGATGAGTATATAGATACATCTGCCATTGCACCTTCGTTTGCTATATAGACACTAAATATAATTTCGGTATTAGAATTTGTAGAGCTATTATATAGAGAATAATTTGAATTCAAAATGTTTGTATCCACATTAGATTCTTCATATCCAATGATTGCCGAAACATTTTTTCCAACCAATCCTCCAAAATAGATATTGGCATCGCCAGATAGATATATATCACCTTGACTTCCCACAATTGTATTTGATAAATATTGGATTCGTCCTCTATTTTCCGCCACCAACGCCCCAAAATATACTATAGGTGCACTGGCTGTAGCTAAATTCACATTTGCTTCACCTTGGAATACAACTGATACATTTGTCAATATACCAGAATTTATACCAATCAAGCCTAAGTATGTGTCAGACGATGTCGTGAAATCGTATTGATAATCTACGTTGAAATTGATATTAGATATAGCACCCGACATATTGGTAAATAAATTAGTAATATCATTACTCAAACTGATTCCATATAAAGTATATAGATAACTAATATTATTATCTTCATAAGTGACAATACTTCCAGAAAAATCTTGAATAGATCGCTCTCCTGTATACGATGTGTTTGATAAATCAATATTGTTCATCACCCTATAATGAGCATCTGGATTAGTATTGATCTCCCAGAAATCATCTGCATCATTTATGATAAAAGGATTAGTTTCAGTACCATCAGATAGATATACAGATATTATAATATAAGCATTTTTATATGCATTAGGATTTTCATCATCGCCATTCATCAAAAAACTAGTCACATCATCAAAGCCTGCAGTACTATTAGAAATCGTTTGATTCAAAGCATCTTTGGCAAAGATAATTAGATTTAATCTAGTGATAGATCCTATCTCTCCATCACGTACTGTTAATGTATTTGTATTGTTGTCTACAGTTATAGTATTATAATAATTCTGATTTCCTTGATTGTCTACAACGACCATATAAATATCATCATTTGAGACATTGCCCTCAGTTGAGAAATTGCTTGCGTTTACTACATATTCTTCGCCCGACTTCAAATCTATATAATAATCCTGCCTTTCATCTGTGGTATAATTCACTTCGCTTTCTATTGTCAAATATTCAGTAATAATCGGTTTATTTACTGTAATTCGACTCCTGAATCTGAAAGTTGTATTGAATTGTTTTACTTCGGCATAAATATCAAAATAATATGTATTGACATTTTGTCCACTTCTAAATGTCAAACCTATATTTTTATCTCCTTGGGAATCTGTGATCACATTATCATCATCATTATCTTGTGTATACCAAATCACTTTATATTGCTTGTCAATTGTCTCTCCAGTCTCTTCATCAATGATTTCGCTTGAAACACCGATATTATAATTGCTCTCTTGATTTTGTACCTGAACATAATTCCATAAATACTGTTTATCTTCCCCATTTATTGCAATCTCTAAATCAATAGATGCCTGATCTTTGTAATACGCACCTAGATATTCATACATATAAAGATCTTTGCTATCTATGTTTATATCTATATCTTCTCTATCAATTTCCTCATAGATAAAGAATGATATGTCTACCGGAATTTCAGTATAACCATTAGGGGTGATAATATCTGAATAATTTTGAACTCTTACATTAATTGTGACAGTTATATAATAATTTGTGCTGTTAAAATAAGTTCCTTTTATGAAAGTAATTTCAGTTTTATTACCCTGATTATTGAGTCGCAGATAATCAGAAGTCAGTTCGACAGTGGCGTCTATGAATCTAGCACTAAACGAATATCCCATCAAGTAATAATCATCAAAATGTTCTTGCAAGATTACTTCAAGATCAATTGTCTGCCCTGACGCCACAATATAATCGGATGTATAGTCTTCATAAAGATATTGTTTGGTCAAAACTCCATCAATACTTACGTAGCTACTATTCTTAAATGCTTTGTCATTTTCATCAAAATTGTAATTAATATCATCTTCTGTCATCTTTTGATAAATAAAGCAATTTATCGTCAGAGTATAACCATTATTATGCTTGAATATAATTTGATATTGTCCTATATCTGTATCATCGTTAAATACAAAAAGTATTGCATTTTCCACTCCACTATTTGAATTAAATACATAATTGATTGTCTGCTCACCAGAGATCGTACTTTCAACATCATTATCTTTACCATTTCCATCATTTATTGAATATTGTTTGATTTTTAGTGGATTAGTTTGTCCACCTAGGACACTTACTTCAAACACGGCATTTGTCAACTCTCTATCCCTGTCTCCTAAAACATTTCCTGGTCCCACATATAATAAATATGCGTGAATGTCCAAATTATCCGTTCCTTCCAATCTATTCAAATATACATCATTAACGAGATACGGCTCAGCGTTGTTGTCAGTATACAAAGTCTCTCTATATGCATTGTTTTGTTGACTTAAATATCCAGCATTAACTTCTAGATTTTGCACTCCTTCTAATCTGTTGAATGTAATAGATATACTCGCGCTCGATATTGGTTCCAAATAAGTATAATTCCCCGAATAATAAGTGAAGACCTGAATACCTAATCCATAATTGTCCTGCGCGATATCGGTTTCCACATATTTAATATATAAATTATCTATGTTTTCAAACGATTCAGATACTAGCAAACCCAACTCTGCATCATAATAAAATTTCAATGGTTGATTGTATAGATAAATCTCCAATACATATTTATTATTTCTCAGGAAATGTCCAGAATATTCAGTATTCGTGACAAGATCTGTAAATGTTTCATCTGAATAAATGCGATTGACCCCTACAAATCCGCTATTAGATGAGATATAGGCATTCAAAATCTCGGGTTGAATACTAATTCTCATTCTCTTCAAATCTGAATAACTGTATTCCAAAATAGGATTGAAGTTAAACATCGCACCAAGTGCGCTACCGCTAGAGACGTAATAATCATAAAGATCTAAACTATAATTAGTATCTACTTCCTCTCCCTGCATCTCAACTTCAATATCGCTTGGTTTTATTTCTGCTTTGATTTTGAAAGTTTTTTCGACCACAGCAATATCTCCGACGCAATTTTTAGGTAGCAGCCTTATTTTTGCAGTCACTTCGTTTGCAGTATAATCCACCGCTTGAAAAACGAGAGTATTATTTGGATTGTATGCCGTAACATTTTCATTATCAGTACTTAAGTCAATATCATAAAAATCATAATAATTAACAACTCCTGCATTGAAATCAACATATTCTTCGTCTAAAAGATATTGTAATGAAATTTGAATATTGTTGAAATTGTACATTTTTCCATCTGTAGCCGTTACGCTATCAAGATCCTTAGCTATCAAATATATTGTATCTCCTGCATCTAAATATTCTTGATGGTAAACATCTGTAGCCAAATGTACATTATCACTAGATAAGGTTTTAATAAATTTAAATATAATTTCGTTGTCTTGATATTCAGTCAGCGGATATCCTGCCAAGTATGTGACAGGATAAAGTACCAATTCTGCCCCATCGGCTACAGAAGAATCTAGCACGAATCCTTCTATCAATGAGTTATCAACACTTGCTGTGATGTAATTCACATTTTGTACAGATGAATTATTTTTGACTCTAAAATAAACTGAATCTGAACTATTGTCTGGCAAAAGCGTCACTATGTCGCTTGCTTTGATCAATACCTCTCTTGATCCAGTGTCTGGGATAGATACAATATATGCATCTGAACTAGTACTGATATCATTTGATTTCCTACTGATAGTCAAATCAATACTTACCTCTTTATCTGAAGATAAATGTTTTGCAACAAGTTTTCCACTACCTTTCACTCCGTTAGCCGATATATCTACATAGAAAGTATCATTTTCAAGTCTTTCATTGCTAACTGATATCAATTCAGAAGGATTAGAAAAAATTTCGACCTGTCCAATATCTGAAGTACTAATTCCTGAAAAACGTACCCCCACACTAATAGATGCAAAATCTTCATTATTATCATCTATGATCAGATTGATTGATTCTACCACATTGCCACTCGTGGAATAAAACGACATTTCAAGATCTGCATATTTATCACCGCAGGCAGAAAAAATTACACAAGATAGCATCGTTATAAATATTAATGCGAAAGTATATATTTTTTTCATTTTCTCCCCTATTATAATTTAACCTAAATGCGACAAATTATTTTAAATTAAATTAATATTTATATTATAGAAAATAACTGCAGAATTTGTCAAATAATTTAGAATTAATCATAACTAAAAATATATTAAATATATTTAATTGAGGAAAATATGGAAAATAAAGATAAAGAGATAAAAAAAGAGCAATTAATTGTTTTAAGCAACAGATCAAATCTGTCCGTGTCTGGCACAAATAAAATTATCAGTTTGAAACCTGAATTGATTCAATTGGATACAAATTTTGGCGGACTTATGATTACTGGCGAAGATCTCGAATTAGTTAAATTGGACAATAGCACTACTCGTGCCGAAATCAATGGTAATATAAATTCAGTAAAATTTGTGCAAGGAAAAGAAAAAGAACCTTTGTTTAGGAAAATTTTTAAATGATTTTTTCTACATTCAATCAAGTGAATTGTTTTTTAATATTTTTATTTTTTGGAATTATTATAGGATTAATTTCAAAATTATTTTTTACATTAATTTTAAAAAATTATCAAAAAATTATTATAAAAAATATGTTTTACACAGTTTTTTACGCATTTTTTTCAATTTTTTTTGTATTTTTAATTAATTATTATAATTTAGGTCAATTCAATTATGCTTTGATAATTTCGTATTTATTAGGATATTTTTACTTTTTATATATAAGCAAAAATTTATTTGCCTTTTTGGAAAACAAATGGTATAATATGATAATAAAATTAAAACCATTTAGGAAGAAGAAAAATGAATCAAACAAAGAAAACTAAATTATTTATATTTTTAGCAATCGCGATCATTGCTCTTCTTTTGATTATTAGCATTGCTCAGATCGTATCAATCAATAGCAAACAACGCGAAATAGATAGTCAGCGCTTAGAAATTGATAGATTAAATAATGAATTAAATTATTATGAAAATCAAAAGACTGATAATAATGACGACATTACTTATGATGATAAAAATGGAGATATTGAAATAATCATAGGAGAAAATGAATAATGATAATTACTATAACAGGCAAACCGTGCAGTGGCAAAGGCAGTATTAGCAAGTATTTGTGCGATAAATATAAATTTGAATATATTTGTACAGGCGATATGTTTAGAGAATTATCTAAACAATATGGTTATGAAAGTATATTACACTTCCAACAAAAACACGATAAAATAAAAGATATAGATAAGATTATAGATAACAAAATTGAGAGCATAGGTAAGACAAGAATTGAAGACGACATTATAATTGATTCACGACTCGCTTGGCATTTTATCCCTAATTCATTTAAAGTGTTTGTAGACATTGATTGGGATACAGCTGCAGACAGGTTGTTAAAATCAAAACGAGAAACGGAAAATGTGCAATCTTTGATGACAGCAAAGCAAACCTTAATTGATCGTTGGAATACTGAAAACAATAGATATCAAGAATTGTACAAAACCGACAATACAAATCTAAAAAATTATGACTTAGTTATAAAAAGTGATAGATCTATTGAAGATCTATCTGAAATAATTTATAAAAAATATATGGAATTTATTGAAAAATAAATTTCTTTTTTTATTAAATATAAAATCTACGATATAAGACGCATCATTTTGTAAACCAATTTCTTAAATATAGATTATTTTAATAATTTATTTTAGATTAATTTATATAACGTGAGATTAAAAATTATAGATATTAAATAATTATTTAATAAAAAAATTAGATGTTAAACCTATATAAAATATCTTCTTACATTGCAAAAATCATTTTCATATAATAAAATATGAAGAACTGGCTTAAATTATTACTTGTGCTATTATTCTTCGCAATAATAAGCGTAATCACATATTTAATTTTTCGCGCGTTTGGAGTAGCTGATATTTCTAGTCTGAAACAACTGATTGAAGACAGCAATCAATATGGGTTTTTGACTTTCTTGTTGATTGAAATTTTACTTTTTGTTCTATTCTGTTTCGTGCCAGTATTAAATACCGCGTTGGTAGCTCTGGGCTGTGTGTTATTTGGAGCTAGGATATCATTTATTATCTCTTGGTTTGCTAGCATAGTTTCATCCGTTGTATTATTCTTTTTAGGAGATAAATTTGGTGAAAAACTTGCAATAAAACTGATAGGCAAAGAAGAATTGGAACACGCTCAAGATTTGGTAGATAGCAAAAGTAAACTACTGCTACCTATTGTATTTTCTATCCCGATATTCCCCGATGATGCTATATGTATAGTGGCAGGTATGACAAAAATGAAATTTTCATTTTTTATAATTATCACAATAATATTTAGAGGTATTGACAATTTAATAGTATGTTTCTTTGGAAGCGGAATCATTTCTTGGTCAGAACTATCTATTTTAGACTGGATAATTTTGGTTAATCTAGTTGTTATAGACATCTACTTATTGTTTAAATTTCAAAAATTTTTTGAAAATTATATAAAAAATCAAAAAAAATAAGCAATTAATTACGATTTATCTATCTATATATGGATTTTTAAAATTTTTTTTGTTTTCTTGCCTTGCTCTTGCAATTGCCAGATCACCATTTTCTACATCTTTATTTATAGTGCTCCCAGCCGCAATGTAAGCATTGTCACTGATAACGACAGGTGCAATCAAATTAGCATTGGACCCCACAAAAACATTGTCGCCAACATAAGATCTTTGTTTGCTCTTTCCATTATAATTACAAAATATCACTCCGCAAGAAATATTACAATTCTTTCCAATTTGAGCATCTCCAATATACGCAAGATGAGCCATCTTGGTATTTGCACCAATTACTGAATTTTTTATTTCCACGAAATTTCCAATCCTGCAATTTTCTCCAACAATAGCATTATCGTGAATATTGGCGAATGGTCCTATACTGGTATTTGATCCAATAGTTGAATTTGTAATAAAACTAGACAAAATCATCACCCCTCGCGCAATCTGTGAATTTTCTATAATGGTGTTTGATCCAATCTCTACATCATCATCTATTATTGAATTTCCTAAAATACTTACATTATTGCCAATTTTTACATTTTTCCCAATTTGTGCATTTTCTGCAATTGTTATATGCTTTTCAAAGAATTCTTCTTTCATATTTCTCCTATATAGCAATATATAAAAATTTTTATGATTTATAACTTGAATTCAGTATATATTATAGTTTAATTAAAATTTAAAAAAAATCAAGAAAATATAGAAATATTTTTATACATTTCGCAAAACATATCGCTATTTTATGATGAGAATATTTTAACGATTTTTTAATCGTAAATTTGGATTATTTTTCAAAGTTAAATATATCAAAAAGATAGTATAAACATCTTATAAGTAATTGCTAAAAAAATAATAATCTTGTATAATAAACTTATGGATGAAAAGAAATTAACTATCAAAGATAGTTCGGTCGCATTTTTATCAGCATTTTTGATAAGTCAACTTGCGATTGTTTTTGTGACTATTATAGCTATTATTATTTGTAATATCGCAGGTCTTGGATCTGAAAGTTATCAAACTTTTTTCAATACTTCTTACGGATATCTGATTTTGGCAAGCGTAATGTATCTTGTGATCGCTTCTGTATTTTTTTTCATAAATCGAAAAAGTGACAATAAAATTATTTCAAAACCTAGTTGGAAAAAATTTTTCTTTTATGTTTTTATAGCTATTATATCATTTCTTGCTTTATATCCTATAATTACTTGCATAGATACGCTACTGATCGATCTGGGAATAAGTTTGAATACCTTACCTTATGAATTAAACGCCTCTGGATATTTAGTATCTTTATTGTCAGTTGTAATCTTGCCAGCAGTCGTAGAAGAATTGCTTTTTAGAGGTCTGATATTCAAAGGATTAAAACCTTACGGCAAGGTATTTTCTGTCACAATAAGCGCTCTCATTTTTTCACTATATCATATGTCGATTGATCAATTAATTTATCCCTTTTTGGTAGGTTTGCTGTTGGGTGTAATAATGTATAAAGAGAATAACATATTATATTGTATTGCTATTCATTTTACCAACAACTTCTTATCCCTCACTCTATCCTATTTAAATATTAATTTATCATATAATCATTGGACATATATACTAATAGCTATAATTTTGTTAATCGCTTTTGTATCCATTGTATTATACTTTACATTAAAAAGTAGAAAAGAAGAATCAAAAGAAAAAATCTCGTCAGAGGGCAAAGCATACTTTTCAATTTGTTTAACAATATTGGTAATTATATTCATTTTATCATCCATTCAAACATAATTCTCGCTATCTTTACAATTAAATTTAAGTGAAATTTTAAGTAGAAAATATGAAAAATAAAACATTTTTTAAAATAAATATAATTTACTTCATTGCAATGATTTTAGTTGCACTCATTTTTGTCTTAGGATATTTAGGATTGCTCCAAAATGATTATATCTCATCGTTTTTAATTCAGATAATGGTAATGTTTGCAATTCCTATGCTTTTGTATACTCTATTCGTCAGCAAAAGTTTCAAACAAACGTTCAAAGATACAGGATTCAAGAAAATTAGTTCACGAATGATCGGAATAACGATAATATTAGGGATCGTATTATATTTTATAAACAATTTCGTAGCACAATTCTTTTCTAGCTTGATATCTTTATTCGGATACGAAAATCTAACCCAAACCACTACTGTAACCTTCACGTACGAACTTTTGTTTAGAGAATTTTTGTTGTCGTGTATTTTGCCTGGAATATGCGAAGAGTTTTTGCATAGAGGAATTATGTTATTTGCAGGCAAAAAATGTGGAAATACAAGATATGTATTAATCACATCATCTATTTTATTTGGTCTAATGCATCTAAATATCAATCAATTTTTCTATGCCACAATATTAGGATTTTTAATGGGCTATGTTGCTATCGTATCAGACAGCATATATCCTAGCATTATCATACACTTTTTAAATAACTTTTTGAATACTTATTTTTATTACGGATATTATCTAAATTGGCCATTTGCTACATTTATAAACAATTTGCAAGCATTAATAGCTTCAAATATCTTTGTATTCATTATAGTGAATGCTGTTTTAATTTGTATTTTAATAAGTTTATATATTTATCTAACTCAAATTTTAGCTAAAGAGCGAGTCAGATATGACGTGAAAAAAATCATCTTATGCTTGGAGATAGACAATTTGCCACTTGAGCAAGCGCAGACAAAAATCAATCAAGCCAACGAAATCTTGCAGAAAAGTGAATCTTTGAAATTCAAAAACACCGTTTCTGGCGGAGGGAAATTTTCATTTTTATCTCAAGTGTTTTTAATATCTAGTTTAGTGTTAGGTAGTTTGATTACTATATCTACCTATATTTGGGGGATAATATAATGATAAAGATCAATATACTAGCAATCGGGGACATAAAAGAAGAATATTTGAAACAAGGTATCAGCGAATACATTAAGCGAATCTCACGCTTCGCCGACATCAAAGTCATAGAGATAAAAGAGCACAATCCAACCTCAAGCAATCCAAGTGATATATCTATAGCACTTCAAAAAGATGCTATAGATATAAAAAAGAAGATAAAAGGGTATCCAATTTGTTTAGACATCTTGGGCAAAAATTTGGACAGCGTTGAATTTTCAAATTACTTGGACAAACTTAGTTTAAAAACTAGTGAAATTACCATCATAATAGGAGCATCAAACGGTTTGAGTGAAGAAATAAAATCTCAATGCAAAGACAAAATCTCATTTTCAAAAATGACCTTTCCTCATCAATTGATGCGTCTGATTTTGCTTGAGCAAATTTATCGTGCATTCACAATCATCAATAATATTTCATATCACAAATAGAGGTGATTATGACATATCAAGAATTAGAAAATCAGATCGTAGGCCTTCAAGATGAAGGCTTAGAACTTTTTAATGCTGGCAAATCTGTACTAGGAAAGAACATTTTAGCAACTCACGTAGGCGAGTATTCGGGTCCACAAGTCCTAATTCAGGGAGGAATTCACTCGCGCGAGTATATTACAGCTCTACTATTAGTTGAAATGGCACGAAATCTATATAACAACGATAGCGTAAAAGGTGGCGGAGTTTATTTTGTCTTTCTGACCAATCCAGACGGCGCACAGATTTGCCTAGATGGAATAGATTTTTTAAACTGCGACATTACAAAAAATTATTTACTTAGTGCAAACAAAGGGAATACAGATTTTTCTCAATATAAAGCAAATGTCAATTTAGTTGATCTCAATACAAACTTTGATGCGAACTGGGGAGGAGGAATTCAAAATGTATTCTGCCCCGCTACTGAAGATTTTGTAGGGTTTTACCCAAACAGTGAACGCGAAGTGCAATCATTGATTGACTTTACTTTGAAGACTAGACCAAGCATAACGATTTCGTATCACACAAAAGGCAATGTCATTTATTACGGATTCGAAGGTGAGAGCGAAGAGAATATAATACGCGATCAGTCCATTGGTGAAAGTTTTAGCGAACTAACAGGTTATCCTTTGATTTTTACTGAAAATTCAACTGGAGGATATAAAGATTGGTGCATTCAAAAGCTTACAATTCCCTCCTACACTTTTGAAGTTGGAGACGAAAATTTATCTCACCCAATAGGTGTAGAAAATTTGCCAGAAATATATAATAGGAATAAAGACATTCCGCTTCTAGCACTACAAAAAGCAATTGAATATTCAAAACAAATTGACTTTCAAAACTCTTTTGTGCAAAATATAAATAGAGAGGTAAAGACGAATGGATCCAATGAAGAAAGTTACTGCGCTCGCTTATTTAGCAAACTCAATAGGAGAAGTACCCATAGGCGCGATAATTACACGCGATGGTAAAATAATTTCACGTGCGCATAATACACGAGAAAAAGATCAAATCGCCACACATCACGCAGAAATTATAGCGATTGAAAAGGCTTGCAAAAAATTAAAATCTTGGCGATTGGACGATTGCGAAATATATGTCAATTTGGAACCCTGTCCAATGTGTGCTGGTGCAATATTGAACGCACGAATTAAACATCTATATTTTGCAGTAAAGGATGAAAAATCTGGAGCCATATCAAAATTTAATATGCTAGAAAATACTCTCAATCATACTACCGCTTACACACAAATACGCGAATTTGAACAAGAAAATAAAATACTAATTCAAAATTTCTTCAAGTCAAAAAGGAAAAGTAAAAATCATTAATAAGACTATAATTTAATTGAAATACAATAATTAAAAATTTAACAAAATCAAAAAAATTTAAAATTTAATAAAAAATAAACAAAAAAAAATATTTTTTCATTAAATTTTGAGATAAAATAATTTTATTTAATCAAATTCTAAGATTATAATATCTTTATCTGCGTAGATACAAAAAATCACGATAAATCGTGATTTTATTTTACTATTCTTTTTAAATTGTCACTAGGCTTAAATGCTGGTGACTTTCGTGCCTCTATTATCTGTGTCTGTCCTGTTTTGAAACTATACATTGGCTTAGATTTCATTTCATTCACTTTGAATTTCCCAAAGTTTGATAAGGTGACGCTATTACCCTGACTGAGCGCATCCTTAATTACTTCTAAGATTGTATCCAAACAAAGCTTACAATCTTTTTTTGTTAAACCTGATTTTGAATAAACCGCATTGACAAATTCATTTTTATTCATATCTCCCTCCAAAATGATATTTACCAATACAATTTTTTTTAAACATTATTTTACTTTATATTTTACAAATGCAATATCTCTTTTTGTAAAAATCTTTGTCAAAACTAAACTAGCAATATAACTAATACCTGCTAAAGTTATTGCCAGCGATGTATTTGACCAACTATTATTAAAGCTTAAAACCCCAATCAAGACCAATAATATACAGCTATTGCATAGGATCAACTTCCCTACAAAAGTATAATTGAAGCGCAATTCAAAATGCTCTTTAATCTCAAAATGATTTAGCACCATCACAGTAATGTAGCAAACGAGATTTGAAATGGACAACACATAAATATTCAACTTCAAACTTGGCATAAATATTAGTTCAATAATAAATTTTAGCATCACCGCTATCGCGAGATTCCTCACGCTTGCCATTCTTTCTTCCACCGCCTGCAAACAACTGGAATAAACTTGACTAATTGCCAAAAAAACTGAACCAAATCCAGATATAATTAGCAATCTGTGTGCAACATTGAGTCCAGCTGTGCCCATTGAATTCAAGCCGTCTCCATATAGTAAGGAAATTAATCTATCAGGAATTAGCGCAAAACATAGCACAAAAGGTATAGTTATAATTAAAATAATTTTTATTGATATAGATAAGACAAAGCTCTTATTTTCACCAGTTTTGTTAGACGTAATGTTTGGCAAAATCACACTCGCAATTGCAAAAGAAAATATTGTGGGCAAACTGATCAAACTGGACACTGCACCGCTTTCCAATCCATATAGAAATACAGAAGTTGATTGCGTAAAATTGATATTTAACAAATTCACTACAAGTATACTATCTATAAAGGTTGTAATCGGCATAATGATGTTGGTCAATGTTATAGGTAAAATATCTTTCAATAAACTCTTCATCTCAAGATTCGACTGATTATCTTCCTTACCTTTATTTTTTCTATAATAAATAAATAATACTAATAATGAAATTATTTCGCTCACTACGATGCTAATCATTGCCCCAATTATTGATGCCACTAAACTGATACCTATCAAAGACAAACTGAATATTAATCCAATGCACAATTTTACAAATTGTTCGACTATATTTGATACCGCACTCGGAGTAAAATCCCCAACTCCTTGAAAATATCCACGCAATACACTACAAGCACTGACCAAAATAATGCTAGGTGCTAAAATAATATAACATATGCTAATCGCTTCTTCTCCTTGAAGTCTTGCAAGCCCCTTGCTACAGGTAAGCAAGATAAATGATAAAATTAGAGAAACTATCATTACAAAAAGTAAACATTTTTTTACCACACTTTTGCCCTGATTTTTTGATTTCGCAATTACTTTTGAAATTGCCATCGGCAACCCGGCGGTAGCCAATACAACGCACAAAGAATAAAGTGGGAATACCAACTGGTATAATCCAATTCCTTCCCCTCCTAAAATTCTAGTCAATCCTATTCTATAAATAGCACTAAAAATTTTTGCTAATATCGCACCAATAGATAATGTCAATGCCCCTTTCATCAAATTATCTTTTTTCATAAATATATGTTTTGTAAAATAATAAAAATTATGAATAATATTTCGATTAAAATGCTTTTGACATTCAAGTTTTGAAATATAAAATTTTAAAATCTTTTCTTAATAATATTTTTATTGAATTAAAATTATATTTATTTATATTTAAATCAATTTAATAATAAAAATTTAAAATATTGATTTAATACTAAAAAAAACGTTAATTTTTAATATATATATTAATTTTTAAAAAATTTTAAATTATTTTCAAAATTGTTTTGAAAAGATTTATTTTTGATTTATAATTTGATTATGAAAATTAATTTCAACAAATTTATATTTGCTTTGGCACCTATGGCAGGTGTCACCGATTTTGCATTCAGAAAAATTTGTGCAGATTTTGGTGCGGATATGGTAGTCAGCGAAATGATCAGTATTAAAGCACTTGAACACAATTCAAAGACATCACAAAAAATGCTCAGAGAAGAAGCCAAATCTCTTCGTGCCGTTCAACTCTTCGGTCACGATAAAGAAAGTTTAATTAAGGTTATATCCTCTGATATTTTCAATGACTTTGATATTGTTGATTTCAATTGCGGATGCCCCGCTCCAAAGATTGTGAAAAACAATGACGGATCAGCAATGATGCGAGATATTGAAAAAACTAAGGAAGTGATCTCCGCTCTAGTCAAGTTTAGCAACAAACCAGTTTCAGTCAAATTTCGTCTAGGTATAGATGGAATCATAAATTATATTGAATTTGGAAAAATGTGCGAACAGGCAGGAGTTAGTTTCATCACTCTTCACGCTCGCACTCGAGAGCAAGGATATGCAGGAAGTGTCGATAAACTATCATATAAAAAATTGGTGGAAAGTGTGAAAATCCCAGTATTTTGGAGTGGAGATATCAAGACCAAAGAAGATGTTGAATATGCTAGATCTATTGGCTGTGCAGGCGTTATGATAGGAAGAAGCGCTATAGGTAATCCTGAGATATTTTCGGTTTTGAAGGGAATAAATCCTCCCTATTCAAAAAAAGATGCAGTCAAAGCTCATCTCGAAATGTTAAAAAATTATTACAAAACTGAGCGCACTCTCGTGTCATATTTCAAAAAACATCTTATGTGGTACGTAAAATCTACAAACAACGCCACACTGTTGAAACAACAAATTCTTCAATTTACGACACTAGAGCAAATCGAATCCATAATAGCACAAATGTAATTAAGTGCATTCCATTATTAATTCCTATTTGAATAGATAAATTATTGATGGATTAAGAAATATTTTATTCTTAATATAAAAACTTAAAACAAATATCCGACATACAAATATAATAATTTCATAAAAAATAAAAAGATAACATCAAAAGCCATCTTTTTATGTGGTGACCCCGCCGGGACTCGAACCCAGAACAAAGCCTTAGGAGGGCTCCGTAATATCCAGTTTTACTACGAGATCGTTTGGTATGAATTTTTAACTTTCATAGTATATCACATCTACAACTAAAAATCAACTATCAAAATGAAATTCGAACTTATTATTCTAAAACCATAGTACTCTTTCTTTATCATATAGCTTTATATAAATCAAATGAAAATCTTTAATGATCTGAGATTGAGATATTAAATCTAACAAACTTAAATCACAATCTTTCAGAAAAGCAAAATTGAACGCATCTACTGCATTATTTCAATTTAAATTGCATTAGCAATTTTATATCCTAATATCTCAAATTTTATCCTTTTTGCATTAATATTGTTTTCCATCATAGATAAATCTCTATCAAAATTCCAGATTTCAATATGTTTGTCAATAAAAATAGGAAGAAATTTTAGATTTCTTCCTAGCTATTTTTATAGACCCATTTAGATATTCAATTCATTAAGTCTTTGACTAATTCTATTTCACTCTTTTCATTTTGATTAGAATTTTTTCGTCAGCGATTTCGCATTTCTCTTCCACTTCCGCATCGGTCAATTTCTTCACCTCTAGAGCTAAAAGTTCGCTTTTGATTTTGTCACCAAATTTATCAATAATTTCTTTCAAATCCTTACTTTCGGTCTCAAAATCCAAATAAATTCTATCTTCCACATTGAAATTAGCTTCTTTCCTCAGCACCTGAGCCGTACGGATCAACTCTCGTGACAAGCCTTCGAGCATAAGTTCTCTGTCAATTGTGATGTCTAGGACGACTGTCAGATTTTCATCATAGGTGATCACAAAATCGTCTTTTGGTTTGGTAGAAATATTAAATAATGCACTATCTAAATTCTTAAATTCGCCGACATTTACCTTGCCTGCTTTGAATTCGTCCACCATTCTAGCCATTTCTTTCTCGCTAGCGGAAAACAACAATTCTTTTACTTTTTGGACATTGCCTTTCAAGACTGCACCAGCCTTTCTGAAGTCAAGCACTAAAAACTCTATATTGAATTTTGATTTGTCTTTTTCCATCACAACATTTTTTATATTCAATTCGCTCTCTATCATATCCTTATAGATTTCCACTGCTTGAGCAACATCGTCGTCGCCGTTGATATATAAAGTCTTGAGAGGTTGCTTCACTTTGATCTGATTTTCGTTCCTCAGTTTGCTAGTCAGCGTAAAGATATCTCGCACAATATCCGTCTTGTGAGTTAAGCCCAAATCTTTCACCTTATATTCATTCATGACGAAGCCATTTAGTGCCACACTTTCTGGCGCATTCTTATCCAAAACACGTACCGCATTTTGCCACAAATATTCACTAATAAATGGTATAATAGGGAACATTGTCATACTGATATTTTTGATTGCATAATGCAAGCAAAAGTATGCATTAAGAGTATCAATATTGTTTTCGCTCTTGTAAAATCTGCGTCTATTATTCCTAATATACCAGTTGGTGAGTTCGTCCACCAAGATTTCAAAATCTTTAGCAACCGCACCAAAATTTTGATGAGAGTATGATTTATATGCATTGGTGGTGAATTCATTTACACGATTGATCAGCCACCTATCTATGAACGAAAGTTGCCCCTCCTTAGGTTTGTAATTTGTGAGGTCTGGATTGTCTATATATGCATAGGTGTTCAAGAATACATACGCGTTCCAAAGGCCCAAAAGTTTTCTTTTTACCTCATCACAAGTCTCGCGTCCAAACTTAACATCGTTTATGAGCGGAGTATTGACGAAATTGTATCTTATGATATCCGCGCCAATCTCTTCAAAAGCGGTGTCAAGCGGAATATTGTTTGGGCTAGATTTTGACAATTTCTTTCCATCTTGAGCGAGCAACATCGGAGTGGTGGCTATCTTCTTGTATGGTGCCCTACCTGTGATGACGACACTCATAATGAGTAGAGAATAGAACCACAACCTGATCTGCTCTTTACCCTCGATCACACACTCTGCTGGGAAATTTTTCTTGAAAAATTCTTGATCAGTGAAATATTTGTTTGTACTAAACGGAGTGATACCAGCATCTAGCCAAGCATCCCCAACTTCCTTGATCCTGTCCACCTTGCTACCACAATGTGGACAAGTTATTTTTACATTGTCAATATATGGTCTGTGAAGATGAGGAATTTTTTCCACTTCTTCTGCACTAGATAGTTTTTTCAACTCATCAATTGAACCCACCACTGTCAATTCTCCGCAATTTTTGCAAGGATAGAAAGGGAGTGGCAAACCATAAAATCTATTCCTACTTATCGACCAATCCCCCATATTATTGAGCCAATCCAACATACGTTTTTTCATAAAATCTGGCTGGAATTCTACATCATCTATCGTCTTGATCAGTTGAGGTCTCACCTCATCCACTTTGATGACCCATTGACTGATCAGCCTGTACACCAAAGGACGTTTGCACCTGTGACAATGTGGATATCTGTGAGTGTATTTGTGAGTGTAATAAACTTTCCCACGCTGTCTCAGCACATCAAATATAAAATTGCGAGTTTCATCATTGTTGGCATCTTTGCCTGCCAGCACTCCGAAATTCGGATAGAAATATCCCGCCTCATCAATAGGAATAATATTTTTTAATCCAATTGATTTGCCCAAATCATAGTCGCTTTCACCGCAACCCGGAGCAATATGCACCGCACCAGACCCTTCGCTAGCGTCCACCATATCCCACGCCACGATTTTATGCTCAAATTGTTGTTCGCATAGTTCTGGGAAACAGGTTTCATATACCTTGCCTACCAATTCGCTTCCTTTCACTGTCTTGATGACGTGATCCACATCGTCTTTCAAAACTTTCATAAGATTAGCCATCACGATCAGATTTCTATCGCTTGATTTGATTTTGACTATATTATAATCAAATTCTGGATTGACCGCCACAGCCACATTGGCGCACAGCGTCCACGGAGTGGTGGTCCAGACGAGCATATCCTCATTCGAGTTTTTGATAGGACATTTGAAGAAGATCGCCTGACAGGTATCATCGCGGTACACGTCATCTCCAGACATATCATTCTCTGCTATGCTAGTACCACATCGCGTGCACCACGGAGTGGGACGATAAGATTGTTTGATCCAACCTTTTTCGTGACACTTTTTCAAAAAATACCATATAGCAGTTATATTTTCATCGCTATTCGTATAATAACTATCCTCCCAATTCATCCACTGACCGAGCCTGATGGAAGATTGAGTTTGCAGTGCAGAATATTTCTCCACAGAGTCCATACACGCCTTGACGAATTTATCAATTCCGTAGCGTTCAATGTCACGTTTGCTATCAAGACCAAGCGCCTCTTCCACCTTTTTCTCGACAGGCAATCCGTGTGCGTCAAAGCCATTTTGATAATGTTGATCACATCCGCACATAGCTTCGAATTTGATCATCGCGTCTTTGAAAGTTCTACCATACGCGTGATGAAGTCCCATAGTATAATTCGCCGTGATAGGTCCATCGAGAGTGGTGAAATATTTGCCTGTTTTCTTATTTTTCTCTTTCATTTTATTGAAGATATCTCTATCTTGCCAAAATTTCAAAATCTCTTCTTCCATTTTCACATAATCTAGATTTGCGCTTTCTTTTTTCATACTTTCTCCTAAACTTATATGATTATATCAAATTGACATTTCAATTCAAAATGATTTTAAAAAATGCCAGCGTCTGCTGGCATACTATCTCAGCAAAACGCTCATCACACGCGTGATGAAATGATACTTTCGCCTATAATCAAGATAGTTTTCATATGATGATTATATCATAAAATCGTATTTATGTCAAATGAGCGATATCAGTTTTTGAAATTTTATAGTGCTAAAAATAGTTTTATACCACAAGAGCGCGATAGAACACATTGCACAAAAAAACAAACGAATCTCCGTATGACAAAAATCCTTTGTAACTAATTAGCGACTTGTTTATTCTAGAAAAATTCACCTGAATAAACTCAGGTGAATCTATAGAAAACAAATGTATAAGAAAATATTTATTTTTGTTTAAACAGCAGAATGAGTCAAATTCAGGCAAGCTGAATTTGCAAAGCGGGAACCGCGCCGCAGAGATCATAGCCGCCATGGACGATGTCAAGGATGTCCTCGCTGACTATATTCGAAATGTGGCCACAGGCGTAAAACCTCGGCGACCGCAGCAACGCCGCCCCGCCACCTACGAAAGAGTCTAGTATGGCACAGATTTCGTCATAATGCTCTCCTTCTGGATTTAATTCGGCTTTAATGAATTCATCTATAGACGATTGCGAAAGAGTCGCTGCACCACGAGCGATTGAGTAGTCTGAATTCTGGAAACTCTTCTGTTCATCCCAAAAATTGATATCATCCATACCTGTTGCTTTAGAAGCATCAAGGAAACCATATTCGGTATTGTTGACGTCTGATAGGCTCAAGAGGAAGACCTTGTCCTGCGTGTCGTCACAGACATACTGACCACCCAGATTCATAGTGGATTCGAGACTATTGTCCACCGTGGTGGTGAGGATATATTCCTTCTCTTGATCCGTGAAGGCAGACTCGTAGAACTCTGCATTCAGCCAAGTGCGAATCGCACTATATTCATAGTTGCTGGCATACACTGGATTGCCATCAGTATCATATATTATTTCGTCCGCTTCATTCGTAGCATAATAGCCTCCATCTCCTAGATCGGAATAAGTAAAATAAGGTTGATATATCTGCATATCTACCGCCGTATCGCATACGATCAGCAGAGTGCCGTCTGGATCCTCACTCAGCACTCTCCAGCGGAGAGGTTCTAGTTTGAAATAGTATGTAGCATCCTGCACTGGAGTGGTGCCGTCCGAGAAATTGCCTAACATATTACCACTCTCATACTCTGCTACATCGAATTCAATCGTCACCTGAGCATAGAGCGCTCCATCACTGCCAGTATAGTAGCCATCTTCATTCGGCTGATCTGAGACGGTGACATCCTGCGCCTTGATCGTCTGCGGATACATTCCGAAGAGAACGTATTTTCCTTCTGGATCAGGATTGCCCTCCTCGTCCACGCGGTCAATACCGCTATCTAGCGTGAATGTAGCGAAGATGAGGATATTCTGAGCAATCATAGCGAAGGTATACTCGCCCTCGCTAGCAGAAATATCTGTCTGCTGATCATTCTCCTCATACCATACACGAGTGATAGAATAGTCCGTATTTGGAGTCACAGTGAGAGTCACCTCTTCACCCAATATTGCCTCGTCCTTATCTGCCGTGACTGATCCGTTCGTGATACTATCGGATATCAAGATATCGAATAGTTCGCTGAATGTGGCAGTGTAGTTGCCTGCTGTGGAGTTCGTCACCTCGAAGGTGTACTCCATATCTGTACTCACTATCTCGCCTGAATGCTCCCAGCCCATAAATCTATATCCGTCCACCTCTCCTACACTGATAGCAACACTCTCGCCCTGTGCATAAGTATCTGCTCCTGCTAGCACTGCACTATCTAGATCTGAATCTAATGTGATAGCATATTCTGCTATAAATTCTGCACTGACAGTGGTATCTGCATTAGTCATAATGAAAGAATATTCATTCTCTACTGGTGCTATCTCGCGCTCAATAGAATTCTCTACCACATATACTCGTTCTATCCTATATCCACTGTTCGCCGTCACTGTGAGAGTCACCTCTTCACCCAATATCGCCTCACTCTTGTCTGCTGTGACTGTTCCGTTCGTGATACTATCGGATATCAAGATATCGAATAGTTCGCTGAATGTGGCAGTATAGTTGCCTGCTGTAGAGTTCGTCACCTCGAAGGTGTACTCCATATCTGTACTCACTATCTCGCCCGAATGCTCCCAGCCCATAAATCTATATCCGTCCACCTCTCCTACACTGATAGTGGCCTCTTCTCCTGCGCGGAAACTGCCTGTGCCTGAAACAATTGCTGAATCTAGCGCTGAATCAACGGTCACTGTATGAACAGTGATGAAATATGCTAGCACTGTCACATCCGAATTGCCCATAGTGAATGACCAATTTCCGTCTCCTTCATCAACAATTTCGCTCTCTGCACCTATGAGCGAAATCGAGACAAGTGCATAGCCCAAATCTTCGCTCACATTGAGAGTCACTTTTTCACCCTGTATAGCCTCAACGACATTCGCAGTGATCGTCCCACCCACAATGTTCGATGAGATCGTGATAGAATAGAGTTCGGCATAGGTTGCCATGAACGAACTCTCTTGCTCATCAGTCAGTTTGAATGAATAGTCTCGCTCTATACTGACTATCTCTCCATCGTGTTCCCAGCCGATGAAACGATAGCCTGGCATCTCAGGAGCGCTGATCGTGACCTCTTCGCCCTCCTTGTACTCTCCTTGTCCCGTGAGATTCACATTGTCGATATTTGAATTCAATATGACACGTATCTCATTCGGTAGCAAGAACACGATGAGCAATGTAGCAAACAAAATCACAATCAAAGCAATTATCACCGACCATATCACAATTTTCTTGCGATTGTTCGATCTGCCTTTCAAGATTTTTTCTTCCTGCTCTTTCATCATTTGCTCATCGGGTATATTCTTCTGATCGTGCTTCTTATCTTCCATTTTCCCTCCTTTCATTATTTTGTGTTGTACACAAAATTTCATTCTTATTTTAAAACACTTACCCCCCCCCCTCGTCAAATATATTTAGGAGAAAAATCAAAAAAAATGAGAAAAATAGCGAATATAGTCTAGTTTTTGACTATTTCGCCATTTTTCCACCCTATGATTACCACTCAAATCCTTCAAAATGCGAGTCAAGCATAATACACGCATCATTTCATCGGCATATGAACAAACAAGGATAATCTAAATTTTGATCTGATTGTTGATTGACTTTATGGTATTAAGTGATTGATTGAATTCGCTTAACTCTTCTTTCGTCAGATTCAATTCTGTATATCCTCGAACACCATTGCGGTTGACAATTACAGGATAACCAACACAACATTTGAATTTATCAATATACGTAGACAATGTGAAAATGGTATTTGCGTCATCGAAAATCGCCTCTGTAATATTCTTCAGACAAATGCCGATCCCGTAAGCAGTGTTTCCCTTTTTCTTGATGATTTCGTACGCACTATTTCTAACGTCTTTTAGCATTTTACTTTTGGTAGATTTGTTAAGATATTTGTCCACACAATTGAGTCCTATTCTAGCCACACTCCAAGGTATCATCTCGCTATCTCCGTGCTCGCCTATGACATACGCGTGAATATTCTTTGGATTCATTTCCAATTGCTCACTTATCAAAAAGCGCAGTCTTGCAGTATCTAAAGTCGTACCGCTACCTATTACTTTATAGGCTGGAAATTTGCTCAACTTTATTGTCAATTGAGTCATAATATCCACTGGATTCGTGGCAATCAAATAAAGACCAGAAAAATTCGTTTTATTTATTTCTCCAATAATAGATTTGAAAATGGCCAAATTTTTAGTTATCAGATCAAGTCTAGTCTCGCCTACATCTTGATTGCGTCCAGCCGTGATACAAATGATATCCGCATCGTTGCAATCTGAATAATCACCCGCTTTGATATCAATTTTCCGTTTTGAACAACAGGATGCGTGCATCAAATCCATTGCCTCACCTTGAGCTTTCGCTTCATTCACATCAATAAGAACGAGCTCATCCACTTTGCTGTCAGAATTGATTAATGAATATGCATAACTCATTCCTACATTTCCACAACCTATTAAAACTACTTTGTTCACAAATTCTCCTTTAATCTTTTATATTAATATTTTCATACTTATTTATTTTAATAACTTTAAAATTCAAAATTGCCACTACTATAAGAAAAATTGTAGGAATCAACAACATCAAAACAATGCCAATGGCAGACAGCTGAAAATCTAAAATCCCCCAAAATGAAATAGGCAAAACTAAACTCAAGACTGCACATATAAGCGAAACTATAAATCCTACTCGACTGAATTTGAAGGCTAATCCTGCTCCTATTATTGCAAAGACTGCTAGGACAATATTGAATATGACCATCGCACCAAACCAGCCTGGAAGGCCCTGTCCCGCTATCGCTAAAAACGACACTATCAATGAAAATGTGACTATTGACAATAACGAAAGTAAGATAGATAATATAGATGACAAGATTGTGAGAGCGAGATTTGTGATCAATAATTTTTTTGTTTTCATAATTTTATTATATCATAAATTTTTTATATAGCAAATTATTTTCTATAATTTTGAAACCGTATTATTAAGTTTCATAAGAATTGGATTTGTTAAATTTTTACTTTGATTATAATTTTTTTATTTAAAAAAGAATTTATCAATTATTGAGTTTTGAAACCAACAGAATAAATGAAAAATTGAGATCTTTTCATAAAATTTTTGCATTAGTTTTGAAAATATAGATAAACTATTTTCATTTTTATCATAAAACAAATTATGATATTTGATCGCTCAAATATTTGCTAAAAGCTTTGCATATTTTCACACTGCTGTCGTCAAAGCATTTGTTTTCAAGAGCAAGAATAATGATTGATCCAATTGCGTCACCATCTTTTACGATGGGAACAATCAACTGACAAGAAAATTCATTTTCTGTATTAACAAAAAAATTCAACATAACACTTCCGTCATCTTTTTTCTTGATTACAATATCTTTTTTGTATATCAATTCTTGAACCTCTTCATTAAGTTCTTTATTCAAATATTTTTTCTTGCTAGCAGACAGCACCTTTTCCATATCTGAGATTAGCACATCGTGTTCGATGCTCACGGAAATCGCATTTGCCACCGCATCGCTATATTCTTTCAATGAGATCATATCACTGTATTTGGTGAGCAAAAATTTGTTGCCATCGACAATACCAATCTCAAGTTTGCTCCCTTCTCGTACATTCAGCATCTTTCTCATTTCTCTCGGAAGTACGATTCTTCCTAATTCGTCTACTCGTCTTACAATTCCTTTACTTTCCATATATACCTCTAATTTTAGTATGGAAAAATGTTTAAATATTATACATAGTCTTATAAATGGAAAAAAGAAAGGATAAAATACCCTTTCTCTAATTTGTTCCAGCTTCCCCCATAATGACGCGAACGTTATCGTAAGCAAATATATCAATGAACGAACGATCCATAGGTCCTGTAATGAAGAATGCTCTACCACGCGGAGCTGTCACTATTCCTTCTTGCTCCCTAGCATTGATACCGCCTGCTGATTTATATAGTTCGAGCAAGTCTGCCATATCATTAGGTGCCAACTGCAATATCATACTATATTGACACGCGTTTATGATCGCTGCCGATCTACGCTGAATTTCAGGTGTTCCTAAGAAGTCTTTGATATTCTGCGTAATTACAATCTGCATTCCCTGATATTTACGGATACGTTTAGCCATCTCAGCCATAAAGTTTAGCGCCACTGGACTGTCTGGATCTATGAACATATGAGCTTCGTCTACTGCTATGACTACCTGCCTAGCAATTTTCTTGCCCGTTCGTTGCTCATACTGCTCGTTGAATCGCTTGTTGTTAATGATTTCATTGTTGAGATATTTGAATACAAGCAACATCTGAGCATTTGCCAATCTATTATTTTTACTGGCGAACAAAGTCTGGAAGTTGAAAGTGATCAAATTTTCATCAGTCAGAATTGAAGTAGGACCATTCCAAAGGTCAGAATTTCGTCCTCCAGTAGCAAATTTTTGAATATAAGTCTCTAGGATCAAAAGGTTGTTCCTATAGAATGCATCTTTTTCGGTCTTCAATTTATCTTTTATCAATTTGAACAAATCGTCAAATATTGGATAATCTTCCGCTTTCAATTTACCAATATTCGTCTTTTCATTGATTCCCTTTTTGTTGTACAACTCAACTACCAATGTATTCAAAGTTTCAAAAGCATCCGAACTGATACCTTCCAATATCGCGCGGAAGAATTGCTCCAAAAACTGAAGGTGTGTGAAGAAGGTCTTGTTGCTCCCCTTATTTACCAATTCGTCAATACTCTTGTCATCCACTTCTCCATCCTCATTCGCTGCGTCCAAGTCCTCAAGGGATGCCATTATATGGAATGGATTTAGAATACCCGATTTGTTAGTACCCACGTCTATCACTTTTCCGCCCAAATTTCGTGTCATCTTATCATACTCTTGCTCTGGATCTAGGATAAACATTTTAGTTCTATCTGCTGCAAGGTTCGTAAGAATAGTTTTGGTCGCATACGATTTTCCCGATCCTGATTTTCCAATCACCATCATATTGCTATTGATTCTTCCTTTCCTTGAATCTCGAGTGAAGAAATCTATAAAGACAGGATATCCACTAGAAGTCGACTGACCAATACAAAATCCTGCAGGATCTTGCATCACGGAGTCAACCATTGGGAATGAAGATGCGATAGTAGTAGATGGCATACTGCGATAGAAGTGTTTGAGCGTATCTATCCTGTTCACACTAGAAGATACGAATGCATCTACCTGCCTACCGAACAAATCCGAATATCTGAAACCATATTGTTTCAATACATTGCGCACTTCTTTCCTGTTTTGCTCTTCTACGCGTAAATGAATAGAAACGTCATACAATTGCTCGTTATTAGTTTTCAAATCTTTTAGCAATGTCTGAAGTGAGTCAATATCCGCCTCTTTTTCAATGATCTCACTTGAACGATATGTCCTATCTAGCTTTGCCTCTTTTTCCATCACGGCACGGTCAATAGATCTTTCACCCTTTTCTTTATCTACCGGCATAATATTCATTATCACCCTGGTGCCCAACTGATTGAATATAGGATAAGCCCAACCGTTACCTACCTCAAGAGGATAATCAGAGATAACCATTTGCTTGTACATCTTCTTGTCCATCTCTACGCGTGCCACTTTGAAATTAATTCTATTAGGCATAACCCAATTGTTGACTTGAGATGGAGCGAGTCCATCGATCTCAGATTCCGCATAAGTAGATTGGTAGTTTGATTTCAAGAAGCTTATCAAATCATCTTCTATCAAGATTTTTGCGCTAATAGTATATTGCCCTGTACCGAGATCGTTGATAATACCTATTGCAGTGTCTTCAAGGTTAATTTTATCCTGACCATAGAGAACCAAATAAAAGTGATTTTGTAAAATTGGTTCCGCTCTAATAGCGTTGTTTAATCTCTCCACACGCTCTCTGAATATCAGCGAACGGCTATCCATCTCACCTGCAGTATATTGCCCTTGCTCGTACAGTTCGTTCAAAAGGCTGTATTTGACATCATCGTTTTTCAAGAAGACGTCGAATCTCATTGGCTTAACTGTCTTAATAAGGCTCGCCCTTTGATATTGAGATATACGTTTCAATGCCTTACTAAAAGTGTAGATCAATGAATCTTGCGCGTCCTCCTGCATCAAGTCGAGAGCCACAGGTTCGAGCTCAATCACCATACCAGCATAATCACCGAAATTGATGTATTTACCTATTTCAATATTGAAGAATGGTGTCAACTTATCCATCGGAGTCAATCCGCGTTTCTTACCCAGCTTGGTATTGATATATTTTTTAGGGAATGCTGCGAAACGAATGATAAGTCCGATCGAACTATATAGTCTCAGCCCTTCATCAATAGGAAGATACATAACCACAGTGATAGCGATCCAAGCGATCAGAGCATACCAACGATAGTCTACACCGCCTATTTTAAAAAGGTTGCTCGCAATGATAACGATTGCAAAGGCAAGGCAAATAATAGCGAGAATAATATCTCCAAAAGTAATATTTTTCAAAAATTCTGTTTTAACCCTAGTTTTGCCAGGAATATATCTAATCATCTTACCCCTTCATATACGTTGATAATATTCATATATCTTTAAATAAAATTTCACATTGAATCCCAAAATTCTACAGATTCGAATTGTTGTTATTTACCGCCCGATTTGCCACCTTTTTTAGACTCTTTCAATAATTCTTTTGTACTGTTTTTCAATTCTTTTACAACATCTTTTTCGAGGGTCTCTTTGACTTTCGAAACCTCGTCAAGAACCTTATTAATTGCAACAGTTTCAACATTTTGATTTTTGTTCAATGCATTTTCAATACCTTTCGTGAAACTTTCAATACTTGCATTATCGATAGAAATAAGGTCTGTTTTCCCTTCTTTTTGTGCTTTTTGCAGTGCTTGTGACAATGCATCAGCAGCACTTTGTTGAGATTGTTTTGCCTCTTGGTATTCATCCACTCTGCGATTGATTGCTTGTCTTCTGGCGACAATCTCTTCTGCCTCTTTCGCTGCCTTTTCCATTAGTTGGTCATCACTAAGTTTAGGACCTACAAAATCTGGTGCTTCTTGAGTCGCTTTCATTGCATTGAACCTATCTGTAGTCATTGCTTGCTCAGAAATATCGTTTCCTGAATAATGCAGACCTGAAAACACCCTATTCATCTCTTCTGCATTTAATGTGACATTATTACCATTAAGAATGATTGTATCATTATTTCTTATTTCCTCAGTCTTGGCATTTGCCTTAGTTAGACTTTTCAGAGAATCAATGATTGCTTTTGCAAGTGTCTTATCATTGTCTAGATCCTCTTTCGTTTTTGCGCCGTGTGCCTTAGCGACTTTATCTTGAGCAGCATCAAGTATTCCAGCATCCTGCGCTAATTGTTCTATTTCTTCTTGCGTATATACACGCATCTGTTTTATTTTTTGTCCTTTCAGATTCTTTGTGTAAATCTGTTTTCCATCAGCATCATAATCATTTCCTTTAGTAACGCCGTTCTTGTCTGTATAAAATGAGTGTATCGTACGAAGTGCTCTATCTTTTTTGCCTGCTTTCATATTATCCTCAGAATTAAATTCTTTGCTAATTTCGTTCGTAATACTTTGTACATCAACTCCAAACATTTTTTTCGTGGCAGCATTCAGCAATCCACCAGATCTATTACCATCTTTGTCTTTGGCGCCAATAATACTTCCAACCATACTTCCTCCAAGCGACTTGAAGAAAGATCCTGCACCACCTGTTTTGGCACGTGCGCCTGCTTTGGCGAATGCTCCTCCTGTCTTCTTGGCGACATTTGTGACGTGACCCATACCTTTTCGTACCCGTCCGCCAACAGAAGCCATCAATCCTGTACCTGCACTATAAGCATCATCTGCTCCCACGAACGAATTGACAACGCTAATAAATTCTTTCACCATAAATAGTCCTGCGATCAAAAGGAGCAAACTTGTAAGTCCCATCCAATCAAATGCAACAGCAGCACCTGAAAATTCAATATTTTGAATGATAGGCAAAAGTGCAAAGAATAGATTCACACCTGCCACCGCACTATACGCACTGATCGTTTGTCGCAAGAAGGTTTTTCTCCAGTTGCCCGCAGCAGAGCCGTTATCTATAGGATACATAGAGCACACGATTGGACTGATTATGAATAGGAGTAGCAACATAAACAGACGTTTCACCATACCGAAGCTCAACGCACCTAGCACATACATTATGAATATACCCCCTGCACCTAAAATCAAATAATTGATCTCCAACAGGCTATACCAGTCGTCCGCTTCCCACCAAAAAGCTATAGGAGGTCCTCCTGTGGCATAAGCTTGATCAATGCAATCAGCATAATAGTCTGGATTCGTCTGGCTAGTGTCCACCACTACACCATATTGAGCGCAAAATGAACTGACTTCTTCTATTATAGGATCATCAGATGATAATGTAACATTTTGATACTCCTCTCCTCTCAAATGATTAGCATTATACGCTGCACATACGAATAACTGCCGAGATATTGTCATAGAGTTGCCAGATGCAGTAGCCCCATTGATAGCCTGAAGCACAATGTTTCCCAACCATATCCCTAGCAGTGCACCTACCGGTATGATTATGAAATTCCCTATACCTTTGATCGCCAATCCTACTATCTCTTTCCAATTCTTAGTTTGCGCTGAATATACGTTTCTGATGAACGCCATTACTAGGAATATCAGCAACAATATTATAGCAAGTGCTAGCATAGAAAAGAAAATATTCAACACAGTCTCAGAGGTCAAGAGAAAATATACAATTCCTGTATCTGTCTCGAGACCGGTATTTCCACCAGTAATGGTCTGTCCATTATAAACGATATCATCAATTCCTGCAAATGCACCGAAGATACCCTGAAGAATATCAATAATAGAAAAAATAACATTAAATAACGGATATAAGATTATGCCTAAAAAGCTAGTAATTGCTTCTATCATTCGCTACTCCTTATATAGTTTAGAAATATTATATACTAAAATAACAAATTAATCAAACAAAACTTACAAAAAATTCATCAATAATACAAAATTTACGCATATCTTTACATAAATACATTTCAGATTCATACGAACATTTAAACATAAAAATTGGAATTAAAAAATTAAGCCCTTGAATTTTTATGTAATAATATTTGTTGATTATCATTTTATTATCAGCTCATATTTTATTGATTTTTTCAATCATCCTCATTTCATTTTAATCTAAAATCAAATTGATAATAAACACAAAAGAGACCTCGTCTCTTCTACTTTATTCACTCTACATTATCAGTTCCAGATGGTTTCAAATTCTACGAATATAAAATCATCTTCCGCTTCAAAATATGTGATCACACCATCGTCTTTGAATGTCAAAATCTCTTCTTCCTCTTGATTGGTGGCGGATTTTAAATAAGTGAGATAATCAATCTCTCCATTCAAAATATCTAATAGTGACATCCCTGTTGATAAATAACTCATATTATCTAGACTGATATTTTCATATACTTGTGCGGTTAGATTTAAATTGTCTTCTGAACTGTACAGATTCGACTCAGCACCATCCTCCGCGCCAGTCAACTGTTCGCTAGTGAAATTGATTATTTCATTCCCCTGCTGAACATACAAATTGAATGTGTCTAGATTAGTTTGAGATGCAATGAATGAAAAACTTGAAAATTGGACTTGATTTTTCGGCATAAATATCATAGCAATATAATCTTCTGCCTCAATGTTTTCCATCATATCTTCTGCAGATTCGAAAATATAGTCTTTTATAAAATATTTTTCTAGTCTTACGAAATTATTTTCCGTAAAATACAATGAAATTCCGTCTGTGATTTGCTGTTCGACTGCTGTGGTATCCTCACTCTCCTCCTCGCTTGATTGAAGGGTATATAGATCTTGATCATTGATGTAACTAGAGATGACAGTTGATACCTCAATAGCCAGGTCAGCATTCAAACCAAAATATTTGATCTCGTCAATTTTTTCTAGTACGGTCAGTTCGTCATTTCCGATTTCACCTATTGATTCTATATCTCGGCTGTATACGACGTCCACCATATCAATGAGAATTTGATACGCATTAGGATAGCTTGAGGCAAATGTCTCTAGATCAAAACTAGAATAATCAAAATCTTCTTGAGGTAGATCAATTGTGATATCCAAACTTTCCGTCTCAACGGATTCAATTGAATTTTGAAGAATATCTATATAATTTTCAATAATTTCTATTTGAGCCTTCTCCGCATCTGTGTAAATAACTCTTGTACCATAAAAATCTTCCCCATTCACTCCAAATTGAGAAGATGCGGTATTATTATCCGTTGAGCCATCCCCGAACAAAAATGACAGTATTGATCCTACAATTGCTATTGCAAAAATAATAAGAATGAGAATCAATCCAAAAATCAAGACCAAAGGAAGTGACGAACCTGCAGATGCACTTTTGATCCTAAACACCTCCTGTCTTCTACGCATTAATCTTTCAATGCTAGCGACTTGACGCGAATGTGTTTTCCTCGCCTTATTGAGAAAAACCCTCTCTCTGATTGTGAAATGAGGATGAAATCTATATGGTGCAGTCGCTCGGATTTTTTTTAATCGATTTTCGATCGCTCTATTGTCCGCACGCTTTTTCTTGGCTTTTTCCTGCTTGATCTCTTCTTCTATTTCTTCCTCTAATTCCTCTGCATCGTCTTCATCAAACTCTTCGTCATCGTCTTCGAGATTATCTAGGTCGTCATCGTCAAGTTCTTCGTCATCATATTGATCATAATCTCCACCAAATCTACCCGACATAATCTCTCCTTTTCGTATTTTTAGTTATTATACCAAAAAAAAACATAAATACCAAATATTTTGTACAACTTCTCAATTTAATCTATAGATGTCTATTTGATACAAATACTAAGATTTTCATTTATATTTAATATATTTATATCTCAGATTATCAAACAAAAACTACATTTCATAGATGATGTAAGAAACACCATTTTTATATAACTTATATGAAATTATACGAAACTTGAACAAATCTTAATTAACTTGATATAAAATTATAATTTCTATAATATATTTTCTTTAGTTTATTTAATAGATCAATCCAAATTTTGATAGCCTAGAAATCAAAAAAATCTATCCGAAGATAGATTTTTTTTAATTTGCATTAACTTAACATCTGGCTGGTTACTTTTATTACATTACCTATAGTAGCTCCTCCGCCATCTCCTTCTGGAAGATACTCGTTATACCAACTGTCAAAACGAATCATTCCAGACCTTATTGCATATTCCAAGAAGTAGAACAACGCGATCAGCACTATAGTTACCACAATACCAACAATTACATATATCAACTTCTGCTTAGCCTCTTCACGTGCACTTTTGTCATCTGCTTTGGCAAACCGAATACCTACCACGATTGCATAAACTAGACCTGCCACAGCTACAACGATCAAAATAGGTCCAATAAAATTGGTAAGAGCATCCAATATAACATTCAGCCAATCTGGAATATTAACATCAGATGTTTCAGATGTTGAACTCAAAAGCATACTCATTAAAAAACTCATATTTTCCCCCTGTATCGCACAAATCTATTATTTTGTGCCATAATATGACATAATAATAGCAAGTTAAAAAATTAAAATCAACTAAATTTGTATATATTTTAAAATTTTTTTTATAAATTTTTCTAGATTTTTTATAATAAAATTTAAAATACACACTTAGTTTTCCAAAATTTATAAATATTATACCATCATTTTATTTTGATGGATTGATTATCAAAATAATTAATATTCAATCAGTATCAAAAATTCATAAGCATTGAACTTATTGTTTAGCATTCAATCAATTTCTAATATAATTTGCGAACGCTAAATGATTTTTGATTTTCCGTCATCTTTTATCATAAAATATCAAATAAATCTTTAAAATAGAGTTTTGTAGTATTTTTCGTCATTTTCGTTTTAATCTTCTTCTTGCATCTTGTTTTATTTGAATTCCTATTATATTTGTATGCATCTATACATTAGTTGAAATCTGCAAAACAAAATTCTTATATATCAATTCATTAGTATCCATTATATCAATGATATTTTCATTATTGTTTATTTTGTCAAACATATTGAGTTAGCATATTGAGTTAACATAAAATCACTAAATATAGATGTAATTATAAGATCAAAAAAAACAGTTGACTATTGTTATATTTTTTTTTATTATATTGTAGAAAAGGAATTTGCTATGAAAACATTAGGAAAAAAATTATTGAAATATTTAATTTTAACTATAGTGGTATTTCTAGTCTCTGTAGTTTTGGTCACTTTTATGCGTGATGGTAAACTAGCATTCAACACGCGATATATTTCGACAGGATTGCCTTTCTTGTTCGTATTCATCGCTATAGGTCTATTATTAGTGTTTGATCTAATGAAACTCGCCGATGGAAATAACAAATCACCAGGCAAAGGCAAAGCGATCGATAAGGTGAAAGATTCCCGAGGTCGCGATACTCAAGAATATTATGACAAAGATTTCGTCACAGAAGATATTTTGAAAAAAGACAAAGGTTTTCACTACAATACATTATCTTCTATTCGCTCGTGCAAAAATGATGGAATACTTGTACGTGCCGAACAGCGTGGCAATGGTATGGAAATAAATTTTGTTAAACCTATCCATACCTTAGTAGTAGGTACCACATCTTCGGGTAAAACTTCTAGATTTGTCGTACCATCTTTGCAATTGATGAGTATGACGAGTGCCAAACCATCATTTGTCGTCACAGACCCCAAAGGCGAATTGTATGACAAATGTTCAAACAAGTTCCGTAGCGAAGGTTATGATGTAAAGATCATCAATCTACGCGACCCATTCACCTCTTTACAATGGAATCCTCTCACCTATCCTTATGATATGTATCAACGCAGTTTCAATCTAGATAAAGAGGTGAAAGTCCATCCACCAGGAGACAACCCTAGTGCCTACAACCTTTTGATTCAACGTCCTTTTGATTATAATGCTACCACTTGGTTCCAGTTCTCTGGAGTAGCGTATTCCGACAAGGCTACATTAGAAAATGATATGCGTGTCATTGCACGCGAATTGCAGGACAACACCTATTCTGCTCTAAAAGATATAGTCAGCACCATTGCACCTATTGAATCCACAAAAGATCCAAGTTGGGAGCAGACTGCTCAAAGATTGATTCACGCAGTGATGCTGGCGATGCTAGAGGATAGTCGCATACCAGAACTTGGAATGACACGTGAAAAATACAATTTATATAACGTATACAAAATTTGTAATACAACCGATTCAGGTAGAGATACCTTTGCCACACTGAAAAAATATCTATTTAGTTATCGCGATCAATTTAGCCAAGTGCCAGAACTGGCTTCAGCCGCCCTTCAAAATGCTGAAACTACTTCGAAAAACTATATGGGATTCGTGTCTAGCAAAATGGCATTATTCAGTGATACAGGTATCGACTTCTTGGTAAGCAGTACAGAAGTCGATTTCACCACAATTGACGAACACCCTACTGCAATATTCTTGATAATTCCTGATGAAATTCGAATACGCTACCCTCTAGCTATATTGTTCGTAACTCAATTGTACAAGCGCCTCGTGAACAAAGCTCAAAGTATGGGTGGAGAGTTGAAACGTCACGTATACTTTATGCTAGACGAGTTCGGCAATATGCCTAGATTCCCCGAATTCGGATCATCTATGGCAGTCGGACGTTCGCGTGGTATATTCTTCGAACTATGCGTGCAGTCTTATAGTCAACTCTATCAAGTCTACGGCCAAGAAGAAGCGAAGAGCATCAAAGACAACTGCCCTATCAATGTATACATCGCATCCGAAGATACAACGACGAACAAAGAATTTAGCGAACTTTTGGGCAAAAAGACAATTGTGAAAACTAGTGAAAATCGCAGTGTCGGTCCAGACGGCAAAGAATCCAAATCATATAGTGATCAAGTGATTTCGCGCCCTATAGTTTATCCAGAAGAATTGATGTCGTTTAGAGACAAAGGCGAAGTCATCATCAAAACGTTTGAACCTAATGCTGTCTTGAAAACTAAAATGACTAGATATTTTGAAGCAAAATGTTATGATACTACCAGAGTGCACGGGCAATATATTCAAAGAAGAATGTTTGAAGAAGCCAAAGTGTTCTACGATATTACCAAAAGAAATGACTATATGACACAAACTAATTCAAATGACGATGATGATGATGATAACTTCTTCTAAAAAATGCTTGGGAAATTCCTAAGCATTTTTATATGTTTCTTATTGTCTTGTATATATTCATACTTTAATTTCGATTCTATCTCAAAATTTGATATAAATATTCTATTTCCATCAATTATAGATTTCATAAGGAATTTGGAATTTATAATTTTTCCTAAACGAATTCTCAAAAAGCAATTGCAATATTAGTGCGATTAATATATATAATCTAATATACTGGTCAATTATATTTCAACGGCAATTCCGCTTAACAAAAAATACTCCTCTCCCCAATCTTTCAAAAGTGCTTCTAAAGTTGAATTTGGATATATTTTCATATCTACACCATTTAGTCCACAAAGATTTATTCCGTCCTTAAATTTGAAATTATGATTTTTGACATACTCTAAAGCGTCTGGAATAATCTGATTTATAATATCCGAATTCGTTCTTGGATACAGATAGACTTCTCCTCGTTTATTCTCATTTACTAAAATTGATTTGTATTGATCTATTATCATTTTTACCTCCAAAGTGCAATATTCATTATACTAAATGATCTTATTATATAGACCGTAGTTACAAAATTATACATAAAAAGACAAAATTTGCAATAATTTTTGCGAATTTTATTGACAAAAATCATATAATATGGTAATAATGAATGTAGCAATTATATTGACAACTAATGAAATTGGATCAATCTTTCAATTTCTGCATTGTCTTAGATTGTTTACATCACAGTTTTTCAGTTGATCATCTTCGTTTTATCGCGGGGTAGAGCAGCACGGCAGCTCGTCGGGCTCATAACCCGAAGGTCGTTGGTTCAAATCCAACCCCCGCAACCAAACGTACTTAGCATAATTGCTAAGTTTTTTTATATGATTATAGACCTTCGGGCGGGTACCCTGCAAAACATAGTTTTGAAGGGAAAGGAACAACCGAGTAAAAACGAAAATTGCGCAGTGTCACAAGCAATTAAGTAAATACGAGTGTTGTGACGTTGTCGTTGGTTCAAATCCAACCCCCGCAACCAATTTGTACCCAACTGAACCACTTAGGTTCAGTTTTTTTACTTATGTGTTTTGTAGTGAACTCCTTACAATATTGAAGATAATGTAGAGAAAGAAATAGTAGAACGATAAATGAAATTTTCAAACATAAAGAAATAGAATAAGAACTAAGGTGCGAACGTTGGCTCTAATTTTTTTTGCACAACAAAAGGCATTCAGCTTAAGATAATTAGTCAAGTTATTTTATCAAATTTAATAAAATAGAATATCTCAAACTTGAATTTTTTTGCTTTATTTGATACAAAATTTACTTATTCTTTATTCTATAATATGAAGTAAGATATATCACCATAAGTTAAGTATAAATTATATTTACAATCCATTTGTTTGATAATATTTGACAATACAAGTAAAAGTTGATATACTATACAATATAGGGAGATAAAATATGGACAATCAAGAAATTATTGAATATGAAGTTATGTCAAAAAATTTTTTAAAAGGTAAAGTACCACTTGAAGAGAATCATCCTAAATTTTTTGTATATTTCTTATTGAAAAAATACAACGCAAACTTTAAACAAAAATTAACTACCTCTAATATAAATGAACAAAAAGAAATAATCAACGAATATAGTCAATCCTTATTAGATTTTAAGAAAAAATTATCAGAAGTCGCTAATCTACTCTCAATAAACCCAAACGAATATTCAGATTTTTATCATACAGCTGTAGCAGATCCGACAATTTTTGTTCCAGTAAACAGACTTACTCAAGATCAAATAAATGAAGTGAGCAATGCGAAGAAACTAACAAAAGTCACATCTATAAATATTTTAGAGCAATTAAAGTTAAATTCTAAAATGTTAAATTATCCTGTTACGACCGAACCTGATTTCTCAGTAGATGACTAAGGCGGAAAAATGCTGAGTGAAAAATTGAAAAATACTATTAATTCAACCCTAGATGCCAACGCGAAAAATCGCTCTGAAAGATGTTTAAGCCCTTCTGATTTTAAAATTATTTCTTCTGTAATTAGCACTTTAGATGAGCCAGATAAAAGAATTATTAGATCATTGAAATATGATCGTGCCAGAATAATTGAAAGAATAAAAAATATTAATGTACCTCAATTAGTTAATGGAGAACCTGTTGATTCCCCTATATTTTCATTTAAGATTGAAAACGGGATGATTGCAAAACGGAACGCCTCTGAAATTGAATCTTATTTAGTACAAACTAGTACCGAACAATTAATACAAGATCTTTTGCAATTAGTTTATGTTATAACTAGCGATAAAAAATTACAGCAATATTATAAAGACCATAAACTTAAAAAAGATGAAAAGCAACCAATACCATCTGATAAAAAGTTGGAATCAAGTTTGAGCAAAGAAGATGCGGAAAAATACAAGCATTTAGATAGTTATATATCATCAGTTATGGCAGAAAATAAAGATGTATTTGAGTTCTTAAATAGTGAACTCCATTTATCTTCGCAAGAGTTTAACCAAAAATTGAGCAATTTTCTTAATAACTATGTAATTGTTAACCTCGATAATGCCAGGCAACTCCAGATCGATCATAAGACTGCAGTCGATGCGGGAGGGACACAAGAAATGTACTTTGTCTTGGGCGGTCCAGGTGCTGGTAAATCATCCACTATTTCGACATTAAAAAATGAGATGTATGCATTTCATGCAGAAGCTGACGAGATTAAAAATCAGTTAGCTCTCGTATTCGGAATAGATGTCAATGCTCCAATAATTCACAAATTGTCTGGATTAGTGCTCAAGGGAATACTAATGCCTACATGTATAGATATGAAAATCAATTTTATATTAGAAAAAATAGGAGATGAACCACATAAAATAGAGCGTTTGGCACAACAATATATCGGAAAAGGATATGAAGCGAATTTATATTGTATACACATTGATCCAACAGAATCTAGAATAAGAAATATAGTGAGAGCATTGGAATATATGAAAAAGGGTGATCCTCCAAGAATGATTGATGATTCATCAGTGAAAAACATAGGCTACAATCCTCTCTTGACTTATATTATGATGACTCAAATATGCGGTGAATTGTTTAAATCGGGCGAATGTAAAGTAAATCAAAACCCATATTCAATTGATCCTCAGACACTATGCACATTAAACCACGGAACTGCAAGAAATGAAGAATTTATAAATGATTACATTAAAGATGCCAAAATCTATCAAGACTATATTATTAATACTCTTTTTGAAAAATTTTTAGATAAAAATCCAAATTTATCACCCGAATGTCTTGAATTGATTGAAGAATATAAGAGCAGAGTCTTCGACGGAAATCCTTATCTTAGTGATGAATTATTCGAAGATGTTAGTGATCAAGAGGATGTCTATACCATTTGTCAATTATTCGCTATGACGAAATCGGCTTTAAACAACTCATTTAATCCATTGGTGATCGTATCCCCAGATCCTATTCATCCATTCAGTATTCCGATAGATCAAGAGTTTGATGTATGTTATAGATCTAGAACAATTCACTTTGAAGATAATCAAACCAGAATCAATCAACTCATTGAATGCCTCAGTTCAAAAGATAATGAATTATATAAAAGAGCAAGCGCAGAAGCTGAAAAACTTTCTTCAAAAATAGAACTTGAAAAAGGAGTAGAAACGTGATAGATTTACACCAACATAGTATATTTTCAGACGGAACAGATTCTATAAATGATCTCATAAAAAACAATGTCAAATCTAAGATACAGATTATGGCTCTCACAGATCATGACACAATTGATGGTTGCAAAAAAGTATTAAATTCTTCTACAACCTACAATATTTCATTTATACCAGGTATTGAATTTTCGACTCAAGATAAAGGTGAGTCTATTCATATATTAGCATATGGTTTTGATCTAGACGATCCTATCATTGAAAGATTATTAAAAGAATCAATCGAACTTAGAAAAAAACGAGTATATGAAAGGGTGTCAATTTTAGAAAAAGACTTTGCAATTCATCTCACAAAAGAAGAAATAGAATTAATCAATAAGTCTAATAATCCTAACAAGGTATTACTCGCTAATATATTGATAAAAAGGGGTTATTCAGATAACATCTCTGATGCCATAAAAAAATATTTATATCATAAAATGCCTGAATCTAAATTATCTACCGAATACATACTAAAAAATCTTAATAAATCCACTGCAATATCTTCTTATGCTCACGGCTTAGGTGGCGTAGGAGAAAAGAGAGTCGACAAAGATATGTTTGAAGAAAGATTAAAGCGTTTTGTCAGTTATGGTCTAAAAGCATTGGAATGCTATTACTCGCTATATAACAAATCTGAACAAAAATATCTCGAAGAATTGTCAACCAAATATTCACTTTTGAGATCGGGAGGAAGTGATTATCATGGTAGTGTAAAAGATGTGAAAATTAATGAATTGTCATCAGATGGCACTATAACTGATATTAAAAATTTCACAATACTGAGGGCTATAAAAAATATATACAAGATATAAATTCTTTATTGTCTACACAAACATAAGTTTGATATTTCAAAACAATAAAAAATTTCAATAGATTAAAATTTTCTAAATTTTTGATTCTATTGTATATTTATTTCTGTACTCAATATTTACTTCTTAATAAACATCAAAATTATTTAACAAAAATTAGAATCTTAGTCTAGTGGATAACTGCTTCGGATAGATTCTAATTTTTTATTTTAATAGTCTATGATTATAATAAACCTTCCCTTCTCTCCTATTCAGAAAATTATTTTATTTGGAAATATGCTCCTATAGTGCTCTATATATGTTTACTTTTCAAGTAACTATTGTATCAAATTTTCATATGAAGTCAACAAAAGTAAATATGGTATAATCTAATAAAAATAAATATTTTTTAGTTAAAACTAGGCGTAATTGGTGAACTCAATTTTTCTACAGCGAAATTGGATTCATTTAACTATTTATGGATTTTTATTGTTATTATATTTATATACTTAGGCATATCTTACATTGAATTATAGATGTTTGACCTTGTGCATGATAATCACATCCTCCAATAGTATTTGTATAATATTGTCAGCTTTTAGATTTTATCAATACGTTTTATTATATTTTTAATAAAAGTACTTTTAATATTTAAAGGAGTTATGATATAATATGCGTATACTGGATGAATATACTGATTTGATCAATGCCAGTTTTAGTCAATGGATTGAAGTGGAAGATAATCTATCTAGATGGACAATAGAAGATTTTCCATATTCAACTGGTGTTGATGAAAATATTACATATCCTCACTGTTGGAAATGTGTGACAGTAAATCATTGCTGGTTCAAAAACGAAGAGAACAAAAAACCAGCCCGATTCGACTATTCAAACACTTCATTTTCTCAAACACCGTTAAGCAAACGAGGATTATATCATCCCCATTGCCACTGCAAAGAATCGGCTATAAACAACCCAAAAATTGAAGACATTGAAATTATAATGCCAGAAGGAAAAATAGATTGGATATATAAAGACAAATACAAACTAATAAATTCTTGGGGTTATAATGAAAAAGATAGAAGGATTTTGACTGAAAACATCATTTATTCTAGTAAAATTGCCTACCATTCTGGAAATTATCAAATTCTTCGTCACACGAAATCGGGAATTAATATTTCTCTTTTTATAGAAATACCCGGAATTAACGAGAAATTAGGTCATATTTACAAAAGAGTATCAAGTTATATGATTTTCCCAAATGGAAAATTGAAAAACAATACACCAATATCAAGGAGATGGGAATGAAGATTTATGACAAAGTAAAACTTATTAATGACTCCAGCGAATATTTGATTAATAATATTAATTCTGGTATGGTAGGCACGATCATTCAGCCTGAGATCAGAGATAATACCTTTTATGTTTGCTTCGACAATCCAAAAATTGAGGACGATTATCTGTATTGCAATATACATATAAAAGATTTGAAATTAGTTGAAGATAATAATGCTTCTGATGAAATGATATTTGATGAATTGCCTAGCCCGGACAAACGTTGGTGGTGCAAAGTCGAGGACGGATATATTATGAACTTGCTTGGCGAAAAGAAAAACAAAGTTCCTTACGACTATGATTCTTAATTGATTTTTAGTATTTTTGCTCTTTGAATTAATTCTAAAACAAACATTGAAGATCTCATTTAGGAGGATATCAAAATGAAAGAATATGACGAGGTTAAGGTTATCAACGATAATGACTATTATAATTCGCAAGGAGTTTTTGCTGGTATGGTCGGCACGATCATACAGCCTGAGATCAGAGATAATAGTTTTTTAGTTTGTTTTATCGATCCTAAATTCGCAGATCCGACATTTGACTTCTCATCTGAAGAAAATATAAGATCTCTAAAAAACGATATCTTTTTGGATATTAAAATTTCCGATTTAGAATTAGTCAAAGACGGGAAATGCCCTGATAAAGATATTTTGGACGAATTACCTAAAAACAATCCAAAATGGTGGTGCAAAGTCGAAAATGGGTATATTATAAACCTACTTGGTGAAAAGAAAAATAAAATCCCTTACAATTATGATTCTTAACAATCCAAATGTTTATCAAATTTCAAAATTATTAAAAAATAACAATAAATACTAAAATAATCATAAAAAACTGTATTTTATTATTTTTTTTGAAAATTTTTTTTATTAATATATATTATATGATATATTTTGGTGTCAATTTGAAAAAATCTAAATTTGGATTTTCATTAACTCGTGAAAATTATATTCACCCTTCTAAAAAAAGTTCATTTAAAAATACCGAATATAGTGACGAATACATCGCTACACAAACTAGGCGAGCATTATTCAATTTTGATTTGAATATGAAATTCTTTTCTTGCCTTGATAGTAACGAATTTAACCATACTCTTCAAAAATTTTTACAACAACATCCTCAATTTGTAGAAGTCAAAGATTTAAACGAATATAGATATAAAACTGGTTATTACATACTCGTCTTAGATAAATATAAACAAATTTATATTGGTACCACCAACAATATATGCGGGCGAATTCGCGAGCATTGGACGAAAACTAAACAATTTGATAGGTTAATTTTTGGTTCAATCTTCACTTCCAGACTTTCAATAGATTCATTCCGCCCGCTCGACACCACACGAATTTTTGTCTACCCTACTGAAAAGATATTTGAAAATGAAGATAATTTTATATCTTCTTTTCCTGACAAATTTATCATCAACCGCACAAAGGGAGGTATGCTTGATCTTGGTTTGTCTCAGGCGATATCAAATAGAAAGTATCGAAATTTTATTGACACATAAAAAAACTATAGTTTATGTTAAAAATTAACATATAAAAACATACAGTTTATATCAAAAATAGACTTTGCTTTTGAATGATCAATACATAGTCATATTGCGAACAAAGTCCATTTTTCAATCCATAAGTATGATTTGTTTGAATCTAATCAATTTTATTCAAGTTTAGGACATCTTCAGATGAGATAACTATAGGCTTAATATTTTTGAATTCAGATTCAAAAATGCCCCTTAACTTTTCAATGTTTTCCTTATCCATCTGAAAAGTTAAATCCTCAACAATAAATTTTAGATAATCATTGTGATTGCATATATTCTTTATCTCTTGGTTGAGATTCTCAATTCTCTCCTCGTTTAGATGGCTTTTCACATCTTCTCTTTTGATGGTCTCCTGTATATAGGACAAAAATTCTTTTATGCCTACCACCAAAGTCTTGATATAAGGTGCTGGATCAAAATCCTCTGATTTGATGTTCTTCACGATCATTCTAATAGGCACGGATATATTCGTAATATCCACTTCTAAGCAACTCTTGTCAAATCCTGAAATTTTGGTGTCCCCAGTGAAATACGCTATTGAAAAAGCGTTATTAAATAGATAATTCAACGCAAATGCGATGTCTACAAACGGCGCATAACTCCAATCAATTTTAAATGGATTCGTTATTCCGTCATCCATATAAAAATATTGAATGTCTGAAAACTCACGATCTAGCAATGCGTTATGCGCAATGAATTCAGTCATTGCCTCATATATGTAGTTCTTGTTCAAATTAGTCCCTTGCTCAACTTTGTTTGCACGAACGATTTGCCTATCGGTGATGAGCCCGCCGTGTGCGATATAATAAGTGCCATCTATTTTGTACGCTTCCTCTGCATTGGATCTAACCAAATCATCTCGCTCTTCATCGAGTCTAAAGAATTCTACGAAATTCATAGCGTGGGTCAACTCGTGCAAAAAGATAACGATGTGTCTCAACACTTCTCGCTTGTATTTGTTCAAATCTTCACCCGTCAATCCTTCTGGAAATTCGTTTTTCAAAAATGCTGTGTCAATATTTGGATACATTTCCATTTTATATCGGAAGGTCATAGTTGCTTTGTCATAATCTGCGATCAAGTTCCCCGCCCTGCCTGTAGTCCCGATGTCTATTGGCTTGATTTCGAAATCTTCTATCTTCAACAAATTGTCTATACACCTATCGTCAACGGGAAATTGCCTACAGATCGCTCTTAGATACTTCTGCATCAGTTCGTCCAAAAATCTAGACTGATTCCTGATCAATACGCTTAGATGACTCTTCTTATATCTTCCAATGAAATATTCGCTTTTCTTCATAAGGATATTTTATCATAGAAAGTGTGAATTGTAAATAGCGAATTTGAAACTTGATATCGATATATCATCTATCCACTTTCGTATGGCAATTCGTACACTCTTGATTCTCTTCAAAAATTTAATATCCACATTTCTTGCACAGCGATATTCCGTCAATTTGTCCAGCCTCGATTTCTTCGAGCGAATTTTCCTCGACAGTGTAACGTGTCAACTCGCTATAATCGACATCCTCTCTAATCTCTTGATTTTTCAATATCTTCTTTTTCAGCAATAAATATTTCGACCTGTACAACGATATCTCCTATTGAGTAATTTTGACGATAAATTATTTATATTAAAATATAAAAAAATAAATGAAAATTAAAAAATTTGTTTTTTCAATATTTTTTGGTATTTTTCAATATTTTTTAGCAGTTTTTAATAAATTTTCAATATTTTTTAGGATTATGAAAAAAATTTTTGTATTTTTATTTCTATGTTTTGCTCTAGTTTCAAAACGATTTTTATATTTCGGGCGTTTTTTAGGTTTTGCAGTAATTTTGGAAAAATTTTCAAATTTATGCTTGATTTTTCGTTTTTCGTGATATAATTATAGCCGAGGTGAAATATGAACGAATTTAAAACTATTCCAATTACCCTTGTGACAGGATATTTAGGAAGTGGAAAAACAACATTACTAAATCACATTTTAACCAACACAAAGGGATATAAAGTAGCAGTAATCGTAAACGATATTGGTGAAGTGAATATAGATGCAGATTTGATTGAAAAAGGTGGTATCGTAAATAAAAAAGAAGAGAGCTTAGTCGCTCTTCAAAATGGCTGTATATGTTGCACATTGCGCCAAGATCTAATTGAACAAATTCACGACATTGTAAAACAAAGAAAATTTGACCATATCATTATAGAAGCTAGTGGAATTTGTGAGCCGATTCCAATTGCTCAAACAATCAATTTTTTGACTGAAAGTTTCAAAGCAAAGAAAATGCCAATATATTGCAAACTTGATGCAATTATAAGTGTGGTTGACACACTTAGAATGGTGCAAGAATTCGGCTGTGGCGATGAATTGATAAAAAAGGAAATCCGCGAAGACGATATTGAAAATTTGGTCATTCAACAGATTGAATTTTGCGATATTTTAATAATGAATAAAATAAGCGAAGTAAGCAAAAACGAATTGAACAGAGTCAAGAAAATCATAAAAAGTCTGCAACCAAAAGCTAAATTAATCGAAACAGACTATTCAAATGTGGATATTTCAAAAATCCTTGACACCAATCTTTTTGATATGGAAAATTTGTTGACTTCTGCAGGATGGTTTCAAGAAATGGACAAAGACATTGAAGATATCGAAAAAGAAAATTCCGACCTAGAAGACCATCACGAGCATCATGACCATGAAGATGATGAAGACGAAGATGATCATCACGATCACAAACATGAACATGCTCACCATCATCATGACCATAATCATGAAGGCGGAGAAACCGAAGAATATGGGATCGGGACATTTGTGTATTTTAGACGCAAGCCATTTGATAGACTAAAATTTGAGGATTGGGCAAACAAGGATTATGGTAAACAAATTATCCGTACCAAAGGACTACTCTACTTCTCAGACGATTTGCGCACTGCATATTTGTATGAGCAAGCGGGCAGACAAAAAGTATTGACGGACAATGGTCCATGGTATGCCACATATCCAAGATATCAAATAGAACAACTTTTGTTAAATGACGAAAAATTTAGACACGATTGGGACGAAAAATATGGGGACAGGATGATAAAATTAGTTTTCATTGGTCAACATATAGACAAGAAGAAAATAAGCGAAGAATTGAATAAAATTTAAATAATTACTAAAAACAATAAATTATGGATAAAAAAATTAAAAATAAATAAAAATTTTAAAATTATAGGAAAATAACAAAAAAAAATAAAAAATGTAAATAAATTTTGTATAAAATTGATATTTCTATTAAATTTTATCATTATTAAAATAAATAGCTATTAATTATATTAAAAAAAATCTCTGTTAAAGTGATAACGTACACAATCTACAGAGATTTTTTATAATAATATAATATTTGATTCAAATTAAAATTAATTTAAAATTGTATTTAAACAAACCAGTCATAATTAAAACCATCAGAACTTTCATCTTCTATTTTTTCTTTAGCAAAAGTAGATAGAATTTCAAGAAGACCAATTTCTCGATTTTGATTTAAAACTTTAATTCTGTTTTTTAAATCCTTATAAACCTTTAGCTTTCTTCTATCGTGACCATCGAAATGATATTGAGGATATTCAAAGTGCTCACTTAATCTTGCTTCAAAACGCTTTTTGAATTCTAGATCTTTCAATAAGTAGTTATTTTCTTTTTGATATCCAAAAGTATCCACAAACCAATTGATGCTTTCAAGAGTGTAAACATTATCATTCAAATAAATCGCTTTCAAAAATTCAATTCTAAAATGTTTGTTTCTCTTCAAATTTTCATTCACGAAATAATAAAAATAATTTATGCAATCTTTCGGATTGGGAGTAATCGATGCACATTTGATCAAAAACTCTGAATTATCCATTAAGTTTTTAAAATTTTCTAGCGACTTATGATCAAAAAATTCAACAATTTTATATCCATACTCTTCACATTCTCTACCGCACGGCTTGATCGCTCTTCCCGAAAGAATGTTTTTATTTGCTCTTTTTAATCCCCCTCTTTCTACGAAATTATCAAATCTAATTTTTTCTTCTATCATTTTACCCACCTTTCTTTTTGAGATAATATCACCGAACATCAAAGTTGTCAATACCAAAAATCAAATAAACTAATGGAAAATTTTGCCTAAACAAAAAAATTGACCAATAAATATTGAAAATTCTTTTAATTATGCTATAATATTAGTATGAAGATAATTGTAGGACTAGGAAACCCAGAGGGTAAATATAATAATACATATCACAATGTTGGATTTTCGGTTGTGGATTTGTTTGCCAAGAAAAAAAACCTAAAATTTAATAAAAATAAATGTAGAGCACTCATAGCCGTTGGAGACGGATTCATTTTAGCAAAGCCTCAAACCTATATGAATAATTCTGGCGACAGCGTATATGAACTGAAAAAATATTTCAAAGTTCCACTGAGCGATATATTGATAGTCTTGGATGATATAGATTTGCCGAAAGGGAAGATTAGATTCCGTCTATCTGGCTCAGCTGGTACGCATAACGGACTTAGAGACGTGGTAATCAAAGTAGGCTCCACCCCTCGCTTGAAAATTGGAATCGGTAGAGACGAAAGTATGAATATCACTGATTATGTACTATCCGCTATTGACAGCAAGAGTAAAGAAATTTTATCCATATCGTATGCTACAGCATCTGATTTGATCGAAAAATTTATCAATGGAGAATTATGTCAAGACCTAACGATTTGCAACAATTGATCAATCGTCAACCTATATTTTGCAACAATTTAGGATTTGGAGAACAAGGTGCTATATTATCAAAACTTGACACCGCGATTTTTCTATGCCCAAATATAGAAAAATCAAACGACATCAGCGCTCAACTCAGCGCACTCGGGAAAGAAAATGTTGTAATCAACGATTTTGACAAGCCATTTACCCTATCTAAATTCTCTAGTTCGGACAATAAATATGATTTGATAAACGCGCTATTCAAAATCTCTACTTCAAATATAATTTTGATATCTACCCCACGAATGCTTTTTTCTTTTCTCCCCGATATTGAACAATTTAAGAACAGTATAATTGAAATAAAAAAGAATGACGATATTGACATTGTTGAATTGGAAAAGCGCCTAGTACAATTGGGATATAAAAAATCGGAGACAGTAACTTACAAGGGCGAATTTTCTAGACGAGGAGATGTTTTTGATATCTTCAATGTGGTAGATGACAATCCCACGCGTTTGGACTTTTTTGACACAAATGTAGACGACATATATAAGTTTGATTTCCTCACTTTCGAGCATACTGAAAAATTGAAAAAAATAAAGATAGCTCCGAATAAATTGAATTTTTTTAGTTCTTCAGAAATAATCACAAAATTGAATAAATTCAAATTGGATAATAATATATTTTTTGATTTGATAAATGCTATTGAACGATCTGAAGATGTCCCTCTAGAATTTTTATATCCCTTTTCAAATTCTATCAATACGATCGCAGAAATAGATTATCCAATTATCATTTCTAATGAAATTGAATTCGAGAATATATATTCTGAATTTGAAAAAACTTTTTTGGAAAAAATTAATTTAATATTTAAAAAAGAAAATATTATAAAAATTTATGAAAATAATCAAAAAATACTTAAATTAAGCGATTTTTTCAATAAATATTTAAATAAATTGATATTTTTTGATAATTACGATTTAAATAATACGGATTTGAAAAACAAATTAAATTCAAAGAATATCATTTCAATAAATTACAATACAAAAAATTTACCATCATTTTTATACAACTTAGAATCTCTACAATTGGAATTAAATAAATTCAAAGATAAACAAATCTATTTATGTCTATCAAATACTGACACCTTGAATTCAATCAAAAAAATATTTACCGAACGAAATATACCATTTTCTACAAACAAAAATTCGAAAGGAATCATTTTGACTGAATTGAACATTCCATACAATATATGTTTTTCGGATGAAGAAAAATTTTATATTGGTAGCACGAATTTTGCTCACAAGAAGACCCCTATCAAGCGAGCAAATAAGTCTATTAAATACCTACCAAAAGCAGGCGAATATGTCGTTCACAGTACTTATGGTATTGGAAAATGCGAAGGCATAGTAAATATGCAAGTCTCTGGTGTGGATAAAGAATTTTTCAAAATCATTTATCGCGGAAATGATACTCTTTATGTTCCTTATGAAAATGCGGATCTATTGTCTCTATATATGACCGAAGGTGCATCTGTAACATTGAATAAATTGGGAGGCAAAGAATTCTACAACGAAAAGTTGAAAGCCATCAAATCAATTGAAGATATGAGCAAGGATCTACTGGAGCTATATGCAAAGCGAAAGTCCACAAAGGGATTCAAATATAGCGAAGACGATTATCTATATACTGAATTCGAAAATGCTTTTGAATACACTGAAACAGCAGATCAATTGCAAGCAATTGCGGACGTAAAAAACGATATGTGCTCAGGCAAAGTGATGGATCGACTAATATGTGGCGATGTCGGATTTGGGAAAACTGAAGTGGCGATGCGTGCACTCTTCAAAGCAGTGGAGAACAACAAGCAAGTAGCCATCCTTGCCCCTACGACAATATTAAGTTTGCAACACTATAATACCGCCATCAAACGCACCAAAAATTTCGGCGTCAGTGTAGAGATGTTGAATCGTTTCCGCTCAAGTAAAGAGCAAAAAAAGATTTTGGAAGATCTTTCTAGTGGAAAATTGAACGTCATTTGTGGAACACACAGATTGCTATCAAAGGATGTCAAATTCAAAGATTTAGGACTTCTGATTCTTGACGAAGAACAGCGTTTCGGTGTGAAAGCAAAAGAACAAATTAAACAGATGAAAACAAATGTTGATGTGCTAACTTTGTCAGCGACCCCTATCCCCAGAACTCTCAGTATGACATTGATGACTATACGTGACATTAGCATTATCAACACCCCACCAGTGAACCGATTGCCTGTAAAGACGTATGTAATGACATACAACGAAGAGGTGATTGTGAATGCTATTCAGGACGAATTGGCGCGAGATGGTCAAACTCTGATTGTGTACAACAATATTGAAAAAATATATACATTAAGCAATAGGTTAGAATCCTTGGTAAACAATGAAAAAGCTCATTTTGATGTGGCACACGGTCAGATGAGTGAGATTGCTCTAGAAAATGCAATTAAACGCCTGTACGATAAAGAGACAAATGTCTTTGTTTCTACCACATTGATTGAAAACGGCATTGATCTACCTCGTGCCAATACGCTAATCGTAATTGAAAGTGACAAATTAGGACTTAGTCAGATGTATCAATTGCGCGGACGCGTTGGTAGAAATGATGAGCAGGCCTATGCATATTTCACTTATGACAAAGAAAAACCCTTGACCATTGAGGCGTCGAATAGATTGCAAGCCATTGCCGAAAATACAGATCTAGGAAGCGGATTTAAAATAGCTATGAGAGATATGCAAATTCGTGGTGCAGGCGAACTTTTAGGCAAGGTTCAGCACGGACATATGTTAAAAATCGGATATGATACTTATGCGCGTCTACTAAGCGAAACAATAAAACGCTTGAAAGGTGAAAAAGTAGAGACCTCGCGCGAGGTGAAACTTGATATTGCTATCACATCTAAGATCCCATATTCATTCATTTCAGATGAGGCGGAGAGGCTGAAAATCATCGCAAAAATTTCAAATATAATTGACAAGACGAGTGCGAAAACCATATTAAACGAACTAGCGATAAATTATGGAAAACTTCCAAAAGAGATATACAATTTGACCAATCTCGCCATAGTCAAAGCCTACGCAAAGAAAAATGATGTGAAGACGATCACTATCACGAAAAATAATATGAAAATCGTCTACTACGAAGATATTGATATCAAGAAATTGATGGCGAAAATGAACAAATTTTCGCACTTCAAATTCGAAAACACTGCTCTTCCTACGATATCTTTGAATCCTCAATATTTCAGCGTACAAACTGCGGTGAATTATATAATTGAATATCTGAATAGTTAATCAAAATTCTTGCTTTTTATTATAATTTATATTATAATAGTCAATGATATTATTATACTTTTTGGGAGAATAACGTGAAAAAATTATCTGCAATATTGTTATGCTGTTTAATGATCATTACCTGCTCTCTTGCTGGGTGTGCCACTTTTTCAATAGATAGGGTGAAATATTATAATGAGGTCGTGGCGACTGTTGGTGAAAAGAACATCAAGCGAGCAGACCTTCTTTCAGCATACAGAAGTTATGGTTCTACTTATTTCGTCACTCAAAGTAATCAGTCTGAAACTGAGGCTATGAACAACACTTTAGATATCTTAATTGATAGAGAACTATTGTATCAGTACGCTTTGGACAATGATAATATATATCGTCCTACTGCATATCAAATAAATGAAGCCATTCAGTCTATGTTTGATTCACTAGACGAAGAGTTGGAAGATTATGTAGATGAGGCAAAAAACATCTTGAATATCAAAACCGATTCTACCTCAACTAGTAATTCTTCTGAAGATGAGACCGCTTATTTATATAAAGATTATGTGCACAAAAAACGTGCGACTGTGGAAGTGAGATATTATACAGATGCTACTAAAAAAACTATTTCATCTACAAAGACCGAATTTAAGGAATATTATATCCAATATATTACTGAAGAGGAACCTGCATTCGATCCGTTGATTGATATTTCATATTTAAACGACTTCACTTCAGACGACGTGGTTGATGCATTAATTGAAAAATATTTTTCTGATTTCAAAGAAAATTTAAGTTATGAAGAGAAGAGTGAAAATGTAGATTTGATTTACAACAAAGTTCTATCTTTGATGGCTGAAGATTTGCGTAGTTATGAATATTACTTGCGTGACGAAAATGGCAAAGAATATTCAAAGGATACAGATAGTCTTATCTATAGATATTTTGAACGTAATTTCCAATCACAAATTGAATCCACATATCTAACCAATATTCAAACCTATTTTTTGGAAAATGAAGATCTGAGCATTCAAGCATTGATAGACGAGTATAACTATCTCACAGAATCTAGTTATTTGAAATATAAAAATCACGAAGAGACATACAAAACCGATCTGCAAGGGATCGGTACAGACGCTGACACAATTTATTATCACCCTACGAATTTAAACGATGGTACGAAATTTGGATATGTACTTCACACACTCATCTCGGTGGATGGACTGGACGACGCCTTGACCGCTCTAGATTCAGACGCAGAGATCGTAGCGAATCCTGACCTGTACGAACAAAGATACAACGAAATAATCACCGAATATCTATCAGACCTATCTGTACCTGTTCGTAATCCTGAAACTGGGCTCGTAGATTCCGAAACGAATTTCAACACTGTTTTGAACGAATATAGCGAAATCACCAAAATCTCAGATTATCAAACCAAACTAGATAAGTTCATAGAATTTATGTTCAAATATACTGGAGACTATGAATCATCCTTAGTATCTGGTATGCCGTATGTAGTCGGCACAAATGGATATAGTGATATGGCTGAAGCATTCACAGAAGAAGCAGTACGGTTGATAAGCGAAGGCGTCAAGGGCGGTACTACAATTGCATCTACAGACAATCTATGTGTATCAAACTATGGCGTGCATTTCTTATTCTATGTAGGAGATGTTGGGTCGACTGATTATTACATTCCATATAGTGATAAAGATGCGGTTTATATTCAAAAAGATAACCGACTTTCGGACAATGGAAGATATAATCTGTATTATAAAATTTTGAATCCAATGACTGGAGAAACGTATTTTGATATGTTGTTTGATGCTGTTTATCCCGCTGAAAGTGACGAATCAAATTATACGTCAAACACAGGCTACTCCGACTATGAAGAGGAATTGATCAACATTAGTAGCAATAAACATAAAGTAGTGAAATACACAACAAAAATCAATTCTACTAGCGCTAGTTTATAAATCTGAAATAAAAAAAGTATATCTATGATTCACTTCAGTATTGATGTGCTTTTTTTAATTTAAAATGTAATTTTCATAAAATTGATCTAAACTTAATAAATCATCATTTTAACTCATAAAGGCAAAGTAACTAAATTTAAAAATTTATTTAAATATATCTTAATCATAAAATTTCCGTATAATTTCAATTTTATTTCACAAAATAAAATTATAATTTCAAGGAGAATTTTATGGCAAATACAAAATCAAGAAACAAACGTGGAGTTTCTGGCTCTACAATTGCAATCATCGCATTAACAATCCTATTATTAGCATCTATTGGTATAGGAATTACTTTGGCCTATTTTACCTCAACTGCAAACGTAACAGGTAATATCACTTTGGGAGATCCTGTCACAATCTCTATCACTCAAGGTGGAGCATCTGTTTCCTCACTCACATTTGATGGAGATGCTCTTCCAGGGACAGTATATAGTCAATCTATAGGCGTGCTCGCCCCGCCTGAAATGACTGAGGCTTTGATGAGAGCAAAATTAACGATTACAAACACCGATGGTGCCACAACTAATGTTGAAGCTAGCACAACAAGTGACTGGCAACTGGGAGATGACCAATATCATTATTATAACGGCACTGTAAATGCAGACGATCAGATAGATTTTATCACCACAATTACTGTCCCAACCTCGTTGACAAATGAAGACGCAAATAAAACTTACACAATCGATGTGATTGTAGAGACAATTCAGCAAGCAAACAATGCCGCAAACACAGTATGGAATACTGCACCAAGCGAATGGCTAAACACATACTCTCCAATCAGTGGCGACTGACAACAAAAATCCACGGGCTATAGGTGGAATATCCTAAACCCGTGGTTTTTATTATTTGTCGCCTAATGATAAATAATCATTAGGATCAACTTTTACTCCATTAACAGTCATTTCAAAGTGAAGGTGTGCGCCTGTGTTCGATTCTTGAGCCATACTGTCTGCTACTTGACCGATGATTTGTCCTGCGCTAACACTATCTCCCACTGCCACGCTAACTTCATTATTTAAAGATTTGTAGATAGACACAATCCCATCAGAATGACTAATCTCTATAACTGTACCTTCTAAATAATTTGTATAAACATTTGAAACAGTTCCATCAGCAACGGCATACACATTTAGATCATCACTTGCTTGAAAATCTATAGCCTTGTGAATTTCCCATTGCTTCAAAGTGTCATTATACTGCAATTCGCTACCCAAATAATCCTTAACTATTGTAGCATTTTGCATAGGCACAACATAAGTAGTAGTTGATACATCTATTCCATCATCTCCAATATCTGCTCTACTATTAGAATTGTTTGCGCTCACTAGGGCTATTGTTACTGCACAAGCTATCACCAAAATACCTATCAAGACAGCATAGACATAATTCATTACTATTTTTTTCTTTTGTTGAGAGTTAGTTTTGTCCATAATCCCTCCTTCAAGAGAATGATAGACAAATTTTCAATATTTAAACATAAATTTAAAAACTTCCTAAAATTAATGGCCAACCTATGATAGAATACTCTTCATAATGTGCTAATTGAATATTAACTTGTTTGCCATCAATCTCTATATATTGTTTTATTTTATCAGTAAATGCATAGATTACACTCGCACCTGTGTCTAAATGTTCAGAAAAAATTATTATCGCATCTAAGCTCTGCAAACCTGCAACAGGTTCAAAATTATAGATTTTCATACTTTCACCTATGATTTCGTCTTTATTTTCTATCTCACTATTGCTCATATAGCAACTGCCTAAAAAGATACTACTTTCTCCAACCTTATTAGAAGTATAAACATAATATTCGCCTTTGAAATAATCAAGAAGAGTAAAATTAGATTTATATCCAATATTTCCCACTAAGATCAAAAATACTAAAATTACTAAAAATAGTTTTTTCATATTTTGATTATATGGTCAAAAAAGTAATTTTAATCATTAAAACAAAAAGAATATTGTAAAATTTATAAACTTTTTAATATTTATTATATTATAAAACCTTAATTAAATTTCGTTCAATGAAGAGCTACTAATACTTGATATAATTAAAATTTTATTTATATTCCAAAAACATCATATAAATATAAGTATGATAAAATTCCATTTGTATTTTTTAAATAATCTTTCATTTTGCTCAATATTTTTTTTATATTTTGCTCACTAAATTCGTCACAAATAGACAGTCTATCTAAAATTGCGTTTCTACATTTATCGCAAAAAGTATTAATGCAGTTAAAATTCAAATTAATAAGATTTGCAAACATTTCATTGGTTGCCATCGCATAAAATTTATCCACTAGAGCATAATTCTCTTTTGCTGATTTGTAAACATCCACCATAGACAAAGTTTGATTTCTGATCGATTTTATAAGCAATGAAAATCCTGTGATTACTAAATAATCGACAATAGGCAAAAATTTATATTCTATTTCACAAGCCTTCAAAATTTGAATATCAACAAATTCAAAATTTTTGTCCACTTCTTTGATCAAATCTAAACTTTTCGTCTGAGATAATTTTTGAATATCAAAAATTTCATCAAATTGATGAGTTTGAAAACACAATATATTTTTCAGATAATTATAAAATTTATTAAAAAATAAACTAAAAATTAATTCTATATCGACAACTTGATTTTTCATAAGCAAATAGTCAGTACTCGTATTCATCACATTGTATTTTGTGTTTAAAAAATAAGGCAATATTGCATTATCTATTACAAAATAAATATTAATAAATTCACTCTTGTCAAAATCAAGAGACAAAAAAGAATCAATCGAACAAAAATAGATTATACATCTATAACCATTGTAGATTTCATTTAATTTATTCTTTTCCCTAGTTACACTAATTTTATTAAATATTGAATTGTCTTTTATAGAATTATAAATGCTTGATATTTCAAAATTTGTAATAGTGTCATCATATAAAAGCATTACCTTTTGATACTTGCACTTTGCTTCCACAATTTGTAAAATGTTCAAAAAATAATCACCATTTAAAATATTCATACATCCATAATATCATATATTTCAATAGAAAAAAACAAGATAACTAGTCGAAAATGATAATAATTTAGCGAATTTTAGTATATTAAAAATATTTGCTTTACTTTTTAATTTGATTATTATAAAATAAGTATAGGAGGCTAAAAATGGATGAAAAAATCATAAATCTAATTGCTGACAAATTGGGCAAGAAGAAAGAAATTATTAAAATGGAATCTCGCCTAGTAGAAGATTTAGGAGCAGATAGTCTTGATGTGGTTGAACTCATTATGACATTTGAAGAAGAGTTTGGTGTATCTCTACCAGATGAAGATGTTTCTAAATTGAAAACTGTCGGAGATATTATAAAATATATTCAAAATATCAAAAAATAATATAAATTTATATTTATATTCTACTATACTTATTGAAGACTTCTATTTTAGAAGTCTTTTTTATATTAATTACATTCCATATAAATCAAAGAATGAAAATAAAAAAGACCTCGTTTTATAAATCTGCTAAATTCGAAATATTCGACATACAAACGCGGTCTTTGATTTTTAAACATTGAAATCGTTATCGACTAAATAATTGTAAAGATCAACAAAATTAGCGTTCAATAAATAATATCTATAATATGAATTATTGGTATTATATTCTCCATTAGAATTATAATAAGGTATTATATATACCCTCACTTCTTGCATATCATCCATACTGCCTACTGAAAATACCAATTCTTTATAATAAACGGTATTGCCATCCTCGTCTTTATATTCATTTTTTCCATCCATCAATTTTTGCGGATTATCATATACGAACGAAACTTGGAAATCTGATGTAGAAGGAACTGAAGTGGCTGATGTTGTTGAATTGGTCACAATAGTTGGCTTATCATTTAATGTCCCAGAAAATAGAGCCGTTAAACTAGATTCTGTACTTGCTTGATTAATTCTATCCAAAATCCCATCATATATTTCTTCATCTGCTTCTCTAAGATTGTTAGATGAATATTTAACATAGATGTAATCAGGATTATTGCAATTAATCTTATGATTGACGTCAACATTAGCCATTATTATTGTAGCAATTATCAAAATTGCGATTATTGATAAACTTACGATTGCCGTTATTCTTTTTGCCATAAATTTTCTCCTATATAATAATATAATAAAGTAAAAATTAAATCAAGCGATTATTTATTGTTTTTATCATCATCTTTTTCTTGTTTTTTTGAATCATTGGGGTCTTTTATTATCTTTTCAACCTTTTTATCCTCAGTTTCCTCTGCCTTATGCGAAGCGTTTTGATCGTTTTTTCCATTTGCCACATCTAGCTTTTCTTTGCTTTCTACTAGATCGTGCAAGTCTACACTATCTTTACCTAGCATTTTATTGAGCTCTTGAACTTCTTTCTCCGCCTCTTTTTTAATGTTTTCCAAATCTTGCTTTGTTATAACACCAACCCTTGCTAGTGCCTCTGCATTTTCAAGCCTAGATTTGATCTCTCTTGATTTTTTTTCTTCCAATGCCTCACGTTTTGCTTTTTCTTGATATTCTCGTTTTTCTTTTTCTTTTTTATCAATTGCAATTTCTACTTCTTCAACAGATGCCCCATTAAAGAGCATTTCAAATTCTTCTTTGTAAATTGTCTCTTTGTCCAGCAGTATCTTCTCAACTTTTTCAATTACGTCTTTTTTGCTAGATAAAATTTTCTTGGCCTGTTCGTGTGCGTTATCAATGATTTGTTTCACTTCCTCATCAATTTTGCAAGCCAATTCTTGACTATACGGCAGTTGTCTTTGATAATCTCTACCCACGAATATTTCTTCGCCTTCTCCGAAACTAATGAGTCCCAAACTAGAGCTCATTCCCCATTCTGCCACCATCTTTCTAGCGATTTTAGTAGCACGTTCTATATCATTTGATGCTCCTGTAGTGATATCATCCAACATCAATTCTTCAGCCGTGCGCCCACCCAGCATCATCGTGATAGAATCTAACAATTTTTGTTTTGGCATATGGGTTCGATCTTTTTCGTCAAATGTGAGAGTATACCCTCCAGCATTTCCGCGCGGTATCACAGAAATCTCCTGCACATTGTCACAATTTGGCAAAGTTTCTGCAATTATTGCGTGCCCTGCTTCGTGAATTGCCGTAATATGCCTATCTTGCTCTGTAATCACACGAGACACTTTCTTAGGTCCCATCAAAACTTTATTTAATCCCTCTTGGATATCAATCATAGTGATTTTATATCGTCCATCACGTGCGGTGAGCAATGCCGCTTCATTCAAGACATTCTCAATATCTGCGCCTGCCAATCCGCTGGTCAAACGTGCAATTCGCTTAATATCTACATCTTCGCTAAGTGGTTTATTCCTTGCGTGCACTTTGATGATCTCTTCCCTGCCTTTGACATCTGGCAGATGCACATAAATCTGTCTATCAAAACGTCCTGGTCGAGTGAGTGCAGGATCTAGGACATCTGCTCTATTCGTTGCAGCCAAAACTATGATACCGCTATTTGTTTCAAACCCATCCATTTCAACCAACAATTGATTGAGAGTTTGCTCTCTTTCATCGTTTCCGCCTCCCATACCAGCACCGCGTTGTCTACCCACAGCATCTATTTCGTCTATGAACACAATACAAGGGGCACTCGACTTCGCACCTTCAAATAAATCACGTACTCTACTCGCTCCAACACCTACATACAACTCTACAAAATCACTACCTGATATGCTAAAGAAAGGTACCTTACTTTCACCTGCTACAGCTTTGGCTAGCAATGTTTTACCCGTTCCTGGAGGTCCTACCAATAATACGCCTTTAGGTATTCTCGCTCCTAGTTCTGTGAATCTAGTAGGATTTTTTAAGAACTCAACGATTTCTTTCAGCTCTTGTTTTTCTTCCTCAGCTCCAGCCACATCTGAAAATTTTACATTCGATGATACAACCAATCTAGCTTTACTCTTTCCGAAACCAAAGCCTTTGCTATTGCCGGACATTGCTTTGAACAAAAATATTCCAATAATTACAACTATTACAATATTAAGGAATGGTAATACATTTGAGATCCAAGAAGCCGATTCGTACGAATAACTTGCTTTTATAAGTACTGCACCATCTTTTAAAGTCAAATTTCCATTGACTTCATCGTTTTCATCTATGATGCCATCGCCATTGACATCTACATACAGACTATTGTTATATTCCGTAATAAAAGAGGTCAGTTGATCTACACTCATAAATGAACAATATGCATCTACTTCATCTGGAAATCGATTTTCTGCCACTCCGTCAATCGTCCTAATTCTTACAGTATATCCATAAACGTCAATTTCAGCCACTTCTCCATTGGTGACCATCTGTTGAAACTCTGTATAGCTGACTTCCTTACTTCTATTATTATTTGACATCACCCAATACACTAATAGGGCAACTAATACAACTCCAATAATAAAGAATAAAATAGTTTTCCACGAGTTGTTTTTCTTTTTTTCCATTTTTCACCTCAGTAATTTATATTATAACATAAATCAAAAATATTAACAAATATTTTGAATAAATTAAACTTATATTTTCCTATTATGTAAAAAATAATTATAAAATCAAAACTTCTTAATATTTTATCTTTTCTTACACGAATTTCCATTTGGTTTTATTCAAGCAAACGATATCAATATATCACAGATTGAGTTGAGTTGTCAACAAAACTTGTTGAGATTTAACATTATCTAAAATTATTTTATAAAGTCATTAATTTTATATTATACAAAGATCTTTTTGACTTCAATAAAAGTTCATATATTTCTAAATTTTGATTATGATAATATATTTTAACATATTTTGTATTACCTACATAACTAATTGGAAATAACGAACTTATCAAATTAGTTTACAAAGAAAACAATTTATGTTAAAATTCAATAAAGGAGTTTACATTATGGCTACAATTGGTCTCATAATTGATATATTGATTATCGGCGCATTAGTTGTATTTGGCATAATTGGCTTCAATAAGGGATTTTTGAAATCATTTATATCTCTATTTAGTTGGGTCGTATGTATTATTATTGCAATATTTACAGCAAAATACGTCGCTAGTTGGATCAATGGGATTTATGATTTCTCAGGTTTAATAGGTAGCAAAATTGCAGATGGACTCATAGAAACAAATGAATTCTTTGCCCGTGCCATCAGTGAATTTGAAAACACTCAGCACATCCTAGACAGTTTACCTAGCGATCTAAATGGACTGTTGCGCCAACTCATTAAAGTCGTATTTTCTAATACTTCGGTCGATATGTCCAGCACCGATAGCATTGCAACTGTAGTTGGATCGTCGTTAGGTCATATATGTATGGTAATAATATCTGGAATATTGGTGTTCATCATATTAAAAATCGTTATTGCTTTGCTCTCAAGGTTGTTTGATAATATTGCTCGTACAAAAATACTCGGAGGTTTAAATAAAGTATTTGGCTTAATATTTGGTTTGCTAAAAGCTGGATGCGTCGTTGTTTTGCTAAACTGCATTTTGGTAGCGCTATCTTTGATACCCGCGGTCAATAATACCATCACCCCGCTCATTCAAGACAATACACATATTGAAAAGGTGATTTATAATGCTACCGATGATTTTATTGGAAAATATATTATTGAGGGAGATGTAGTTCAAAACTGGATTACAGATTTGTGGAACTCACGTTAAAAGGAAAGATTATGAATTTATACGAAACATTAAAAGATAGGAATTTATTATATCAATCAACAGATGAAGAAAAATTAAAAAATTTATTATCAACTGAAAAAATTACGGTCTATTCAGGCACTGATCCTACAGCCGATAGTTTGCATATAGGGCACTGCGTGCCTTGTACTATTTTGCGCCGTTTTCAGCAAGCTGGACATAAAGTAATTATATTAGTCGGCGGTGCGACAGCTGCAATCGGCGATCCTACGGGCAAAACTGATATGCGCCCAATGCTAACAAAAGAACAATTGAAGCATAATATTGAAGGAATAAAACGTGCATATAGCAAGTTTTTGCGTTTTGATGGTGACAACCCTGCAATCATTGTAAATAATGCAGATTGGTTCAATGGATATGATTATGTAAATTTTATGCGTGATGTTGGCGTACATTTTAATGTAAATAAGATGATAGCCAACGAGATTTATTCAAAGCGAATACAAGAAGGCGGACTCACCTTCTTTGAAATGGGATATATGCTAATGCAGGCATACGACTTTTTGTATCTTAATGAGAAATACAACTGCGTTTTGCAATGGGGAGGTGCAGACCAATGGGGCAACATCGTTGCAGGTGTAGAACTAGGTAGAAAAATGAATTTCATAGACAACAAAAATCGCATTATGATAGGCGCCACCAATCCCCTACTTCTCACACCAGAGGGCAAGAAGATGGGCAAAACCGAAAAAGGTGCTATTTGGATTGAAAAGGACAAAATATCAGCATACGATTTCTATCAAGGCATATATCAAACACCTGATGCATGCGTAGAAATGATGTTTGCCTTATTCACAGATATTCCTATGAATGAGGTTCGTAAAATAATCAAATCCGACATTGTGGCGAGCAAAAAGCGTCTAGCTTTTGAAATTACTAAATTCATTCGAGACGAACAGGATGCAATTGAAGCTGAAAAAATGAGCACGAATTTATTTTCTTCTAATAATATAGACAAAGATAATGCACCTAGCGTGGAAGTTGAAATCAATAGCGAAGAGATCGGTGTGTTAGATCTATTGACTCTTGCCAAATTCACTCAATCAAATGGCGAGGCAAGACGATTAATACAGCAAAACGGACTGAGTATGGATGGTGAAAACATCTCTGATCCTCAAATGAAAATTAAAGTAGAGAAATTAAAAACTGGAATCTTATTCAAAAAAGGAAAGAAAAATTATCTGCTTGTTAAAGCGAAATAATATATTATTTATACTAATAAAATACTAACCAACACGTTTTGATTCAACACATAGAATAGTCACTATGATTATTTTTTTGATTTATTTCAATGTGAACCCAAAGTCATAAATTGCTCGTGTTTTCGTATTTATACTTGAATTTAAAATGCTTTATAAAAAAATATACTATATGACATTTATGACTAAACTAAATTTATCATTATATTATATCATATAGTATATTATTTCTCCTAAGTTAATATTTCTCATTGCTCATCATCTTCATTATCTTCTTTTAGATAAAATGCATCCTCAATTTCATTTTTTGTTGATACAATTGAACCTTCATTTTTTGTTGATCCAATTGAACCTTCATCTTTTGTCAATATAATATTTTCTTCACACTTTTTTGTTATATTTTTACTGTTATCAATCTCTTCCGTACTATGCTCTTTTAAGTTCTCAGTATGAAATGAAGATTTATCCAATAAGATTTTTCTTTTTTCAATTTTACATTTATTTGCCAAATCAAGTATTTGTTGGCAGAGTTTGTTGATATCTTCATTAATATATCTTAAAATTATTTTATCTCTAGATTTTGATTTTATCAAAATTTCAATAGACCTGGTGCCTTTGTTGGCTAATTTATCAAAAAGTGTACGTTTAGGTTTGACTTCAAAGATCTGAGACAAATCAATTGTTGTATCATAAAGTAAAGATTTTACCACTAAACAATTATCGTATAATGAATATATTCTTATTTTTGATGAATTTTTATATGTCCGCACACTTTGAATAATACAATACACAAGTATACATATATCTAAAAGCCAAATGTACCATTTCATAAATTCAACAACTAAATATATTACAGCGAACAACAGCAAGATATTTGATAAAATTAGCAAAATTGCCAACCAAAAAAGATGTTGATGTTCATCAATTTCTATTTCTTTAATGTAATTACCTGGCTGTAATTCTTCTTGTTTTGTTTTCACTTAAACTCCTAAACATTAAATTTGAATACAATAATATCTCCATCTTGTACAGCATAATCTTTGCCCGCACTGATAATTTTCCCTTTTTCTCTGCAAAGATTATAATCTCGTAAAGTTATCAAATCTGAATATTTCACAACATCCGCACGAATGAATCCTCGTTCAAAATCCGTATGAATTTTGCCCGCGGCTTGAGGTGCAAGTGTCCCCTTTTTTATCGTCCAAGCACGAACTTCCTTTTCTCCTGCGGTAATAAAGCTGATCAGTCCGAGCAAATGATAACTCGCTTGAATTAGTTTGTCCAACCCTGACAAATCAATTCCCAATTCAGACTTAAACATCTCTCTATCTTCTGGATCCATATTTACCAATTCTTCTTCTGTCTTAGCACAAAGAGAGATGACTTCGGCATTTTCTTTGCTAGCCAATTCCTCAATCTTCTTGATATTGTCTTTTTGAAAGTCATCTAAGGTATCAGAAGTATTTGCCACATATATCACAGGTTTAGTCGTAATTAAAAAGAAACTATCCACCATTTTTTTTTCTTCTTGATTAAAGTTTAAAATCCTTGCCGATTTCCCCTCTTTCAGCACCTCTAAAATTTTGTTAAGCAATTCATATTCTTTTTGTGTTGCAATATCTGCTGATCCACCGTGCACTATCTTTCTGATCTTATCTATTCTCTTCGTCACTGTGTCCATATCTGAAAATATCAGTTCCAAATTGATCGTTTCAATGTCTCGCAACGGATCCACTGAACCTTCTACGTGAATTATCTTTTCATTTTGAAAGCATCTTACTACATGTACTATCGCATCCACTTCTCTTATATGACTCAAAAATTTATTTCCAAGTCCTGCACCCTCGCTGGCACCTTTGACTAGCCCTGCGATATCTACGAATTCTATCTGCGCTGGAATAATTTTGTTTGTATTATATAGTTTAGCCAACTCTACCAAACGCTCATCATAGACATCGACCACGCCCACATTTGGTTCGATTGTACAAAAAGGATAGTTTGCCGATTCAGCTCCTGCTTTTGTAATTGCATTGAAAAGTGTACTTTTCCCAACATTAGGTAGCCCAACAACTCCAAGTTTCATAAATTCTCCTAATTAAGTAATAAATTATAAATATAATAATATAATAAATTGAAGAAAAATTCAAGTGATTGAGATAATTAAGTATATTTTCATAGGATTTATTCAAGGCTTGACCGAATTCTTGCCAATATCTAGTAGCGGTCATATCGTTTTATTTGGTTCAATGTTCAATCTGGACAATCTCCTGCTCATCAGTGTAGTAGCTCACGTGGGCACACTCTTTGCCGTCATATTCTGTTATCGCAAACAATTGTTTACACTCATACGCCATCCGTTCAACAAAACAAACTTAAACTTAATAATAGCAACTATTCCAACTGTCATTTTAGTTTTATTATTCAACTCATTTTTCGAAAATAGTTTCTCAACCAAAACGCTTGTATGGGGATTTTTGATATCTGCTGTGCTTTTGGTGATCGCAGATTTCAAAAAAGATAGCATAAATCCTGTGAATAAACGTTCTGCACTCTACATTGGACTTGCGCAAGGACTGGCACTATTGCCCGGAATATCTAGAAGCGGATCAACTCTAGTATGCGGACTGTTAGTAGGAGTTGAAAAAAATCAAGCTCTAGACTTCTCATTTTTGATGAGTATACCAATCATAGTAGCTAGTGCGATCTATGAATCAATTAAATTATTTTCTGCGCAGATTACAATCAATTGGTTAGGAATTTTCGTTGTATTAATTACCTCCTTTATGTTTGGAATTTTGTCAATCAAAATTATGCTAAAACTTGTGAAGAAAAATAAGTTGTATTTCTTTAGTATATATCTAATAGTTTTAAGTTTAATAGTTTTATTATTTTTTTAAATAATAATATTCAATCATTTATATGATTTGATTGAACTCGTTAATAACTTTTTAGCTTAGAAAGCAGTTTCAGTTAAATAGTAATTATATAAATTTTTTTTAAATTAATATAAGATAATAATGCGCATCGTCATTATTTTTAAAGATATATAAAATTTCCACAAATTACCAAACGAAAATATTACGTAATTGAATGTATTCTAAATTTTATGTCATAGAATAGAAATATGAACATAGGAAAAATTATTAGAGATTTAAGAAAAGACAAAGGACTTACTCAAACTCAATTAGCTCAAAAGATATCTTCAACTCAGGATACTATATCTTTATGGGAACTAGGCAAAAGTTATCCAGATATTATAAATTTGATAAAATTATCAAAGTTTTTTGGTGTTTCAACTGACTATATGTTGGGACTAAAAGATTTTTAATTTTATTATTTTGGAATAAACCTTCAATTAATCGCAAAGTATTTTATCAAATAAAAAACTTTCACTAAGGTTGCAAACTTTTGAAACTAGCAGAAACAAAATTTTTCATTAAATAAAAGACTGCATTATTTATAATCACAACTTTGAATTTAATTTACATACTCTGTCAATTCACTTTAAAAATCATTCTCTTTTTTTTCTTTAAATCGTTTCAATATGTAATCATTTAACATTATTTTTAAATTTGTTAATTTGTCAGTTTCATTATCATACTCAAATACGTTATCTTTTTCATCAACCAATACATAAAATCCATCACCAAAGCTTTCAAATGCGATTAAACATTTTGTCTTTTCAAAATAATTATGCAAATAGTTTGTTTGAACAACTAAATCCGATTTTTCTTTCTGAACGGCATTAATTCCATAAAACTCTAATGAACCAAAACTTAAAAACCCATAATTTAAAATATATTGTTGAAGTTGTTTGCCAAAAGTTAGTCCAATAATTTTTTCATAATATTTTATCTCGTTTTCATTTATGGTATTTTTTGAAAATACAACATCATTATTTGTAACAAAATCTATTAATTCTTTTTCTGAAAAATTTCCTTTTTCTTTCTCCACACTAGATTGAAAAAGAACATAGATATTTTTTGTTCTCGAAAACTTTACTTCTTCGACAATATTATATTTACACCAGCATTCTTCAAGCAAATCATAACAAATATAATCGTTATCAAATACATCTATAAAAGGCATTAATCCCTTTTCTTCAAAATTTGTTCGAATATATTTTTGCGGATCCAAAATTTCATCCAAATCTAGAATACGTGTATCCTGCGGTTTAAATTCTTTCAAAGTTATGCTGGCTAACTGATAGAACATCTTGGCAAAATTTTCCTTTGCTTCTGTATATTTTTGAGCATTCTCTTGGTTCACTTGCTTTTTGGGAATAGTGCTTAAATATGCCTTTAAAGCAAATTGTAGCCCATTTTGACTAGGAAAAAGTTTTTCGTTTTTTAGTCCTTTTAGAACGTCAACTGGGCTTGGCATAATTACTTTTCCATTTGGCGAATCTTGCGCAATGCGTGATAAATGCAAATCAAAATTCTTCTTGGTTGCATAGAACTTAGAATATTCCATTGCCCACGAAGTCATAGATTTTGATTTTAGAATATGTGTCGTATAAGTATAGCATAAACTTTTGTGTATTAAATAATTACAGAAATCTGTATATTTCCAAACATAAGGATAGATTTTATCTAATAAATCTACTACTTTATCAAATTGTTTTTCTTTTTCTAATTTTGTTATCAATAAAAAGTTAAGTGTTGGATTTTCTTTATAAGTTATTTCAAATGCTAAATTTAAGCAATTCTCTAATTCATTCCATTTATTGAGCATCCTAAGAGATATGGATTTGTAATAAAGAAGACATAACTCAACACTATCTTCAATGTTGAATTTTTCATCTGGGTTTAATTTTTGATAAAAGGCCAAATCAAACGCATTATAAAACTGTAAACAATTTACACCATTTTTCTCTCTTGGTGATTTAAATCTTGAAATATTTTTATCTACTAATTTGATTGCTTCTTCCCATTTTTGTTCATTAATAAACTTACAGCAAAGTTGAGTTATTTCTTTATAATTTTCCATATTTTCCCCCTTTGATATTATTTATATATATCATACCTAGGCGAATGAAGTCAACAAAATTTATATAGGAATGTATTTTGCCTTTAAGACAAATTAAACGCCACATATTTTTGTAGTAAAGTTTCTTTTATTCTGCTAGTTTCACAATTGCTTGGATAATGTGAAAGTTTTTTGCATTTTTTACTTTATTACATATCTGCATTTAATCCAAATGTCCTTTCTTCACCAACCTCAAGAATTATAGGTAAAAGATTCCCATCCCCAACGGAAGTATACAACTCATAAATGCTAAGATACGAATAATTGGATGTAATCACACACAGGAAATCTCCTGTGGAGCTATTTACTGAGCTTTCTTCTTCTATAACATTCGGCAATGCTCCCAAATAAATATTGTTATCCCCATTAAATGTATTTGCCTCTATTCTTACCTCTCCACTAATGTTGCCTAAGCTACCGGATATATCAGTTGGATTATCTGTAGGTCCAAATCTTACCTTTATAGCAATTGGTACATTTACATCCTCACTGACTGTATTAAAATAATTATTCTTTATCAAAATATTTTCACAAGTGGTAGAATACAAATTTATATCAATAGTATATGCATCGGTAGAGTTTGCATTAGCTTTTGTTTCACCATTAAAAGTACAAGCATCTATAGTTAAATCTGTAATAGATGTTAGATACAAGCACTTCATTTCTCCACTACCAATATCTCCAGCATTAAATGTGCAATTATTGAACATTAAACTCGCTCTTTTCATACTATTCACAGCCGTGTTGAATGTACAGGAATCAAAAATATAAGTTTTGTCATCTTCAAGAATCGAATCAATATTTTCATCAAATACTTGACCAGTTATCACAGTATCTGAACTATCAATTAAATAGTATTTAGCATTGACAAATGAAATATTATAATTCTCTTTTGTGGCACTACCTGAGATCAAATAGTTATTTCCCGTTTCTTGATTGCCTACACTAGGTAAATCTGCAATTGAAAATTCCACATCAAACTCTTCATTCGCGGGATATTCTCCAGTCACTATATAATCAGGCACTATTAGTTCATCGTTGACCACCTGATAAACATTCTGAATGTAAATTACTACTTCAATAGGATTAATATTCATTGTTATTGGGTCTTCTGAAACAAATTCGGTATATCCATCAGCAGTCATTTTATAATATATTTCATAACTTCCAATTTCGCTAATTTGCAATTGATCAGCGCTCAAAAATTCCTCTTTGTCCAAAGAATAGGTTACATCTATATCAGTATTTCCTTCATAAGAGACTTCAAAAATGCGATTAGTCCCATCATAAGTAAATTCTGTTGTACCTATAATAATATTGTTAACATCAAAACTTTTTTCACCACAAGCAGACAACATAATTCCAGCACAAAGCAGACACATTGCACAAATTGCCACTTTTATTTTTTTCATACATCCCCCCCTTTCTATTATTGGATAGATAAAAACTATATAAATTTATTTTAACAAATTAACCGTCAAAAAACAATCAATTTAAAAACAAACTTAAAATTAAATTAAATTTTTGAAACAGATAAACAATTTATTTTATCAGTGCGATCTTATATAAAGAATACATACAAAGATAATATATTAAAAACATTATACAAAATATAAAAGAATATGATATAATTATATTGTGAATATAAGAGAGTACAATCAAAATGATATTGGACAGATTAAAAATTTGTTGGTTCAACTGCAAGATTATATTATCAAGATGGATAAATATAATCTTAATATTTTATCTCCAAAATATAGAGAAGAATATTTTGAATATATGTTAAATGATTGCATATCCAATGAAGGTAAAATATTTGTAGCTGAATATGAAAATAAAATCGCAGGTTTCGTAGCTGGATTTGTTCAAAATTATGATGAGCGAGATAAATTAGATTACGCTTGTCCCAAAAAAGGAATTGTCTCCGAACTTGTAGTAGATCAAAATTTTAGAAATGATGGTATAGGTGGTTTACTCTTAGACAAAATAGAAAACTACTTCAAGAACATCAAATGTGAATTCATCCAAATTGATGTTTTCGTATATAACCAAGTAGCCGAACATTTTTACAAGAAAAAGGGTTATGAAAATAGAATGCTGACAATGTTCAAAAAGGTTATCCATAAAGATTTATATTAATAAAATCATAAAACTATATATTTAGTTGCAATATATAAACTATTTTTTACTAGAAACAGTACTTAAAATAATCAAACAAATTTTTTATACAAAATAAATTTTTATAAGCATTTAAAAACGATCTAAAATCTATAATATTTGACAAATTTTCAAATATATGATAATATAATAATGTGAAGGTGCAGTATTCTAGTCAACTAGTCTATATGAGGGTGCCGAAACAAGCATCGCTGGCATAACTATGAAGTTCGTGGTGTTGGCCTTGGTTGCCCAAATTGGGGCTGATGCTGGGAGTTAAGATTTTTGGGACGCGTATAACGGCATATACGTTCCACCCAATTATCGTGGAGACTTAAGTAGGTAAATTTTGAATTTATCGCTTAGGATTTGAACCTGCATATGACGAAAGTTATGTGCAGTGTAGCCTGCTTTGAGTGGATAACTTGGGATGAAGCGCAAACTTATGAATTTCAAAGTACACGAAATTTTTAAGTTGCTTTTGAAATATTGTTCGCAAAATCAAGATAAATATAGACGATGTTGCCAAGGAAAACTTCTAGACTGTTTCTTAATAGAAAGCACTTTGGGGATTATAGTGTGGTCTCAGTGGCGATTCGGTGCAAGTTTTGCGTGAAGGGAAACCGCTTTTTTGGTGACAGAAAAGTGCAAAATTGGGAAATCCAACCGAACCTTATGCCGCAAGGTTTACTCAGAGTGTTGCCTTCATTATTGAAAATAAACTTTGACATTTTATATGGAAGAAGATCAAGATAAGAAAAAGAAACCAATTAAAAACAAATCGCAAAAATGGTGGGTATGGCCAGTAAAAGTATTTTTCCTGGCTATATTTTTATCTTTCACTTTTAGCATTATTAGCGAAATGGCATTATCAAATGCTGGCATTGCAATAGCAATCATTGTTATCCTACTCTTTATTGCTATTAGCATCCTATTTGATATGTTAGGAGTGGCGGTGACCTCTAGCTCTATTGAACCATTTCTCGCTATGGCATCTCGGCACGTGAAAGGAAGCAAACAAGCGATTTCTCTCATCAAAAATGCAGATAGGATAAGTGCCATCTGTACAGATGTGATTGGCGATATTTGTAGCATTTTATCGGGTGCTGCGGGCGCAAGCATTTTAACAAAAATTGCTGTGGCATCCAGTGGGGACTTCACTTCAATTGCAATCGCTTCTACCGTGTCCGCTCTAATTGCAGGTATTACTATTGCAGGCAAGGCCGCATTCAAAAAATATGCAATTTCTCATTCTAGTCAGGTGACATTTAGATTCGCAAAATTTATCAATTTATTTACTAAAAAAGATTAGTAAAAAATAATCGAATATTTTATCAAAATTAAATAAAAATAATTCAAATCATAAGAAACTAATAAATACATATTAATGTTTAATTATAATAAAAAAGGATTGAAAAAATCTTAAAAAAATATGAAAAAATACCATTATTTTATATTTTTTTATTTATTATTTGATTATTTATTATTTACAAAAAAATTTAAATTATAGAAAAATGCATTGAAAATATATATATTTTTAATTCAATGCATTCATTTTTTTTATTTATTTACGTTGCATCTGGCCAAGTTCGATTTTCTTTGAACCACTCCGTATCTTTCAAAATTGTGTTATTGTTTGAACAATTGACTCCTATTGTTGTTTGCGTAGATGTGATGACAATATTTCCGTTGAACGAAGTGAATTCATCATTTTTGTAATCCACACACAATGTGGTCACATAGATTTTATCAGTATGTTTTGCTACTCTATTTATAAAATCTTGAGTAGGAAATTGATTGTCTTTTGTATCGGTATATTCACTGCTACCCGCACAACAACATACACATACCACCTGTGGATCAATCACGTCCAACAAGGCATCACTAGACGAAGTTTTGCTTCCGTGATGTCCTGCTTTGTACAGATAGACTTGTGGCAATTGATTGTTTTCGACCAAAGAGACCTCTCCATCTTCTTCCAAATCTCCAGTGAACAAGAAATTGCGCTCGCCGTGACTAAACATTACGCACACTGAATAATCATTTTCACTACTAGCCTCTTCAACATAAAATTCTTGATATAAAATTTGAAATGAAATTTCATTTTCGCTATCCAAGACATATTCTCTTTGTGCATCTGCCACTCTTCCATTTGCCTGCTCCACATCTTGTGCATTCTCCCAACATTGAAGCGCCGTAAAATGATTAGCTCCCGCCTCCATTTCATCATTCAACTCTCTGAGATAATTCTGATATACAGTGCCTGTAGTTTGATTCGTGTTTGAAAAATCTATGATTGTCTCACATTCGTACAAATCAAATATACTATCGACTTTTGTGCTGGTCGCAAATCCAGCATAGTGATCTTGATGTGCGTGTGTGACGATAACATATTCTAGAGTGTTATCCGTCACGAAATTGTCTAGATACGCACTCACTGTGGCGACACTTTTTGATCTCGAACCGCAATCTATCAAAATATCAACATTTTCGCCAACCTTGATGTATGTACAATCTCCCGTATATTTATTTCCCAATTCAAGAAAATGTATTGACATACTGCCCTCTTCTATCACTACAGGAACAGTATCAATCTCTGTATCCCCATTATACGAATAAAAAGTTTCTTCTCCAACTATCAACTCTTCATTGTATGGAAGATTTGCATAAGTGAATCCTATTCCTCCACCAATGAAACCTAAAATTAATGCCAAAACGCAAAATATAATTGTTGTCACCTTTGATTTATTCTTAGCCATTTCACCCTCCTTTTAATCAACCATCACGTCATCTTCACTTGCTTCTACGAAAGTGATCAATCTGATTCGTTGAATAGTAAAAAGTTTATCATATTTGATATCATCTACTTTGTAAACAATATAATAAGTACCTATTTCGTCTGCATAATATTCGCCTTGATCATTCATTTGTAAATTTGTTTCAATATAAGCTTTATCAGAAACATCACGACCAAAAGACACCGCATAGATGCCATCATCAACATAAGTTTCTCCAATCATTAGAGTGATTTCATCTTTTCCTAATAGATTGAAACAATCATTTCTAGTAAAATATTTCAGAGTAAAAACTCCACCAACTACACCGATTAATAGCAAACAAACTACAGCAATGATTCCGCTAGTGCCAATCTTTTTGATATTTTTCTTTGCCGAGCGTTTTGTATATTTTGAAGAATTTTCATCAACATTAAAATTAAATTCAGCCTTTGTCTTAACTTTGCTAGCTGTTTTTTTCTTCGCCATATTTCCCCCTAAATTGATATAATTATATCATAAATAATGAATTTTCTAAAGAAAAATACATAAAATCACAAAAAATTATTATTTTTTACTAATAAATATTTTAATTTCCTGTCACTTATTTTTTTATAAAATATTAAGATTTTAGTTACAAAATTTCACAACTCAAACCAATTGTTTTCCCTAATATATATTTTTTTCAATAACTAAACACTATAATTGATGCAGACTGAAAGATATAAAAGCAAAAAACAAAATACCAAAATAGATATTTTGTTTTCGTTTCAATATAGAATATTTGAAAAAACATTAAATATTATTTCAAAATATTTTTCAATGTAATCGTCTTTGTTTTTGTCACTTGATCAAAAGTAGACATTACACCTTCTGTCCCTATACCAGAAATCTTATACCCGCCAAATGGCATCTCAAAACTTCTGTGGAAACTTGCGCCATTGATTACACATCCACCTGCCTGCATCTTGGAGGCCATTTTGAAGGCTTTATTCATATTTCGCGTAAACACACAACTGCCGAGCCCATAATTAGACTGATTGGCAACTGCAATAGCTTCTTCCTCATTATTTACAGGAATAATGCTCACAACTGGTCCAAAAATTTCATCATCCATAGCAACATCCGCGGTCTTAGGGATATCTGTTATCACAGTAGGATAATAGAATGCTCCTTGTTTTTTGCCCCCATAAATTAGCCTTCCTCCCTGCGCTATCACATTCTTTACCTGCCTGTCAACTTTTTCTGCAGCTTCTTTGGTAACAAGCGTACCTATATCCGTCTTTTTGTCCATAGGATTGCCGACAATTAATTTCTTAAGTCTTAGTATAGTTTTCTCTTCAAATTCTTTCAATACTTTTTTATCCACAATGAAGCGTTTGCTTGCCACACATACTTGACCTGCATTATACATTCTTCCCCAAACGATCTCTTCCACTGCAAGGTCAATATCTGCATCATCTAATACTATGAAAGCATCATTTGCTCCTAATTCTAAGGTAACGTGAGCTAGATGCGTGGCACCATTTTGATAAACTGCTTTTCCCGTTGCAACTGATCCTGTGAATGTTATGCCGTGCACATCTGGATTAAGTCCTAATGCATTGCCCACTCTTGCACCACCGGTCAAGACTTGCACCACTCCATTAGGTACGCCTGCAGTATGCATAAGGGCTACCAACTTAATAATGGTAGAAGGATTTTGGTGAGGAGGTTTCACAATTATTGCATTGCCAGCTAAAATTGCTGGAGCGATTTTTTGATCAAATAAATCTATTGGAAAATTGAAAGGAATAATTGCCACCATCACTCCCAAAGGCTCGCGCACTGTAAACTGCAAAGTATTATCTTGACCAGATTCAGTGCCTGCTGGGATCATATTTCCGTATAAATGCTTTGCCTTTTCCGAAAATGCTTCAAAAGCAATTCGCAAATTGTCCATCTCTGCATAAGCTTGAGTAATAGGCTTGCCAGTTTCAATGCTCAATGTCTTTGCTAGATTTGTTCTATTTTCATCAACTAGATCCATAAATTTCTTCAAAATTTCCACTTTTTTGTACACAGGAACTTCAGCCCACTTTATTTGAGCTTTCTTTGCATATTCAACTGCGCGCTTAACATCTTTTTCGCTTGAATCTGGCACGGTATCCACAACTTTGCCTGTGTATGGATTGATTATATTCATAATTTTTTTATCACTAGCGTCAGTCCACTTCCCGTTAATTATATTTTGCATACTAAATTCCCCCTTTTATTTAGTAAACGCCGTGAATGATAGCATCAATCCTCCAGTAGTATTACGTCCATCGTCCACAAATCCATATTCGCCAAACGTAAATTCCATAATAAATGGTGCACCATTCACATTTTTCTTAATTTCTTTATAAACCTCATTGATCCTACTATCAATGCCTGCTCTTCTTCCGCCACAATGAACGAGATGATAACAAATCACAGGTTTGGTAAGTTTCTTATTCAACTCTTTTAAAGTATTGCCTACTGATGAGATAAGCTCATCTACAGTTGCTTCCATCCTAATCACAGTCGTGCCTTCTGCAAGGTTTGCTCCGATGTTCATAGAATAATCCTCATTGGCAAACATTGGATGCCTGATAGCTGTCAAATCGCCCAATCTATCTTTGACTCCAAGTGGACTAGTAATCGTAGCGGAAAGTAATTTATCCCCCATCAATTCACTTGGTTTCATCTCTCTCCACTTCGCATATTTCTTCACTGCAGGTGTTCCATCAATTGACACTAATCTTCTAGTTCCTTCTACTTTCGTAATAATTCCCATATCTTTGGTCTCACGATAGGCACCAGTAAACTCGTTTACAAATCCACCTTTCATATAAATTAATGCGACAGCCACTCCTTCACTTGTCACTTTATTATCTAAATATAGACTCCAATTCCCGCTGATAGTATTATCCGCAGCAGAGCCACCAAATAGTGGAACTCGCCCTACCACACGATTGGCACCTTTCAAAAAGAACTCTTCTTCTGTTGGGCTCGCTGTCATATACATCAAATCTGGCTCATCATTATAAGGCATACCAGTCATAATTCTTGCGTGTTTTGTAGCCGCTTCACCAGCGTCACGTGCACTCTGATATGCTTTTCTATCCGCAAAGCCTACTCCTACCACCATATTTGGATCGCTTAGCACCATAATTCCTACAAATGGCTTATCTCCACCAATGTATCCTTCAGGCATAATGACACCAGTGAAACTGGTATTACCAATGACTGGACACGAATAGACTTCTTTGATGCCTTTGATTACATCTTTGATTTTGTAATCACAACTCATATATGCAAAGACAAGTTTTGCATCCTTACTTTTTCCTGCCATCTTGGCAGCTTCCAAGCCTGCCTCGTACGCTTTTTTGTTTGTACTAAATCCCGTTAATGCTTTCATAAATTTAACCCTCCTTTTTATTTAAGCAATGACTTATACAAATTTTTTATATCTTTCACACTAGTAGAGCGTGGATTTCCACCAGTGCAGATATCACTATACGCATCTTCACTCAAAATATCTAAATCTTTCAACTCTATTCCAAATTCTGATAATGATGTCGGAATATTCAATTCTTTTGCCAACTTTTTCACGACATTCACAGCCATTGTAACGCATTTATCATCTGTGCATCCTGTGGTCTTCAATCCAAAGCACTCCGCAATCAGTCTATATTTTGGTTTTGAATCTGATTCTGCATTATATTTCATAACAGTAGGTAGCAACATCGCATTGGCTACTCCGTGTGCCACATCAAATCGACCGCCGAGAGGATGCGCCATTGAGTGCACAATGCCAAGCCCAACATTGCTAAATCCCATTCCTACCACATATTGAGCAAACGCCATTTTTTCGCGTGCCTCAATATTGTTCCCATCTTTGTATGCAATAATTAGATATTTCGCAATGGTGCGAATTGATTCGAGAGCAAACATATCACTAAATTGGGTAGCACCTTTACATATCAAACTTTCAATTGCGTGCGTCAGTGCATCCATACCTGTGCTAGCGGTAAGTCCTTTCGGCATTGAACTCATAAGTTCTGCATCCACTATCGACATAATAGGTATATCATTAGGATCCACACATACCATTTTCTTTTTCTTTATGGTATCTGTAATTACATAATTGATCGTGACCTCTGCTCCTGTACCGCTAGTGGTAGGTATCGCGATGAGCGGGAAAGCCTTATTCTCTGTTTTGACCGCTCCAGACAAACTGACCACATCTAGATGTTTTTTATTCGTTGCGATTATTGACATTGCTTTCGCAGTATCAATAACACTGCCTCCGCCTACCGCTATGATGACATCCGCTCTTGATTTCTTCAGAGCACGATAGCCTGCTTGCACATTTTCAACGGTTGGATTAGGTTTGATGTCATAGAAAATTGAATATTTATATCCTCCTCTATCCAATACATCACTTACTTTTTTCGCCACTCCAGTTTTGATGATTACATCATCTGTGACCAATAGCACTTTTTTAAATTTTCTATTGCTCAATTCTTCAATCAAGCATTCTCTACTGCCAGCACCTGTGTAGACACATTCATTAAAAATATAACGTTCCATACCCCTCCTATTTTGTAATATTATAATATATTTTGTCGTAAAAGTCATTTGATTTTAACTATTTTGAAATGAAAAAACTAAAAAATTCCTACTAAATTATAAACTCAAATTTGTAACATTCAATATGAAATTTCACTATTTTTTAGATTAGTTGATGATAAAATACTTAGGCCACATCATAGCGTTCATCATCAAATTATTTTTTTATTGATTATACAAAATTATATTTCCATAAGTATTAAAAAGCAAATTAATTAACAACAATTAATAAATAATAATGCTAAAAATAAATCTAACAGAAATAGTTATAAATAAGCATATTTTAAAATAAATCAAAATAATAACCTTATAAAATACAATAAAAAAATAAAAATTAATTAAATAATTATATTTTTTTAGATTTTATTTGTTTTTCTATATATTATTTTGTTTTTTTGAAAATTAATAATAATTTGTATTTTTATCCACAAGATATAATTAAAATTATTGTAATTTGATTTTCTATTTTATGTGTCTTATAAAATAACAAATTCCTTCAAAATCATTTGCAAATAAAATTATTATAAGTTATAATTAAATTACAATAATGGACAAAAGGGGGAAAGATATGAATAATTTATCCAAAGGTATTAAAACATCAGTCAAAATATTCGTAATTGCATTATTGCTAATCACTACTATATTCTTATTATCTGCTTGCAAAGATAAAGATAAAAACAACACTACAGAGAATCAACCGCCATTATATGAAGTCAGCTTTTCAGGAAATTACGACTGGGAAACCTACGATATAGCCAGCACTGAATGGACAGAATCTAGAGAGCAAGGATTCGAAGCGGTATATACGCTTACTGGCACCGTTCCTTACGATAAAGAATTTGCAGATCTCAGAGGCTATACAGACGGACGTGTAAACTTTGCCTTGATTCGATTCTCATCATCAAAATTAAACAAGGTCGCATATAATGAAGAGGATGGTACAGGATTTTATGCAAAAATAACCAATTTCTATGGCACAGATAATGAGCAAGAAAATATATTAAACGATATCGGATTTTCGTCTAATGAAGAAGCATCTGACTATCTATTATATCAAGGTGTTGACAATCAAGTTCGAACTATGACAGTAGAAATCAGCTTTGACGGGACAAAGGAGAATGCTAGATTATATAAATTCGTCATCGAACCGGAAAATTATCAGTTGGAATCTGATATTTATACTTTAAATTTCAATGGTAATATTGAAGGCGAATCTTATAGTGTTGGATCTACTGCTTGGAACGTTAGTTATGAAGCAGGGTTCGATGGGGTTTACACTCTTGTAGATCTGGTACCTTATGATATTGAGAACTCGACAGAATTGGGATACAATGATGGACGTGTAAATCTTGCTTTAATTCGCTTTGAAGGTTCGATTCAAAAGGTACCTTACGACAGCGATACAAATACTGGTTTCTATGCCGAAGTCACCAATTATTACGGCACAGACCATGCCGAAACCAGCATTAGACACGACACGAGCTTTTCATCAGGTGAAGACGAATATACTTTCCTATTCTATCAGGGAATAGATAACACTGTTAGAACCAAGACGATCAAAGTCAGTTTTGATGGTACAGAAGAAAATGCTAGAATTTATAAATTCATAATTGATCCAGCAAACTACACCCTTGAAGGTGAGCCAATGATCAATAAGACTGAAGGTAATGTTGAATTCAATGGTGCCACATTTGCAAACCCTGATAGTTTCAAAGTAGATAGAATGCTTGGCACTAGCTACACCGTTAGTGGAGAAGTGGCAACTATGACAACAGAACAAGCGACCGCATATTGGGAGGGCGAAGCAGACGCTGGAGATAAATATATTATCATCACTTTAAATTTTGAAGCGAATTCTACCATTAAATACGGATTTGTTCAGGACGCCAGTTATTCTTTAGGTGAGGTGAATGATCCTTATGTGAAATCATTCAATTCTGCAGACAATACAAGCGAAGATTTCATAATTGGTATTGGCTTCCCTAACGCTCGTGGTTATTCAATGTGGAAAGTCGAGGTGACAAACAAATCTGGTGAAACGATCTCTTATACCGTTGATCTAAGTCCACTCCTTAGCGATGGCACAAATGATATAAATTAATAAATTATAAAAATGCACCGCATAATATATGATGGTGCATTTTTGTTGTACAATGAAATATCATTTGACAAAAAAAATTATAAATTATATTATAAAGTTATTATTAAGTTGATAAGATTCATTTTTACTAAATAAAACTTGAGATTTTTTCTTAAATTTTTAGGAGCTTTATGACCACAATCAAACAATGGACAAAAAATAGAAACATTGTTCACGAACTTATACACAAAAACATCAAAACTCAATACAGAAACTCAGTATTGGGAATTCTTTGGTCGGTTTTGAATCCATTACTTAATATGTTGGTTATGTGGATGATATTCAGCCAATTTTTTGGCAGAAATGATCCTCTCTATCCTATATATTTGTTGACAGGTAATATTATATTTCAATTTTTACGCTCTTCCACTACGATTTCTATGACTTCAATCGTCAATAATCGTGGTTTGATTACCAAAGTTAAAATTGATCAATATTTATTTCCTTTATCCTCAACGCTATCATCTCTAGTCAACTTTGCATTCTCTTTGATATCTCTATTGATCATTATGCTATGTATGCAAGTGTTCGGTGGCCACACATTATATGGATATCAAATTTTATTCGTGATTTTAATGTTGCCCGCCTTCTTGCTTTTCCAATATGGTATTTCGCTATTCTTATCGGTGTTGTATGTTTTTTTCAGAGATATCAAACATCTATACAATGTATTCCTCACTCTATGGACATATATCACGCCAGTTTTCTACAAAATTGATAGCATAGATCCAAGTTCTATAGCATACAAAGTGTTGAGATTGAATCCAATGTACTACTTTCTAACTTACTTTAGAGATTCAGTATATTCTTTATGCAATTCGGGCGGTGGCGTGCCATCGTGGAAAATCTTGGGATTCTTGTACCTCTTAGGTCTTATAAGTATTGCAATCGGCTACGCAATATATTTGCCTCTCAAGAAAAAAACAATAAATTACGTATAAGGTGATTATGGAAGAAAAAAATTCAGAAAATACAGACTATCTATTGAAAATTGAAAATTTGAATATGAAATTCAAAATGCCAACACTGAAATTTGATACTCTAAAAGAAAGGGTGGTCAATTTTTTCAAGGGCAAAAAAAACCCATCAAAAGAACTTCAAGTTTTAGAAAATATTAATTGCGAGATAAAAAAAGGTGAATCTTTGGGAGTAATTGGACACAATGGAGCTGGAAAATCTACTCTACTAAAAATTGTTGCAGGGATTTATCGTCCTACATCTGGCAAAGTAGATCTAAAGGGTAATGTTATCTTGTTAAACTTGGGTGCAGGATTTGATATGGAAGCAAGCGCAGAAGAGAATGTATATCTCAATGGAGCAATACTCGGCTTCAGCAGAAAACAGATGAAAAAGCGATTCAATTCGATTATTGAATTTGCAGAGTTGCAAGATTTTGTGAAAATGCCACTCAAGAATTTTTCTTCTGGTATGATATCTCGACTCGGCTTCGCAATAGCTATTGACGTTCATCCTGACCTTTTGTTAGTAGATGAGGTGCTTTCTGTAGGAGATACAAATTTTCAAAAAAAGTGTATTGAAAAAATTAATTCAATGAAAGAAAGCGGATTATCATTTATGTTCGTATCTCACAATATTAATCAAGTCAAAAGACTTTGTGAAAACACTCTTTGGATAGAAAATTCAAAGGTCAAAGGATACGGTCCTAGCGAACAAATTTGCAAAGAATACACCGAATATTGCAATAGTTTACAAAAAAAATAGTTTAGAATTCCACTTCTTCATAAATTTTTTTCAATTGTCCTCGGACTACACCAATATCATAATTTTCTACCTTTTTATGATTATACTCGCCCATTTTTTGTATCATATCTTCATTATTTAAAATCTCTAATATTGATGATGCCACCTCATCAATATTTTTATAATTCACCAGTTTTCCGCCAAGAGAATCATCAATAAGATCTCTATTACCTCGCACATTTGAGGTCACGACAGGCAGAGAATAAAACATTGCTTCCATAATAGCCATAGTAAGCCCCTCTTGCTTGGATAGCAATAGCATCAGATCACTTATTTGCAAAATTTTGTTTATATCCTTTCTATATCCAGCAAAAATGACCGAATCTTCTAGATGTAATCTGCACACCAATGATTTCATCTTATTCTGTAATTTCCCCACTCCACACACTATATATTTTACGTTCGGATACAATTTTTTCACTTTGGCAAAACATTTAATCATTGCAGGATAATTTTTCCGTTTGATGAATTCTGCCACCGTCACAATGACTTTATTATTTTCTTCTATATTAAACTCTTGTTTGAATTTCATTTTGTCAAATCTAGCTAGATCATATTTAGAGTTGTCAAACCCTATCCCGTTTATTTTATATTTGTATTTCACATTCCAATCTTCTATAGCTTGAAAATCTTCGCTAGACATCGTTAATAACACATTTGTATATTTTGATAGATACTTTTCTGCCGTTTTGAATATCAAATTTTTTAATGCATTGTTGTTTTTGAAAAAGAAAAATCCGTGCGCTGTATAGATAACCGGTATATGAAATTTTTTTCCAATCAATCTTCCCATCATTCCGCCGACAGGTTGCTGACAATATATCAAGTTATAAACATTTTCAATCTGATATTTTTTCAACATTTTATACGCTTTTAGATTTTTCAATTTGAAAGGTGAACGCTCAAATGGTATTTGAATCATATTTAACTTATATTTTTCTCTCAATTCGTCAAACCAAAATCCAGTCTTTGCACAAAAACAATCCACCCTCGCCCCATAACTTTCTAAATCTTTAATATGCGGAATGAGAAATTGCCATATCATATTGTCTGTGGTAGCAATGAACATAATGCGTGAATTTGTAAAATCTATCATATTCAAATATTACTATATTATAGTGGATTTGTAAAATATTTTTTTGTATGTTGATACTCGACTCATTTTAATGATGAAAACTATACAAAAAGTGCAATAATTTTTGCACTTTAATTTTATAAATAAAATCTATTTAAGATCTAGATACTCCACCTGTCTTTTATCATCATTTGATACTGTAGTCAAGACTAGTTTTGTCTCTTTATTCTCACTAGCCTCTATAGAAGCAATAATATCATTTGCCTTATTAATCCCTTGCTCGTATTGCTGTTTATCAATTTTCCCAGTTTTCAACAAATAATCGGCATAATAATATTCACGATATGCGGAATTCGCATCTCCACACCTCCCTTTTGGTGTAAAAATTATAAACAAGGTTTTACAAAAAATTTTAGCATCATTAATAAAAGTCACATTATGTACATATTCTAAATCTTTTTCAAATATCTCTTCCCAAGTAGATTTGCTCCTTCCGCCAGTGACCTGTGATAATCCAGATAGTCCTGGGCGAATTGAATACGCTTCCATCACAGATTCATCATAGAATACCATATCTTTGATTAGTCGTGGTCGCGGTCCAATAACGCTCATATCTCCTTTCAAAATGTTGAACAATTGAGGAAGCTCATCAAGATTTGATTTTCTTAAAAATGATCCAAATTTTGTAAGCCTCTGATTGTCTGGCAACAATTCACCATCTTTGTCGAGTTTATTTGTCATACTTCGAAATTTATACAACTTGAATGGCTTTCCGCCTTTCCCGGGTCGGTATTGGGCAAAAATAATATTTTTTTTAAGCGTACACTTCAAAACTATAGCTATTATCATCATTATAGGAGATAATAAAATTAATGCAAATGCAGAAAAAATTACATCTATAAATCGCTTTGTATATCGCCGATAAAAAGATGAATGTCTCAAATTATTCGCATTATTATCAAATTTCTTCATAGTCTTATTTTATTATAACATATAGTTTCACTTTTATCAAGAATATTCATAAAATTCCTGCTTTATGTTGAAAGCAAATAATATTTTTCAAATTCATTGAAAGTGAAATGCTCAATTTTATCACAAATTTTAATATAAAAATCATTGTACAGGTTCATCAAAATCTTTACTATATCAGGCAAATTAAAAAATTTAAGTTGTTCGGATGAAAACTTAGTTTTCAACTCTCGCTTTAATAATGAAAATGATAAATCCAACATATCAAAGCGGAAAAACAATTTTTCATAAATTGTACATAGATTTATATATTTTTCAACTAAAGAGTGCAAACTTTGATCATCCACAAATCGCATTTGCAAAAAGTTTAAAAATGCTGTAATATTTCTAATATTAATGTATTCCAAAATTAATGCTTGTTTCAAATTATTGTTTATTTTCTTCATAATAATATGATATCTTATATAAATTTACAAATATAGAAAATTTGAACGATCATTTTGCGAGAATTTGTCTAATAATGCTGTATTTTTTTGAAAAAGTGCTAATTAAGCATATTTGAATTTGAAAATTTACCAATCTGTTTTCATAAGAAAATATCATAATTTAATAATAGAATTGATGTAAAAACTTTACTAAACTAGACTTCTAGTCTTAGATATAATAATATCTCCTTTACATTTATTTATTTTTCAATGTAGATATCAGAGCGTTTAGACGGTTTTTACATTCAATGATCCCTAGTATTTTCATAATAGAATAAAGTTCTGGACTATCTGATCTATCTGTGATTGCGATACGAACAAATTTTGATGCGTCTGCGATATTGCCTGAATAGATGGATGGATTTTGCTTGTAGGTTTTGTTGTCTACGAAGTTGTATTTGCAAGCAATATTTTTTAGATTTTCAAACCATGTTTGATTATCTTTTTCTTGAGTCAAATGATCTGAATAGTCGACCAAAAATTCAATTAATTTACTTTTATCTACCTGTCCTAATTCGAATTGATAGTTTGGCTTAAAATTTGGCAAAACATATTTATATAAATCTAATATCTCACTGTAATATGCAATATCTTTTCTTGGACGCTCACCACCACGATTAATTGAAAGAATATCAATCAAATTTTGTTTGTTTTCTTTTATGGTTTTCGAATTTTCTTTATTCCAAATTTTCGACCAAGTATAAAGGTTTTTATACACTTCTTCTGCAGAAAATTTAGAAATTATTGTTTTTGAAATGTCGTTAAGTTTCAAAAAATCAAATAACGGATTGGTCACTCCAATTTTTTTGATCTCAAATGGAAATTCTTCGATTGATTTATTAGGATTATTTTTCCTCCATATTTCAAAATCACTATTTAATAAAGTCAAAAGATATTCCAAAATCGCCTCAACGGGATACCCTTTCTTTATAAAAAATCTAACGTCTGCAAAAGCGTCCTTTCGCTTACTTATCTTTCTCTTGTTGCCGTTTTCATCTAATATGCAAATATTCGGAGTATGGGCATATTTAAATGGTTTAAACCCAAATGCCATTGCCAATTCTATGTGCACAGGTAGCGACTGATACCACTCCTGTCCACGCACTATTATTGAAGATCGCATAAGGGTATCATCTACAATATGTGCAAACGAATACACCGGCACTCCATTTGATTTTATCAAAACATCATCTTTTGCATTTTCTCTTAAATCTTTTTCTCCTTTTATAGCATCTCTAAATTTGTGTGTATGTTCGCTATTCCCGACGGAAAGCAACCTCAATGCAAAAGGATTATTTGCCTTGATTTTTGTCTTTATTTCCTCTAGGGTCAAATTCCTGCACGGATCGTGAAGCGTCAATTCGTCTGATTGCTCAAGTTCTTCGTTTCGCGATTTTTGTATCTCTTCTTTATCTTTTTTAGGCTTGCAAAAACAAGGGAAAGCACGCCCTCGTTTTATCAAATAATGCGCAAATGCGTGATATATTTCAAGCCTTTTTGACTGCTCATAAGGTCCATAATCTCCAATCTCTTGCTCTTTGCCTCTATATCCTTCATCTGGAGTAAGTCCATAATAGTTCAACATTTCATAGGCAATAGCCCCCGCTTCGTCAATCTCTCGTTTACTATCCGTATCTTCAAGTCTAAGGTAAAATATGCCATTTGTTCTGTTCGCCAATAGCCGATGAGCTAAACTTTGATATAGCTGTCCTATATGCAGAAATCCAGTAGGGCTCGGACCCAATCTCGTCACTTCTCCAATCGCCTGTCTTGGTGGATATTTATTTACATAATAATCAATATCTCTCACATTAGGATACAGGAGGTCGGCCAGTTCTTTAAATTCATTTTCTGTCATTATATATTCTCCATTATTGTCAATAAATCAATTAAAACTGCATTATATTCATCTACAATATAGCTATGGTTATCTATAACATTCAAACAAAGAGACTCATAGTCACTAGCATTGATATCTGATGTGACCCTTGAATAAACTACATCCTGACAAGCCTGTATATAAATATCATAATTATTATTCAAAATCGTTTGCAGATTGTACAGTTTGATGGATAATTCAAAAAAATCTTGTTTATACACACTATAATTTATTTCATCACCAATTGTTGCACTAAAAGTTCTATCTACTTGGCTTACCTTAATTTGATACTCTTCAAAGTCTGGTCCGACTGTTGGGAATCCGTTTGTATCTGTGGTAAGTCTTTCAGACAAAGATCCCCCTTCTACTTTTCTCTCTGTATAGTCACGAGTGAGACATACTATATTATATTGGATTTTACTATCCAAAATGTTGGCCACTCGATTCGCATCAAATTGATCAAGATCTATACTAGAAAAGTCAAAATTATAATCACTCAAGGCATAATTGAAATATATATCTGACAAACAATCTGTGATATTATAAACCGAAAGATACAAATCATCATACGAATCAAACAAATTTTTCAATCTATTCATACATACACTGTTGAACATATTTCCATTGATATTAAATCTCAAAATCTCTGCCACCAACGAAGTATTTAAACTGACATCGTTTAAAGCACTATCAAACTCTTGCAAATATGTCTTCAATTCATTCTTTTTCTCTCGCTCAACATCTAATTCGTTGGTAGAGCATCGATTAATATAGTTGTATATAAACTGCAAAGAGTTATCAAATAGTTTATTATAAAAATTATTCAAATGACTATATGGTTTGGACGAATTGACCAGATCTGTAAAATATTGCTCGTTTTGATAAGTATATATAGAATAATCAAATTCAATTCTTTCATCGCTAGTCAAATTTACATTATCATACTTTGTGACGATAGCGTTGAAATCTGACCTTAATTCAGACAATTGATAGCCCTCTGTTTCTCCGCAAGCTGTGAAAATGAGAGCCCCAGGGATCAAGAGCAAACAAAGTAATAAAGTAAACCACATTTTTCTTTTCATTAGATACCCAATACTCCTTTAAAATAATAAGTAGCTTTTGCTAAACTAGTTGAACTGTCCGATATGCTGACAATCTGCCTTACATTTTGTGCTAAATTGCTCGCAAAAATTTCTTTGTCGCATTCTTCGTAATTTCTGATAAAATTATTTGTTAAATATGAGAAATTATTATCTGCATTTGATGATGAAATATAGCCATTTTGAAAATTGACTGATTGATTGACCAGATCAATGTTTTCACTATTTCCTACCTTTCTAATTCCAGACACATCGGTGATCAAATTTGAAAATGTGTCAATACAAACATTGGAGTATACTTCTATAATACTAAACTTCACATCTGCACTTTTTTCAATATTAGTCTTGTTCAACTCTGAATTGATCGTATTGAGCATATCCGAGAATGTCACAAAATACCTGCTCATTTGATTGAACAAATCATTTGCGCCCCTCACTTCATCAAAGAATTCACTATCTACTTTGATCAAATACTCTTCCATCATATTGTAAGCTACATCTTGATTTTCAATCACTTTATCTATCTGCTCAACAATCAGTCTTTCGTCCAAATCATAATCTTTGGCATTGACTAAATGATAATTGAGATTGATTGCCATTTCTGCTAATTTTTCATTCGTACTAATAATTAAATCAAATCTATCATCCGTATGAGCTCTAACATCTTCAAGTTTCGCATTAAATTCTACAGTTTGACTACCATAAATCAAAGTATTGAAACTATTGAAAGCATTCACATTGAACAAAACGTAATTGTAAAAGAAATAGCACGTTCCAGCAATTGCCCCCGCCACCAATACAATAAGCAATAAAACTTTGACAACATTCAATACTTTTCTCATATTTTAATTATAATAGTTTAGTAGTTTATTGTCAATAAGTTTTAATGTCAAAATTTTCAACATATTTTGCGACAAAACAAAATGATTAATTTTTTCCTTATGTTGATGAATGTGGTGATCTTAACTGAAAGATTATGTGAAAAAATTTTAATATTCGTTTAATTCGTAGTTCATTTTGATTTTTTGATTTATAAAATAATAAAATTACAATCGTTTTTTATTAAACAATTGTAAAAATAAAAGATTTTTGATATAATGTATTTATGAAAAATATATTAATTACAGGAGCCAGTGGAGATATTGGTAGCGAAATTGCTCGACAATTCGCAACTATCAACAATAGATTAATTCTAGTATACAACAACAGCAAAAAGAAAATAGATAAACTTTTAGATGACATAATGAATAAATGCGAATTGATTGCCTACAAGTGCGATCTAACTGATGATGAATCAATTAGCGTGATGGTTGATGATATAATTAAAAAATTCAAGCATATTGATTGTTTGATCAATTGTGCTGGCGTTTCTTTGATAAAACAAATTCAGGATATAACCGTAGATGATTACAATTTTATTTTTGACAACAATGTGAAGAGCACACTTTTGCTCACTAAATATATTGCAAAATATATGGTCAGTGACCACTATGGAAGGATCATAAATATTTCTTCAATTTGGGGAACTGTAGGTGCTAGTACAGAGAGTCTATATTCGGCTAGCAAAGGGGCTATCAATTCTTTTACTCTGGCACTAGCAAAAGAATTGGGATATAGCAATATCACAGTCAACGCGATTTGTCCAGGACTAATAGATGGAGAAATGAATAAATGGTTATCAAAAAGTGAAAGATCGGATCTAATCGCCAATACTCCAATGTCTAGGATCGGAATTCCATTAGATATAGCCAATATTTGCCAATTTTTATGTGATGAAAAAACAAATTTTATCACTGGTCAAATAATTGCTGTAGATGGCGGACTTTCACTTTAAATAAATATAAAATAATGAATTTATATAAAAAATAACTGACACCTGTCAGTTATTTTTCTATTTTACTCTTTGATCGATTTCATCTTCGGCACTCTCGTGTTCTACTTTTGCTTCACCTACACACCAACTAGCAATCAAATACCCTGTGGTCATCAATGACAAAATTGAAACTGAGATAAAGATATTGAAGAAATCTGTCGCCAATCCATCTACACCTGTATTAATGAAATATAGTACGCAAGCCATTATTACTGCTAATATACTTAGGACATAAATGATCAAACCAGAAATGAATTTTGATCTGCCTGCTCTAGTACAGATTACATCATATATAGCCACGACGATCACAACAGCAGCCCAGATGAAATAAATAACTTTTGCCCACATAACCACATCTTTCACTGTCAAAGCATAGATAAAAAATGCAGAGCTAAGTATTGATAAAACTATTAATGTATAATATGCAATAGTGGACAATAACTTTTTATTACTAACACTCATAATTCCTCCTAAGAATATTTTTATCAAATGTGAAAATTTTATTCATAAATTTTATTTTTAGTTAATTATTAATCTAATGTTTGATTTATTTTTGATTGAAAAATATAAATTGTGATTGATTATATCTATTTTTTATTGATTGTATCTATTTTTAGTTATTTTTTTATGATTTATAAAATGTGTTTAATTAGTATATAATACATATTTTCATTTTGTATAATTTTACATTATATTATAAAATTAAATTTTTGAATAGTGTTGACACATTATATTAATTCAACTAATTTTAGAATCTAGATATTGACATTTTGCTCACTTTAATCCTTTTATTTTTAAATCTTGTATTTTCTAATACTAGTTTGAAAAGTTCGCAAAGCGGAATGATTAAAACCGATGCAATAATCACAACTATCCATTGAGACAAATTCAAATATTCTAAGCCAAAGAGTGGGTACATAACAGGTATACAAGCAACCATCAAATTTATAGCGAGTGTTATCGAAAAACAAATGTTAAACGCCTTGTTATCTACGAGATTTTTCTCAAAAATGCTTGAGTTCGTCTTGCAATTGATACTATGCAATAATTGCATAAATATGATAGTAAAGAATACCATACTACTTGCGACATCTGGAGAATAGCATTTTATTCCCACGATATATACAATCATAACAATCAATGTTTGCAATATAGATTGATATATTATTGCCACCCCGACCTTTCCACCAAAAAGTCCAGAATTGCTATCTCTAGGAGGAGATTGCATCACTTCTTTTTCCACCTTTTCCAATCCGAGCGCAAAGGCTGGCAAACTATCTGTTACCAAATTGATAAACAACATTTGAGCCGGCAACAAGAACGTGTATTCGGGGAAAAATATAAGAGCAAAAAGCATTCCAAACACTTCCACACAATTAGTCGATATCAAAAATTGTAAAGCTTTTTGAATATTACTATAAACCTTCCTTCCTTCTTCTACAGCCACAACTATTGATGAAAAATTATCATCGGTGACCACCATATCTGCTACATTTTTCACCACATCTGTGCCCGATCTTCCCATCCCTACTCCAATATCAGCTATCTTGAGGCTAGGAGCATCGTTCACTCCATCTCCTGTCATCGCGACAATTTTCTTAAGTCCTTTATATGCTTTGACTATGCGCACTTTGTGTTCTGGAGTGACTCGCGCATAAACTGTGTATTGACTACAAACCCTTCTTAATTCTTTATCTGTCAATTTGTCAAGCTGATCACCTGTAATTACTTGATTTTGATTTGATGCTATGCCCAATTCATTAGCAATTGCATAAGCTGTTCGCTTGTGATCCCCAGTTATCATTACAGGCTTCAAACCTGCTTTGAAACACTTATCTATGCTTGCTTTTACCTCTGGACGCGGATTGTCCATCATTCCTACTAGACCTAAGAAAATAATATCCTCTTCTATTTCATCATTGGGATTAAATTCATCAAAATTCTTATAACATAAAGCGATCACTCTCAATGCTCGATCAGTCATCTCATCATTAATCCCCTTTATTTTATCTTTAATCTCTTCGCTAAAAGGAATTATCTGATTGTTTAATTTGATATATTTACATTTCCTTATTAAAATTTCTGGTGCGCCTTTTATATAGCTCTTGATCCCTCCATCATTCACAATTACACTCATCATTTTTCGCGTGGAATTAAATGGAATTTCAAAGATTATTTTATAATCATTTTTTTCTTTTCTGCTTAATGCATATTCATAAAGAGCACGCTCTGTAGGCTCACCCTCCACTCTGCCTTTTTCTAACTTAGCATTGTTGCAAATCATCATACATTTCAATGCTTCTTGATATGTTTCTCCAGATTCTATATTATAAGCATTGTCAAAATATGTTTGCACCACCTGCATTTTATTTAGTGTCAACGTACCCGTTTTGTCCGTACAAATTATTTCACAGCTCCCCAACGTCTCGACCGCGTGTAGATGTTTTATTATGCATTTTCGTTTTGCCAGTTGTTGTACACCTAATGCCAAAATAATAGTAATTACCGCTGGCAAACTCTCGGGAATTGCCGCTACAGCAAGCGCAACCGAAGTCATAAGCGCATCAATAAATCCATTCCCACTAATGAGTTCAATCAGAAGAATAACCACGCACACACCTAAAACGGCGTAAGTAATAATCTTTCCAATTTTATCAATGGACTTTTGAAGTGGAGTAATCTCTTTTTTAGCATTGAACAAAATATTTGCGATTTTGCCTAATTCAGTATTTTTACCCGTTGCTGTCACCACACCGTGCGCTTTACCTCTAGAAATCATACTGCCAGAAAATACCATATTTTTTCGTTCTGCAAGTGGTGTATTTTTGCTAAGTACTACGTCGGCATTTTTCTCTACTGGCTCACTCTCTCCTGTCAGCGAACTTTCATCTACAGAGAGATTGTTACTTTCAAGTAAACGTATGTCCGCCTGCGCCACATTCCCCGCTTCTAATTCTACAATATCTCCAATTACTAGCTGACTGCTGTCAACATTCAATGTCATTTTATTACGAACGACTTTTACATTCGTTTTTGAATATTTATTTAGGTCATCTAAACAGGCTTGCGCTTTGTTTTCTTGAAATACTCCAATCAGGGCATTCATAATGACAATAAATAGAATCACAAAACCTTCAAATAAATCTGAATATTCTTTATTGACTATTGCTATCACGAGCGATACTATAGCAGATACTAATAATATCCCCACCATTATATTCAAAAATTGTTTGAAAAAAGATTTAAGAAAAGATTGTTTTTTCTCTCTTGCTATTTCATTTTTGCCATATTTTTTCAATCTAACTTGAGCCTCGCTCTGACTGAGACCATCTCTATTTGATCTAAGCTCTTCAAGCGCTTTGTTTGAATTCAAATAATACATATAAATAAATGTATTATAGATTTTTATCAAATAGAACTTTTGGTCTTGAGTTGTTGAACAAGCCTTTTGTGAAAATTATTAAATAGGATCTTAATTGAACCTTGCAAGATTCGACTTACGTTGTAATGAAATCAAAAAATAGTAAACAATCTTTTTAAATCAATGTAAAACTAATTATACGAATATTTTCATAAAAATATCAAAAAAATTGTAATTTAAAAATTATTGTGATAATATATTCGTAGAGGATAATATGAAAGAAGAAATAGCAAAAATTAAAGCGGAAATAAAATTTGACGAACGAAAATTGAAAGAACTAGAATCTATATTAAAAGATATGGGACTAAATGATGACAGTATATTAGCATCTTTACTTTATGTAGCAGACATTAGCAAACAAAAATCAATTGAAGAAATTTCCACAATTTATCCAGAAAATGTGGTAAATACTGTGAAAACATTGATTAAACTAGATAAAATCAATTATTCGCAACAATCAATTGAGGCTGAAAATATACGAAAAATGTTTTTTGCTATTACAAAAGATATTCGAACTATAATGTTAAAGATAGCATTTGTTGTAACCAATCTCAGATTTGTAGACGATATGAACGAAAAGGACAAAATTTCGCTTGCACATTCCATTTTTGCACTATTTGCCCCTCTTTCTGCAAGATTAGGGTTATCCGCATTTAAAACCGAATTAGAAAACGGAGCATTCAAAATCATAGATCCCAAAAAATACGACGAAATACAATCAGAAGTAGATTCACGTTTCCACAAACGCCAACCGATTGTAGAAAGACTTAAAACTTTGGTCAATAATTGCATGAAAGATTTGGGGATTTCAGGCAAGGTCTATGGAAGAAAAAAACATATTTATAGTATTTATAAAAAACTAGCAGATCATCCATTGGACAACATTTATGACCTCATTGCCGTGCGAGCAATTGTTAAAACTATTCCTGATTGCTATGCTTTACTTGGGCGTCTACACTCGGTCGTAGAACCTATGCAAAATCGCTTTAAAGACTATATCGCCATTCCAAAGCCAAATGGTTATCAATCATTGCACACTACAGTAATATTTGAAGGTTTCCCTGTGGAAATACAGATCCGAACTGAAGAGATGCACAAATATGCCGAATATGGTGTGGCTGCCCACTGGTTATATAAAGAAAAACGTTCAAAGCAAGACTCCCTTGATGTACGGCTAGCTTGGCTAAGACAAATGATGGAGAATGAAAATGTAAGTATTGATGAACTTGCAAAATCTCTAAGCCAAGATATATACAACAATGAAATATTTGTGCAAACGCCGAAAGGAAAAGTTATATACTTACCTAGCGGATCAACCCCTATTGATTTTGCCTATGCTATCCATAGTGAAGTTGGCAACAAATGTGTCGGTGCAAAAATTAATGGAAAAATGTCCACTGTCACAACCTCATTAAACAATGGAGATATTGTAGAGATCATCACAAACCCAAATTCGAAAGGTCCATCGCGTGATTGGCTAAAAATATGTAAAACTAGTGAAGCTCGTAGCAAAATCAATTCTTTTTTCAAAAAGAATATGAAAGAGGACACCATTAAATTAGGAAAATCACTGCTTGAAAATGCCATAAAAGACAAAGGATATTCTGTGACAAAACTGCTTGCAAAACCATATTTGGATGAAATCCTTAATTATTATAATATCAGCGAAATTGATGAACTTTATACAAATATAGGAACTAGTGCGATTTCTGCAAAATATATCGCAAACAAACTCGCAAATTTATATCAAAAGCAGATCAAACAAAACGAAAACACATCATCCCCAGCCAATAAAGTGACGTTGTCCACCCCTACTGACAAGCAAATACAGTTAAAAGGTCTCAATAATATATTGATTAAATTCGCTGGCTGTTGTCATCCTATGTATGGAGATCCAATAGTTGGATTTGTATCTTCTGGACGAGGTGTCATCATTCATAGAGCAATATGTCCAAACCTAAGTTATTTCAGCCATCACAGAATAATTGATGCTTCTTGGAAGCCAATTGATGAGGAATCAAAATCGACCAAAAAGCACAAAAAAACTTAAAAATTCAGCAATTTAATTGCTGTTTTTTAATATTTTGACAAAATTATAAAATTTTATTTGTTATTAACGTAAAATTTAGATATAATGAGTTTATATTTAGGAGACTTATGAAAAAACGTATTCTATTAACATATATGGAATCGGGAATGGGACATATTACGTCAATAAAATCAATTTCTGATGCATTAAAAAAATTAAATGATGGAAGTTTAGAATTAATTGATAGTTATATTATGCAAGAAGATAAAAATCCAACCCTTATCAAATTCAACAATTTCATCATTCATCAGACTAAGCAAACAAATAAAATTAAAGGTTATGGAGCCTTTGTTTTTACTGTGTTGGAAATTTTAGGGAAACAAAAATTTATGATTGGCGTTCACCATACACTTTTTAGACGCGCATTATTTGAAACTTTGAAAGCGATTGACAAATACAAGCCAGACGTAATTGTCAGTACTCACTATTTTATGACTCTATGCGCAATTGAGTATAAGAAGAAGTACAACAAAAATTGTATTGTAGTTACTTACAATCCAGATAACAATATTCACGCCTGGTGGGACAATAGAGCTGGGCTATTTATTGTCAACAACCCAGAAGCATATCAAGAAGCGATCAAACGTAGACACTTCAATCCAGACGATGTAAAACTAGTATATTTCACCGCTAGAGATGAAATAATATCCGCACATCAAGACAAGATGAAGTATAGAGAAAAATATGGTATTCCAAAAGATAAATTTTGTGTCATAATTGCGGACGGAGCCTATGCAAGTGCGAATGCAAAAGCCGTATGCGAAGAACTATTAAAAACCACTCTTCCAATTACAATAATTATGCTAGCTGGAAAGAATGAAGAGGTTTACAATCATTTTAAAAATCTTGAAGATAAAGTTTGTGACAACATCACTTTGATGACTTTTGCATTCACTCCTCAAGCGTATGAATTGTATTGTGCAAGTGACTTGTTTATCACAAAAGCAGGTCCAAATGCTATACTGGACAGCGTGTTTATGAACACACCTATTATCGTAGATTACTACGCTCATCCGATAGAAAAAGCCACAACTAAATTGTTTGTAGATAAATTCAAATGCGGGTTAGCTATATACAAACCTAAAAAAATCAGAAAAAAGATAGAAGAATTTATTCAAAATCCTACTCTTCTTCAACCTTATATAGACAATTGTAAGAAGATTGACAAAAATCAAAATGGTGCTGAAGACGTTGCCAAATATATTATAGAGGAAATCAAGAAACAGAATGAAAAAACCACTTAACACCACGTATAAATATGATGAACGCGCTATGGAATTAAATCCCAATTCAGAGGAATACAAAAAGATTCTTGATCACCTTGCTTCAAATGGAGAATTTGATGTACATACTACAAAATTTAAAACCAACAATGCAAAAAAAATTAATGGCAAGTATGTATACGTTCCAAAGAATGTTCTATATAAAATTACACGTGCAGTATGCAAAACAATATTATATGTGTTCAGACCACTCGTCAATGGTCTAGCTTTTCATTTGAAAATTAAAGGTAGAAAAAATTTGAAAGGATTAAAATCTGCCATCACTATAAGCAACCACGTCCACTATTTAGATATATTGATGAATATGCAAGCGATCAATAAAAAAAATTTTTATGTGATCGCAGCCGATCATAATATGAAACGTGGTCCCATAGGTTATATTTTCAAGGCTTGTGGAGTACTGCCTCTATCATCCTCTCTTGACGCCTCTATCAATTTAAATAAAACTATCAAAGATATTTTAAATAAAGGTGGTTTCATTCATATCTATGCAGAATCCGCACTATGGTTTCGTTATGAACGCAGTCGTCCTCTCAAAATCGGAGCCTTTAAAATCGCCAGTGAAAACAATGTGCCAGTAGTGCCTATAGTTATATTATTTCGTGACAAAACAAAACTCGAATTTTTTAGACGCAAAAAGACCATCACAGTTCAAATCGGACCACCAATTTATCCAAAGACAAATCTTACTGCACGTGAAAGTGCGGAGAAAATGAAAGACGAATGCCAAAAATATTATAATGATACAGTATGTGATTTCTATGGTTATGACAAAAATACATATAGTATATACACCTCTTTACAAAAGCAAAACAAAGCGATGGATATCAATGCCAACTTGGAAGATATCAATAATGACAAAGAAGACATTTAATATTTTGCAAACATATCTTTTGATAATATGAATTTAAGTTTATATCATAGTTTAAATGTACCAATAAAACTCAAAAAATCGACTACATAGTCGATTTTTCTAAGCAAAGACTTTTGGCTCTCTAAAGATACAAATACAGATGATGTCAATAATCCAAAAAATTACCCATCCTAAGATAATCCATAAAATTCCTGCAATGATAAGAGAAATTTTGCCATAGGCCACACCTTTAATGATGCGATAAACTGCCCAAACCAAATCAAGTACAGGGAGTGCAAAGACAATCTTCAACCATAAAGGCGCTTCGTCCATCCACTTAACAAATCCTTTCATACGCTCTCCTTTTTATAATAAATATTATTATATCTTAATTATTACTTTTTAGCAAATATTTTAATTGAGTTTTTTATAAAAATAAATTTAGATATCGTTTCCTATAAAATTGACAACTCAACACAATTAAAATAACTTGACAAATACTAAAAAAATTAAGATAATTTATTTAAGGAGCTTGAATGAAACAAGGTGACATCGTATATTATACTGACGAATTACACGATGAAATCATAGATTTCAAAATCAAACGTATCAAGATCGATGAGCATTACAAATATATTCATTCCAATCCTTTTCATAAATTGTGCTCATTTATTACTTATAGAATATTGGCTACGCCAATAATAACCGTATACTTTAAATTGATTAAACGAATCAGGTATGAAAATACAAAGATTTTAAAAACTCAAAAAAATAGTGGTTATTTCATATATGCGAATCATACAAACCAATTTTCAGACGGTTTCAGTCCCACAATTATTTGTTTTCCCAAAAAACCGCATATAATAGTCAACCCTGACAATGTGTCAATTCCCTTTTGGGGAAGACTTACTCGAAATTGGGGTGCACTTCCACTGCCAGACACGATCAAAGCCACTAAAAATTTCAATAAAGCTATTGACTATACTTTACGAAAAAATAACCCTATTTTAATTTATCCGGAAGCTCACCTTTGGCCATATTATACAAAAATTAGACCTTTTGATTGCAGATCTTTTAGATATCCAATTGTTTACAACAAACCAGTATTTACATTCACCACCACTTATCATAAAAGAAAGCATTCAAAAAAACCAAAAATAATCATTTATGTAGACGGTCCATTTTATCCCGACCTATCTTTGGACAGAAAAGTTGCTATGCAAAAACTACGCGATCAGGTCTATGAGAAGATGACCGAGCGAGCTAAACTCAGTGATTATGAATATGTTAAGTACGTTAAAAAGGAGAAACAATGATTAATATACTATTCGGTGGAAATTATAAAGTATTTGATGGTATACTATTATGTCTTATGTCTATGACAAAACATTGCAACGAACCGCTCAATATTTATATACTTTCCGCGGAGCTTAGCGAACTTAATCCAGACTATCATCCAATTACGGAGGAAGATCGTAAATCTCTAGAAAATGTTGTGAAAGAGAAAAATAAAAACAGTCAAGTAAAATTAATTTTACTCGGTGACGAATTCAAAAATTGGATCATAAATTCTCAAAATAAACTTAGCATATATACTCCATATACATTTCTAAGACTATTTGCTGACAAGATTGAAGGGATTCCAAATAAATTAATATATCTAGATACTGATATGATGCTGAATGGTGATATCAAAGAATTATTTGATATTGATATTTCTGAATACGAATTAGGTGTGGTGCTAGATAGATATGGTCACATTTTTATACGTCCAAAATATTTCAATGCAGGGATGTTGCTAATGAATATGCAAAAGATCAAAGAAACAAACCTATTTGAACGCGTGAAAGAGATGTGTCTAAATAAAAAAATGGGCTTCCCCGACCAAACTGCATTAAATAAATGTGCCAAGAAAAAATTGTATCTCCCACGCAGATTTAACGAACAAGGTAATTTGCGTGATGACACTATCATTCAACATTTCAGCAAACGAATCAAATGGCTTCCATACTTTCACACTCAAAATGTTAAACCTTGGCAGATAGAAAAAGTGCATAGCTTATACCACTGGCATAATTATGATGATATATATGAAAAATACATTGAAATAAAAAATCAAAAAAAATAATGAAAAATAAATAATATTATTGAATTAATAAATTTACAATAAAATCATAATAAACAATTAAAAAATATCTAAAAAAATTAAAATTATTGGTAAAATTATGAAAAAAATATTAAATAATAGAAATAATTTAAGCATAAAATAATATTTTTATATAACTGACAAATATCTGATAAAATTAAGAATTAAATAAATATTTTCAAAATAAGAAATTAATTAAATCTAAAACACTAAAAATCAGCCATAATTATATAAATAAAATATTTGTATTATTTCTATCTATTTGGTATAATTAAACTATTATTATAAATAAAAAAATTAAAAGGATAGATAATGTTAAGTGTAGACATTTTAAAAGAAGATCCAAATGAATACAAAAAATATATGGATATTCAAGCAGAATTTGAAAAAAAAGGCATTTTCAATACCGATGTAAATGAAAATTCGTATGAGGGCACACTCCCTGTCACTGAGGATTTTGAGTTCATCAAAAAGGGTATTAAAAATGCTTTTAAGCACGCCGTATACTCCACAGCGATGCGTATCTATACCAACAAAATTTGCAAACTTTTGAAAGTTGAAGTTAAAGGCAAAGAAAACTTAAAAGATATAAAAGGCACTATCATCACGTGCAATCATATCAGCAAATTTGACTCATTTGCTGTCCGAAAAGCAGTTGGCGTCAACATTTTCTTTGTCGCAGCCGACTACAACAACTGGGCCGGTCAGATGGGAGAAACCGCACGCCATACTGGATATCTTCCTCTATCAAACAAATTTAGCGTAATGAAAAAATTCAATCAAGCAATGGAATATTATTTACGTAAAGGTAATAAAATTCTTATCTATCCCGAGCAAGCTATGTGGCGTGATTATGAAAAACCAAGACCATTAAAAGATGGAGCGTTCCATTATGCCGTTAAACATAGAGTTCCAATTCTTCCGCTATTCATCACTTTCCGCCCTAGCGGGATAGTAGAGAACTCCATAGAGCGAAAATACTACACTGTCAATATTTTAAAACCTATTTATCCTCAAGAAAACTTGACTGATAAAGAAAATATAGAATATATGCGCAAGGCCAATTATAACCGCTGGAAAGAATGCTATGAATCTACCTATCAAAAAGAATTGACCTACACCACTCTGGACAAATCGAAGATTAAAATATAAAATATCATAGATTTTTGGACATAAAGTTGTCAAAAATCTATTTTTTATTATCAATGCATTCTTATATTTGAATCAATTGATACGCAGATTTTATTTTTTATGAATAACTATTTTTGAGCGAATCAAAAATTTTTTTATTTAAACTAAGAATTTAATGTTTTCATAATTTTAAAAAAATTAAGCTTTAGTCAATTCATTATAGAGATTTAAATTTCGAATTATAAATTCTAATTGAAGAAACAATATCCACAAATATTTTTCGACTTTTCAATATTGAATTCAATTGAAAATTATGTCAAAAAATGATATAATTATTAGGTAAAAATTAGGAGAAGGTATGGATCAATTCAAAATTATTGTAATGAACAACTTTAAGGATAGAGGAAAAATCATCGGAGAATATATCAAACAAAATCTAAACTCAGACGAATCAAACATTATTTATGCGAAGAATGAGCGCTTCTCAAACGGTGAGGGAAAAGTCGTATTGACTGAGAGCGTTAGAAACAAAGTCGTATTTATCATCAGTGATGTGGCCAACTATGGCGAAACATATACGATGTATGGTCACGTCAACCGTATGAGTCCAGACGAACATTTTCAAGATATCAAGCGCACCATCTCCGCGATTGCAGGCAAGGCAAAGAAAATAATCGTCATTATGCCTCTACTCTATCAGTCTAGACAGCATAGACGTTTGATGCGAGAATCTCTCGACTGCGCGATGGCATTGCAAGATCTAGAGAATTTGGGAGTTGACAGCGTGCTGACATTTGACGCACATGACATCAATATCCAAAACGCTGTGTCACGAATGAGTTTTGATTCATTTTTCCCAAATTATCAAGTGATGAAAACCCTTTTGAAAAAAGAGGATTTTAAAATTGACAAAGACAACCTAATCGTCATCAGCCCAGACACTGGCGCTATGCAAAGAGCAATCAAATATGCTAATATGCTTGGTCTAGATGTAGGTATGTTCTACAAACGTCGTGATTATACAAAGATCGTAAATGGTAAAAATCCTGTCGTTCAGCACGAATATCTAGGTCGTGATGTTAAGGGGAAATATATACTAATCGTAGATGATATGATAGCGTCTGGAGGTTCTGTCATTGACGTGGCCACTGAAATGAAAAAACGCGGTGCCCTAGGCGCATATATTGTCGCAACATTTTCTTTCTTCACTGATGGGATTGAAAAATTTGAAGACGCGTACAAAAAAGGAATTATCAAAAAAATTTATACTACAAATCTCACATATTTGCCAAACGAATATAAAGGAAAATTGTGGATATGTCTTGTAGATTGTCTTGAATTCTTAGCCCGTATTATCACAAATATAATAGAAGGTCAAAGCATCAGTTATCTCGTTGACTCAGATGAAAAGATCAAAAAACTTTTGCTCGAACACAACCGCCACCTAATATAATCAATTTTCAAATTTTGCCCATTATATTTCAAAACTCGCTCTATTATATCTATATCTTGCAGTTTCGCTTTAATTAAAACATAAATTTGCTTTCTCATACCAATTATTAGCCCAAATTTCAACACTATCATCATAATAATCTATTGTTTCTAGTCTTTGTTATTAATTCTTTTGATAAATCAATAGCATATACTGCTGTATCCTTGATGGTCAAGTCGTTCGAAAGTGGCAAGATGTATTTTATAAAGCGGTTCAAATTTTCGTCAGACATTTTGCCGTCGTCAATATAATCTCTTTATAAGAGCAAGTCCATCCATTGCAATATTCTTTAAAAATGTTGTGCCCGTTTTCCAAATTGTTTCTCAAAATCTTCAATAAAGTAGGAACTAAATATTTCTTCTAGAATATCTTAATACTTCCGTCACTATTTAATGCATACGCGATATTTATAAGTTTTCCTTTCCTAACTACATACGTCCAAACCATATATGAACGTGTAAGATATGCGAACACACAAATGCCTTTTGGCTTGCAAACCCTTATTGTCTCAAAATTGCTCTATCCTTGTCTTTTCGATTATACAATTGAAGCATCGAACCTAAACAATGCAACAAGTCAAAGGAATTATCTTCAAATTGGAAATTTAAAACATCTCCTTGGTAACTTTTATGATTTTCAATGCCTATTGCATTTTCTCTCAAAACTTTTAGATTGTTTTCCTCAAGTTCAACTGCTGTGACATCGCAGCTCATTTGGCAAGAATAATTGAATATCTTCCAGTTCCTGCCCCGATTTCTAAAATCTTGCTACCTTTTTAAGATATCCTTGTATATAGTACCTTGTCGTTCAAAATTGAAAGATTACGATTTCCTATTAAATCTCTAATCTTCTTAGTGTTGTTATATTTTTCTTCAATTATGCGCTCGTATTTGTTTGTGTATTTCATTTATGCCCCTTTATAATTACTATTTTAATCATATCAAATTAATAGATCTTTCTCCAGCTAAAAATTATCAAAATCTCTCACTTTTTGTTATTAAAACAAAAAAAATAGACCAACTATCAAATAAAATTTATATTAGTTCGAATTTTACTCTTATAAACATTGACAAGTCTTAAATTTATTGTTAGAATAATATTGCTCTTTGGATTTTACCAAAATGCTTGAAAGTGAATTTTAAACGCAACTACGCCAAATACTCAAAATTTTCTATACATTTATATCGCGTAATAGTAACACTCGTTCATTAAATAGGGCTGAACTTTTCAAAAACTAAAAACACTCAAAAATTGTCGAACATTTGATGCGTGCTGGTGTGTCTCAGCGGTAGAGCACCACCTTGGTAAGATAAAAAATGGCAAATTTTAACACTTAAAAAACAATAAAATTTTACTCAAAAACTGAATATGCTAATGTAGCACAGTCGGTAGTGCACCGCCTTGGTAAGGCGGAGGTCACGGGTTCAAGTCCCGTCATTAGCTCCATAAAACAAAATCGCTAAAAGCCTTATAAATAAAGGGATTTAGCGATTTTTTCTTTTCTAAATTTTTTATCAATTTTTACTCCAAAAATTCGGTAGGTACATTTTTAGGGTATCGTAGGTACATAAAAAAGTAAAAAAATAGACCGATTTTTAAGTGAAATTTTTAAAACTCAAAAATCGGTCTAAAACTATCTAAATGTACCTAAAACTATCCCCGTAGGTACATGTAGGTACATTAAAATGTAATATCATCTTCTACAGTATCTAGATAAAAACTATCATAAAAATTTATATTATTTTGAGCAAATATTTGATATAATTTTGTTTGCTTAATTTTATTTAGTTTAATATTCTTATTTATTCTTAAATCTAATTTGCAGATACTATATATTAATAACCAATTTTTAGAGAGCATTGAAGAATCTTTGATTTTTTCTGTTATTATTGATATTTCTTCATTATATGTTTCAGAAACTTCTTTTAAATTTTTAAAACCAGCATTTTTATAATTATAGTTTAAATAATCTAAACACATTATAATTGCTAAGTCGTTATCACTTTTTAATATCTCTGTAACATTTTCATGAGTTATAGTTACTCCTGCCTTTAGAATTATGTAGAGCAACCACAAAACTTCATGGTCATGATTTGAAGACAACTCTTTGCTTAATATTTTATTCATTTGTTTGTGAAATCTTTCTGGCTTTAAATATGGTAAATATAATTCTATAACATTTACAACATAAGGAGATAATAATGGAAAAGTTATCATTGTGTTTATTAATAGACCATATATTTGTGGCAAATATTTGTTTGGTAAATTTTTATCGTTTAATATTTTTAGCAAGTATTTCAAAGCGCCAACATTTCCTTCCGAAGCCAATGAATAAGCTTTTTGTAAAAGAATATAAACATTTTCTCCGTTTTTAGCCAACGGAAATAAATCATCAAAATTTTCAAGCACATCAAAAGGAAATTTTATAAGTTGTATTTTTTCTTTGTTAATCAAAAAATTATATTCACTTAATATTGACGCTATTTTAGGAATTGCATTATTTGCTTCTTCTTGTGTTGAAAAATAAAAATTATAATCATCTACATATCGAACAAAATCATATTCTTTTTTTAATATTCTATCTAATTCACTTAAAATAATTTCAGATGAAACCCTTGAAGTAAAAGGACCTGTTAATAATCCATTGGTTTGCGTTCCATTCATGTTTGAATTTAACGTATCAATCTTATCTCCAATTTTATATCCATCTGATTGTGTATTTTTATTATTGTACATCTTTTTTGCATTTTCTTTCCCAACACAAGCCCATGATAAAGAATGCGTATATATACTATTAAAGCAGTTTGCGATATCCAATTTTAGTTTATACTTATATCCAACAAAATGAGCATTACGAGAATATATCGATTTTCTATAATTTGAAGGATACTCAAATGGTTTTATGTATGTTATTTTAGATTCACTACATCTTGAATTGCATGTCGATAATATAAAATCATAATTTACTCCAATATAATTCGCTAACTCTAAAAATGAAATTATATTTGGAATATACATTTGTCTTCTTAGCAACCCTTCTTTACTCATAGAAATAGAAAGTGGATAGGTTCCTTTTGAAGAACTATCTACTAACTGCATTAATTCATATTTAAGATAATCCCATTTTTTCGCTAAACTATTTGTACTAAAGCAACTAGGAAAATGCTCACAAAAATAACCATTGTTAGAAAGAATAGCTTCAACAAAATTATTTTGAGTTAATTTCCTAAGTGAATTTTCCATAATTATCCTTTGACATATTATAGCATATTTTATAATATTTTCAATATAATTACTTACATTTCCATGTCATTTTCTTTTTTACGTTTCCTTTCTCGGCGTTCTTCCATTAGTTTTTGTAGCATATCGTCAAACTCATCATCAGTCATATCTTTAAAAAGTTTTTCCTTTCTTTTTTCAATAACTTCTTCTCTTATGTTTTGGTCAAGTAACATTTGTTCTTCCTTAATCTTTTCATTTAA
>CALWEL010000003.1 GCA_944377305.1 uncultured Clostridia bacterium
ATCTACGCCAAATATGAAGCGAATATATACAAGGTGACATTACCTACCAGTCCATCATTCACCATAGAGGGAGAGGGGATAGTAAACAATCAGGTAGAGGTAGAGTACAATAGCGAGTATAGTTTCAAATTAAATTTAAATGCAGGCTATGACGAAAGTGACATAATAGTGAAAGTGAATGGAGAAGCACTCACTCCAGATCAAGAGGGCTACTATACAATTACTATCAATGGAGATATGGTAATAGTGGTAGAGGGAGTGGAGATCAATACCTACGAGGTCACATTCTATGATAGTTTAGAGAAGAATGAAATATATCAAAATCAAGAGATAGAATATAACCAACTATGTACATACACAGGAGTGATGCCCACCAAGACAAACACTCATACCTACAAATACACTTTCATAGGTTGGGTGAATGCACAAGGCGAACCAGTGGACCTAACTACTACTCGAATAGTGAGCGATCTAGAGCTCTTCGCCGACTTCAAAGCGGAATATATAGAGTATAGCATACATAAGCCAGAGCAGGTGAACATACAGAACGAGGAAGGTATCTACCTATCTAACACTGCCACACTACACTATGGAGATATAGTGACAATCACCTATGACACCACACAGGGCTATGATGTCACAGCGTTTGAAGTGAACGGAGCAGAGAAGGTAGCAGGTAGTGAGAATCAGTATAGGATCACAGGCAATCTAGAGGTGATCTATACAGAAGAGATACAGACCTTCACAGTATCAATTGCAGTCAACAATGCAGATTATGGCACAGTGAGCGAGTCTAGCATAACAGTAGACTATGGTACGGAAATAACAGTCAGTGGCAATACAATAACAATAAGCGATACAACAATTACCGCTACACCAGCTACTGCTACCGCACAGTACACTTATGCATTCGCTAGTTGGAGCACAGGCAACACTACAGTTACAGGAGATTTAATAATTACTGCTACATTCACTCAAACAGTGAATACCTATACAGTGACGTGGCAGAACTGGGACGGCTCCATATTAGATACAAATCTTGAGGTCGAATATGGTACGACTCCGATATACAATGGCAGTACACCTATACGTACGGATGCCAACTATATTTATGAATTCACAGGCTGGAGCCCAGCTGTTAGCTCAGTGACGGGAGATGTGACCTATACCGCACAGTTTGACCAAGTGGCAGAACTATTGCCATACGAGATTGATTCTGGTGGATGGATCACAAAGTATACAGGGACAGCTACAGAAGTGGTAATCCCAAGCACCTACTCACTATTGGAAGACGGCACTGTAATAGCCGGCACTGACTATACAATCACTGGCATAGCCGATGCTGGTTCATCATTAAATGGAGCATTCTATAATAAGAACATAACTAGTGTCACTCTACCAGATACAATTGAGAAGATAGGCGCTTATGCATTCTATAATTGCACTAGTCTCACCAGTGTCACCTTTGGAGAGAACAGTCAACTGACCAGCATAGGCGCTTATGCATTCTATGATTGCACTAGCCTCACCAGTATCACCATATCAGAGAATGTGACCAGCATAGAACGTTTGGCATTCTATAATTGCACTAGTCTCACTAGCGTCATCTTTCGAGAAAATAGTCAACTAACTGGCATAGGAGAACAGGCATTCAATTTTTGCACTAGTCTCACTAACATCACAATCCCAGCTAGTGTGACCAGCATAGTAGATGCTGCATTCTGGAAGTGTGAAAACTTAGAGATGGTAATCTTTGAAGAAGGGAGCCAGTTAGAGAGCATAGGAGATAATGCATTCGCTGAATGTATTAGTCTCACCAGTATAACAATCCCAGATGGTGTAACTAGCATAGGAGTATGGACATTCGGATATTGTACCAGTCTCACCAGTATCACCATACCAGATAGTGTAACTAGCATAGGAGATAATGCATTCTCTGAATGTATTAGTCTCACTAGCATTACAATCCCAAATAGTGTGACCAGTATAGGAGCTCAGGCATTTTTTAGTTGCACTGGTCTCACTGAAATCAACTTTAATGCAACTAATATGACAGATTTAGAAAGCTATAATTCGGTATTTGCTGGTGCAGGAATGAACGGAGAGGGGGTAATAGTAAATATAGGAGCAAATGTGCAACGAATTCCAGCATATTTGTTTGGAGGATCTGGTTCGGTAAACATAATAACAGTGAACTTTTCAGAGAATAGCCAATGCATAGAGATAGGAGATTATGCATTCGCACAATGCAGTAATCTCACCAATATCACAATACCAGAGAGCGTCACTAGCATAGGAGATTCTGCATTAGCTGGCTGCACTAGATTAACCAGTATCATTATACCAAATAGTGTAGTTAACATAGGGAATAGTGTATTTTACGATTGCAATGAACTAACTGATATAACAATAGGGAATGGAGTTACAAATATAGGTGAATGGGCATTCCAAAATTGTACCGGGCTCAAAGATGTATATTATACAGGAGATATTAACGACTGGGTAAGTATTTTATTTGATCCTGATGGTGACAGTTCTGATGCAAATCCGATAAAATATACTGAAAATTTCTATATCAATGGAGAACTAGTGACCGAAGCGAATATTGATCGTGCTACCGAGATAGGAGCCCGTGCATTCTATGGATATGAAAAACTTGCGAGTGTCACCATAGGAGACCAAGTGACTAGTATAGGGAATTCTGCATTTGCTAACTGCATTGGACTTACCACCATAACAATCCCAGCGGGCGTGAATAATATAGGGGCAAGTGCGTTTGCAAGTTGCACTGGGCTTACGGATGTGACATTTGAGAATGTTTATGGGTGGACTGGGTCTCAGTTTGAAGGTGAAACTGGCGGAGAATTTTCTCCAACAGAGCTACAGAACACGTCAACCGCAGCGACATATTTGACTGATACTTATAAGAATTACTACTGGTTGCGTGAGGATGTAGAAGTGCTAAATTTTGAGATTAATGATAGTGGCGAGATCACGAAATATACAGGTACGGCTACAGAAGTGGTGATCCCAAGCACCTACTCTTTATTGGAAGACGGCACTGTAATAGCCGGCACTGACTATACAATCACCGGCATAGCCGATGGGACTGCATCTAATGGTGCATTCTATAATAATAAGAATATAACCAGCGTCACTCTACCAAACACTATTGAGGAGATAGGTTCTTATGCATTCGAGAATTGTAGCAATCTTACTAGCATAACAATCCCAGCGAGCGTGACCAGTATAGGAAATTCTGCATTCAGCCAATGTGGCAGTCTCACCAGTATCACAATACCAAATAGTGTGACAAGCATAGGAAGTCGTGCATTCTATGGATGCGACAACTTAGCGAATGTATATTACGAAGGAACAATAGAAGAATGGATAGATATATCATTTGGTGGATATGGTGCCAATCCATTAACTAATGGAGCCAATCTATATGTAAATGGCGATGAATTGGTGACAGAAATAAATATAGACACAGCAACAACGATTAATGCTTATGTATTTTCAGGTTGTATTAGTCTCACAAAAGTGACAATAGGTAGTCAAGTGACATACATAGGAAATTTTGCATTCGATAGATGTGGAGCACTCACAGAGATTAACTATAATGCAACGAATCTAGCTGATTTATCTTATGATAATAGAATATTTTCTTATGCGGGTATAGATGGAGTGGGGATAGTAGTAAATATAGGAGCAAATGTGCAACAAATTCCAGCATACTTATTCATTCCAGATGCTAGTAGTTCATATTATATACCAAAAATAGTCTCAGTGAACTTTGCAGAGAACAGTCAGTGTACAGAAATTGGAGGTTGTGCATTCTATGGCTGTGAAGGACTGACAAGCATCACAATCCCAGCGAGTGTGACAAGCATAGGAAGTTCTGCATTCTATGGATGCGACAACTTAGCGAATGTATATTACGAAGGAACAATAGAAGAATGGATAGATATATCATTTGGTAATCCTTTTTCGGGATATGATGCCAATCCATTAACTAATGGAGCTAATCTATATGTAAATGGCGATGAATTGGTGACAGAAGTTAATTTTGATTCTGCAACGACAATCAAGGCTGGTGTATTCCAAGGATGTAAAAGTCTCACAAAAGTGACAATCGGAAGCCAAGTGACCAGCATAGGAAGTTCTGCATTCGAAGGCTGTACAGGACTGACAAGCATCACAATACCAGATAGTGTCACCAGCATAGGAGTTTCTGCATTCGAGAGATGTAGAGGACTGACAAGCATCACAATATCAGAGAGTGTCACTGAAATAAGTAGTGAGGCATTCCAAAGCTGTACAGGACTGACAAGCATCACAATACCATCAAGTGTGACCAATATAGGAAGTTTTGCATTCGATGGTTGTACAGGACTGACAAGCATCACAATACCAGAGAGTGTCACCATAATAGGATATGCGACATTCCAGAATTGTAGCAGTCTCACTAGCATAACAATTCCAGAGAGTGTCACCAGCATAGGAAATAATGCATTTTCTAGTTGTACAGGACTTACAAGCATCACTATACCAGCGAGCGTGACCAGCATAGGAAATTATGCATTCTCTGGCTGTAATTTGACAAGTGTGACGATAGAGAGCAATTATGCCTATAAAAATGCTGGCACTGGATATAATCAATGTGGCCGTTTATTACAATATGCAACAGTTGTTAGAGTATTGACCAGTTGCATAGGGACAGACACAAACAGTTATCTAGAAGACACAGCGAATTTCACAAAGACCACTTCAGAGGACGGACTATACTATATCTACACGAAAGTTTAATAAAATAGCTTTATATCAAAAAATATTAATTTGTCAATATATTCAAGTATTCGCAATATATTATATAGATTCATAGTTTGACAGGTTTGGCTATGGATCTTTTTTTTGTCGGATCAATAATACAGCTATCTTTGCTGGAATATATATTTGATAATATTTATTGTCAATATGCTGACGGGTTGTTGATAGTCGTAGATTATAGCATTGATATATGGATAGGTATATAATGCCAAAATTTATAATTGTATATAAATATTAAGTGAGTGAAGGTTTTAATCTGTGAAATTTGATAATTGTTGTGAGATTAAAGTTTTTATGATACGAATTGAGGGAAAATTATTGAAATTATTTGTTAAAATCTATTGACATTAATTGTTGATTATGCTATTATTGACTAGATTGAACGATTGTCCCTAGTTTAAACTATATAATTTTGTATTGATTTTTGTATTTAATAATCATAGGGAAAACATCTGAATAAGGAGTCAATGAATGAATTCAAACACACTCAACATCAAGAAAATTAAAAATGGTAAGGCTGAAAGATATAGTTTTGCCCAAAAAGACGTCCCATATACTATGCCGAACCTTCTGAACATTCAAATTGAATCGTATAAAAAATTCCTAGAAGAAGATATTGGGGAAGTATTGAACGAATTTAATCCTATCATAGACTACTCAAACAGAGCTGAGTTGTCTTTTTTGGGTTATACCGTGGATAAAACACCAAAATTTTCCTGGGCTGAATGCAAGCGCAGGCAGACAAGTTATACCGTTCCGCTCAAGGTGAATGTTCGCTTGCTAGTGAAAGAAACTGGTCAAATTATGGATCAGGAAGTATTTTTGGGTGATATTCCGTATATGTCAAATGACGGCGGATTCATTTGCAACGGCGTTGAGCGTGTCGTCTTGAATCAGCTAATCAAAGCTCCTGGCGTAGTGTTCACTGGGGAGTTGAACAAATATGGACGTATGGATTATTTTGGTTCTATTCAACCTAGTCACGGTATGTGGATCCAAACAGAGCAGGTGACTGGAGATTCGCTCCGTGTGATCGTTGAAAGAAAGTTCAAAATGAGTCTGGGCGTTTTGTTGAAATGCTTCGGCTATACCAACGAAGAGTTGTTGGAAATTTTTGCTCACCATCCTTTCATCGTGAACACACTAGATAAGGAGCAACAGACCACTCAAGAAGATGCTTTGATTGAGTTCGGTAGAAGGACTCGTCCAGGAGAAATCCCTAATCCAGAGAACACTTTGTCATATATAAATGACAGATTCTTCAATATTCAGCAATACAACCTTGAAAAAGTCGGACGTTTCAAATTGAACAAAAAATTGTCACTGGCAAATCGTATCGCGAACCAGGTGGCTGCAGAAGATATAAAGTTAGGTAAAAAATTATTTGTTTCTAAAGGCGAAATAATCTCGGTAGAACAGGCAAACGCCATTCAGAACGCAGGTATAAATAGTGCAGATGTCTTGGTGGATGAAAAAGTGGTGCACGTTGTGGGAAACAAACGTGTAGATTTGTTTGCGTATGCTAAATTGAATCCTGAAGAATTTGGTATCACTGAATTAGTCTATTTGCCATTGCTTCAACAGATTATGAAGGAAAACAAAGATGATGAAAATGCACTCCGTGCTACTATCAAGGCAAATGCTAGAAAACTCGAAGATTATCAAGTCACATTGGATGATATCCTCGCAACTGTTAGCTATCACTTGAATTTGATAGATGGACTAGGCGAAACTGATGAAATTGATAATCTCTCTATGAGAAGAGTGGCTACCAGCGGTGAATTGTTGAAAAATCAATTCAGAAGCGGTATGGTGAAACTTCAAACACAAGTGAGAGAAGCTTTGCAGAGCCGAGATCTTACAGACGTCACACCTAGTCAGATTGTCAACGCTAGACAAATTAATAAGATCTTCAAAGAATTTATGGCCACTAATCAGTTGAGCGCACTGATGGATCAGACCAACCCTGCAGCAAGTCTAAGAAATAAGAGACGTCTGTCATCATTTGGTAAGGGTGGCGTCAAGAAAGAACGTGCTACAGTAGAAGTTCGTGATATCAACCCTTCGCATTACGGGCGTATTTGTGTGGTTGAAACTCCAGAAGGTCAACCTATCGGACTGATGACTTCGCTCGCTGCTTATGCACGCGTGAATAGGTATGGTTTTATTGAAACACCTTATAGAAAAGTGGATCCAAATACACATAAATTGATAGATGAAATTGTGTTTTTGATGGCGGATGAAGAACGTGGTCATTACATCGCTCAAGCGACCGTCAATGTGGATGAAAAAAGTGTGCTTCGATCAGGATATATTGATTGTAGACACAATGGACAAACTGCACGAGTCGATTCTAATATGATTGACTTAGTTGACTTGTCACCTAGACAATTGCTGTCCGTAGGAGCAGATTTGATTCCTTTCGTTGAACACTGTGCGGCTAACCGTGCACTGATGGGATGTAATATGCAATGTCAGTCCGTTCCATTAATCAGAGCAGAAAGTCCTATTGTGGGTACAGGTATTGAGCATAAAATTGCCGTTGACTCAGGGGCTCTTATTATGGCAGAGCAAGACGGCGTGTGTAAATATGTTTCAAGTGATTATATTACAATGGAATATGATGACGGCTCAATAGTGAATCATAAACTGCGCAAGTTTGAACGTACTAATGAAAAGGCCTGTTTCAATCAAAAGCCTATCGTTAAGAAGGGCGAAAGAGTGAAAAAGGGTGATGTGCTAGTAGATGGAGCATCTACAGAAAATGGTGAATTAGCACTTGGTAAAAATTTGACCGTAGCATTTATGAATTGGGAAGGATACAACTTTGAGGATGCTATCCTTGTCAATGAAAGAATAGTACGCGATGATGTGTTCACTTCAATTAGCATTCAACAAGTCAGAACTGAGGCAAGAACTACCAAGCTAGGAGATGAAGAAATCACTCGCGATATCGCTGGAGTTGGCGAAGAAGCATTGAAAAACCTTGATGAAAACGGAATTGTTCGTATAGGTACTGAAGTTAAGGTGGGAGATATATTGGTAGGGAAAGTTACTCCTAAAGGAGAAACCGACCTTACTCCTGAAGAACGACTTCTCAAAGCAATCTTTGGTGAGAAGACAAAAGAAGTCAAGAACACCTCTTTGAAAGTAAAACACGGAGAAGAAGGTGTAGTGGTAGGAATAGAAATCTTGTCAAGGAAGAACAAAGACGAGCTAGATGCTGGTGTCAATGTGATGGTGAAAGTTTACATTGCACAAAAACGTATCCTTCAGGTCGGAGACAAACTTGCTGGACGTTATGGTAATAAAGGTGTTATTTCTGTCGTTTTGCCAGAAAGCGATATGCCATATATGCCTAATGGCGAGACTGTGGATATTGTATTGAATCCACTTGGTATTCCATCTCGTATGAACTTGGGACAATTACTTGAAATGCATCTCGGACTTGCTGCCAAATCTCTTGATTGGAAAGTCGCGAGCCCTGCATTTGATGGAGCGAAAGAGGAAGATATTAGAGAATTGTTGCGTGCAAATAATCTTCCAGAAGATGGCAAGATGCAGTTGTACGATGGCAGAACAGGACTCCCATTTGAAAATAAGACAACTGTCGGTGTGATGTATATGCTGAAACTGATTCATATGGTGGATGATAAGATTCACGCACGTGGAATTGGTACGTATGCACTTATCACTCAGCAACCTCTAGGCGGTCGTGGGCAACTAGGAGGTCAGAGATTTGGTGAAATGGAAGTTTGGGCACTAGAAGCGTACGGCTCATCTAGATTGCTTCAAGAGATGCTTACTATTAAATCGGATGATGTAGAGGGAAGGATCAAGACATATGAGGCTATCGTGAAAGGTGAACCTATCCCAGAGCCTGGTATGCCAGAGTCATTCAAAGTGTTAGTAAAAGAGATGCAGGGTCTATGCTTGGATGTGAAGATCTTGACAGCAGATAATCACGAACTTTCGATCAATGAAGTCAGTGAAGAGGGAGATGAAGTCAGTGCTATCGAGCCAGTCAACAAGCAGGCACTTGAAGATGTCACAGTCGAATTTGACGATATTCAAAATAATTACGAGAGTGATATCAACAGCAGTGCATTTGATGAATCTGCATTGTTTGATGATTTGGATGACTCGGATGAATAGACTGCGACGTATGTGATTTGAACTATCTATTATATCAATTCAACTCTAATACAAGCAAACGATAGATGTAAATCTACTCAAAATAATTTACTTGTTAGAAATATACAGTTTTTAGGAGAAATATAATGTTTGAATTAAACAATTTTGACTCAATTCGTGTAGGTATTGCTTCCCCCGAGACCATAAGAAGTTGGTCTAGAGGTGAGGTGACAAAGCCTGAAACTATCAATTATCGTACACAAAAGCCTGAAAAGGATGGATTATTTTGTGAGCGTATTTTTGGACCTAAAAAAGATTGGGAATGTCATTGCGGAAAATACAAAAGAGTGAGGTACAAAGGCGTAGTCTGCGATAAGTGTGGTGTAGAAGTCACTCGTAGCAAAGTGAGACGTGAGCGAATGGGTCATATTGAACTCGCAACTCCAGTTAGCCATATTTGGTTTTTCAAAGGTGTTCCATCTCGCATTGGTATAATTCTTGATATGTCTCCAAAGCAGTTGGACGAAGTGCTATATTATGTTAGTTATGTAGTGCTTGATCCAAAAAATACAGAATTTACCTACAAACAAATAATTAGAGATAGAGAATATCGTGAGGCAGTTGAAAAATATGGACCTAACGGCTTTAGAGCTGGTATGGGTGCTGAGGCGATCAAAGAACTTTTGAATAACATTGATCTTGAGAAAGAGCGTGATGAATTGACTGAAACAATGCGAACTAGCAAGGGTCAAAAGAAGCTGAAAGCCACCAAAAGACTCGAGATAGTAGAAGCCTTTATTAAGAGTGGAAACAAGCCTAGTTGGATGATACTGGACGTTATTCCAGTAATTCCACCTGATTTGCGCCCACTTGTGCAGATCGATGGCGGAAAATTCGCAGCATCAGACTTAAATGATTTATATCGTAGAGTAATAAATAGGAATAATAGGCTAAAAAAATTGATCGAATTAGGCGCTCCTGAGATTATTATCAGAAACGAAAAGAGAATGTTGCAGGAAGCGGTTGACGCATTGTTTGATAATGGTAAGCGTGGCAGAGCAGTGCAAGGAAGCAGACAGCGCGATTTGAAGTCGCTCACCGCATCTTTGAAAGGTAAGCACGGACGTTTCCGTCAGAACTTGCTAGGAAAACGTGTGGACTACTCAGGACGTAGCGTTATTGTCGTAGGTCCTGAATTGAAGATCTATCAGTGTGGACTTCCTAAAATGATGGCTTTGGAACTGTTTAGACCGTTTATTATTAAGCGTTTGCTTGAACTCAATGCTACCAATAATTTGAAGAAAGCAACCCGTATGATCGACCAAGAACGCCCTATCGTGTATGATATCTTGTCAGAAGTCGTACAAGGACACCCTGTGCTACTCAACCGTGCGCCTACATTGCACAAATTGAGTGTACAAGCATTTGAGCCAATCCTAGTAGAAGGAAAAGCAATTAGATTGCCACCTCTGGCCTGTGGAGGATTCAATGCGGACTTCGATGGTGACCAGATGAGTATCCACGTGCCACTCTCTGTAGAGGCAAGGACTGAGGCTAGAATGCTTCTGCTCGCATCAAATAATGTATTGAAACCAAGTGACGGCAGTCCAAATATGGTACCTAGCCAAGATATGATTTTGGGTAACTATTATATCACAGCCATTCGCGAGGGAGCGAAAGGTGAAGGTATGATTTTTGGTAGTGAAGATGAGGCTCAATTAGCCTATGAAAATGGAGAATTGAGTCTACAAGCCAGAATAAATATTCGAAGGACTGTTGAATATGAAGGGCAGAAATACACTGGTAGAATTGAAACTACTTTGGGAAGAATTATTTTCAACAGCGTAATCCCTCAAGATTTGGGCTTCGTAGATAGGACAAAGAAAGAGAATATTTTCCATTATGAAATTGAAAAAGAATTCAAGAAAGGAGATTATTCAAGCCTTATTGAAACTTGCTATAGAAAGCACGGCACCAATCCGACTGTGACAATGATAGATAATATCAAGAATATGGGATTTAAATATTCGACTCTTGCAAGTATATCATTCTCAATATTTGATATTCTTGAAGCAAAAGAGAAAGATCAAATGATTGAAGACGCTGATAAAGTCGTCAAACAAAATGATGCTATGTATATGCAGGGTTTCATTAGTTATAACGATAAGAAATCTAAAAATATTGCGATCTGGGAAGAGACTGCAAATAAAGTTATGAAAGTTACCAGTGGAGAATTTGATAAATTCAATCCGCTGAAAGTCATCATCACATCAAAGGCGCGTGGTGGCGAAGATTCATTGAAACAACTTAGTGGTATGCTGGGTAATATGGCATCCGCTAGTGGTGGAGATAGTGACGTGCCTGTCAAGTCAAACTTTAGGCGTGGACTAAGTTCGCTAGAGTATTATAGTGCGGCACGTGGTAGCCGAAAACAGTTGATGGATACAGCATTGAAAACTGCTGACTCAGGATACTTGACTAGAAGATTGGTAGATATCGCTCAGGATACGACGATTACAGAGGAAGATTGTTTCGCTAATCTTGGAGAATCAGTCAAGGGTATTGATGTGACGGCAATAATAAGCAATGGTGCAGAGGTTGAGTCATTATTCAATCGAATCGCTGGAAGATTTACCTCAGCTCCAGTTATTCATCCTAAAACTAAAAAAGAAATTTGTGGCGAAGATGTATTTATTACCAATGAACTTGCTCAAACTATCGTTGATGCCGGAATACAAAAAGTTCAAATTAGAAGTTTGCTCACTTGCAAAGCAAAATCTGGCGTGTGTGCTAAATGCTATGGAAGAGATATGTCAACTAATGATGTTGTTCACGTAGGAGAGGCAGTTGGAGTCATTGCAGCTCAATCAATCGGTGAACCTGGTACGCAGTTGGTGCTTCGTACCTTCCATAGCGGTGGTACTGCGTCTGCGGATATTACTACAGGTTTGCCACGAGTTGAAGAGATATTTGAAGCACGTAATCCTAAGGGTGCCGCTGTGATATGTGACATCGGCGGAAAAGTGATGATCAATCAAGTGGACAAACGATATGAGGTTGTCATCAAGGGTAGTTCGGACGAAAGTTATCTATTGCCATTTGGTTCAGTGTTGAAAGTGAAAAATGGGGATGTGGTGACTCCAGGTACAGCACTCACAGAAGGTCCACTGAATCCAAAAGATGTGTTGCGCACTCGTGGTGTGAAGGCTGTTCAAGAATATCTTTTGAATGAAGTTCTAGAAGTGTATAAATCTCAATCAGTTTCGATCAATGCAAAACACCTTGAAGTTATTATTAAACAAATGTTACGCAAAGTTAAGATTGAAAATTCTGGCGATACAGATTTATTGCCTGGTGATATTGTAGATATTAAAGTCTATGAGGATGCGAACTTGAAGACACTTCAAGAAGGAGGTGTTCCTGCCACAGCAAAACGTGAATTGCAAGGTATCACGAAGGCATCTTTAACTACTGAAAGTTTCTTGTCTGCCGCTTCATTCCAAGAATCAAGCAATGTATTGACAGAAGCAGCATTGAAAGGGAAAGTAGATCACCTTGTTGGCTTGAAAGAAAATATTTTGATTGGAAAGATGATCCCAGCAGGAACTGGTGCTCCAATATATAGGAATCTTCTTCCAAAGCAAATCAAGGATGACAATTCGTCTTTTGTTGGACAGGATGTAGATATCAAATTCAACGATATTGAAGATTAGTTTTATACGAAATCTCACGAAAAAGCAAATTGTTTTTTAGTGAGATTTTTTTTATTTTTTTATAAGAAAATAATAGAGGAACATCATATTTATTTTAACCTTAATATTTTAATTCAAAAATCATTTTTATAAAAAATCTTGAATTTTAATTTTAAGTAAATTTTATTAAAATAATACTAGAATTAGTCAAAAACCTCTATTTTATAGTATTTTATTTAATTTAATTATTTGTTAAAAAATATTATAAAACTATTTACAAATTAAAATTTTTGTGGTATTATGTAGTCATAAATAAGGAGGAATTATGAGAAAACAAACATCAAATAATAAAGAATTAAAATCCTCAAAAGCAAACACATATAAAACTCCTGCACGAGTTCTCGTTGCGGGCAGACTTGCATTTATTCGTAAAAGATTGGAATTATTGAATCGTATGAAAGCTACAGAGGTAGTGAATAATGGAAATACTACTCCACCTATTAATTTAGAGGTGGCTAGAGGCGTATTTAACTCAAATAGAGCTAGAACGGCATACTTGTCTGAATCTCAAATCGCGGGCAAAAAAAAGATAGACCCTAAAAAAATAGAAGAGTATCTTGCTTCTTTATCTAATGAAGCAAAAGAATTAGAGACTGCTGCTATAAATTCAAATCAAGAAAATTCACTAACCAATGGTATTTAAAAAGGCTCCTCATTAGGAGTTTTTTTATGTTTATATTGATTAAATAAAAAAGTTCAAAAATAAAATAAAAAATAGCTAATTTTTGCTTCAAAATTATATTGAAATTAGGATGAATTTTGACTAGTGCAAAATTGATTAATAATAGTAAATGTCTTTTAGAAAAAATAATATGATAATAATGATTTTTGAAAATATCTATCAAATAATTGTCTAAAATCACAAGGATAATTATAGTTGAGTATGTAAAATTAGGAAGATAATATTGATGAAAATTTCAATTTATTAAAACAAATTATTTTACATATCATTTTTTTTGTGGTATAATTAATTACAAACAGAGAGGGTGATTATGAAAGAATTAGTTTATCCAGCAGTATTATATAAAGATGATGAGAAAGGTTCCAACACGGGTTGGTATACTATTCATATCAAAGAATTGGATATTGTGAAAGAAGGAGAAACTGTAGTAGATGCCTATATTAAAGCGAAAGAGGATCTATGTGCTATGGTGGACTGTGCAATTAAATTTAATTGTGAGTTGGAGGCTCCGCGTGATTTTGAAGAAGTTTACAAGGCAAATAAGAAAAATATAGTTTTATTGGTAGATGCACTTGCATAAGGTGAGCGTATGACAAAAGTTAATAAATTAAACTGGGCTCAGTTGGATTTTTTGATAAACAATTTTTATGAAATAGTAGAATACAAACGGGGACGTGGGGTATATGGAGATAGAGTAGTATTGAAACGTCCTAGGCGAGCAGAGGCTATTTTTAATGAGGCAGACAGATTGTATTCATTCTACTATATGGATGCTAATGCGGTGAAAGAATTACCACGCACTATTCAAGAAAAAATTAAAATAATAGCTAGATTTATTACAAGTCCTGAAGATATGAATATATTATGTGATTTTGACAAATCAAATGGAGTTGAGCCTAGTGAATGGGCACTTGAAACAAAAAGACTTTTGATAGATTCAAACAATTTGAATTTTGAAGAATTGAATAAAACATTATTGGATAGGTACAAATTGCTAAATAGTGATTTTATTAGCAAGTTGAATAAACATAGAGAAAAACAATATTTCTTAGCGAGCAGTGATGAATTTAATTTTATTACAAAAGAATATGCGAATCAGCAGATTAGTAGATTGTAAATAATGAAAACGCATTTATGCGTTTTTTATATCATTTATATATTTAAAAACAAATTTATATTTTGAAATTGGAATTAAGTTATTTTCAAAATTTAGATTTTGCAACTAAAAATTTCTATGTTTTGAAGTAATATTTGAGTCATTGATATTGTGAAAATTTAGTTAATTTTAAAAATTATAAGATTTTAAATTTTATATTTTTCATTTTACATCAATATTCGACATAACTAGTCTTTTTTCTTGCAATAAAAAATGTTTAAAATATTAAACTAATTATGTAAATCTTATTAAATATTACCGTATTTTGTTTGACAAATTTCTCTGTATTTATTAGAATAAATTAGACGAAAATTAAGGAGACAGTAATGAAACAGTTAAAAAAATACTTTAAACTTACATTTTGTTTTTTAGCTTTTGCAATAATGAGTATTGTTTTCGCTTTCAGTCCAGTTTTGACGACTTATGCGGCTGAATTGTCTTACACAATTGAAACTTATAATGCAGCTATTAATTCAATTAAGATGCCTAAGACTACTGTTGATGTATCAAAAGGTGAGACATTGCAAATTCCACTTTTGAACACGGCTCTGTCTGGAGGAAAGACCTCTGGTCTATTTGCAGATACTGCAACTAATTATACTATTAGAGTTGTAGATCCATCTGGTCAAACGTATGATTATGTTGTGGGAGGAAGTGGTAATGACACAGAATATTTTGATGAAACCAATATTGCTAGTGGCTATTTAGGACTTAATGCTCTCAATAATGGACAATATGATATCCTTTATATTATCACAAATGGAGGAAGGACATATTATTCAAACACATATACAGTTACAGTAAAAAATATATCCTATGAATTAGATTTTGTAGATGAAACGACAGGTTTGAAAAACCTTGTTCCTCTTTCTATGCATACTAGTAATGAAGCATTTGAAGTGCCAGTTGCTAATGTGAAAGTTGCTGATAGTGATAATGATGAAGTTGTGACGACAGTCATTCCTACAGTCACAGTTAATGGAGCACCTCAAGAATGGTCAACAAGTGATTATATATATGAGTCTGAAGGCAAGTATTATGTTATTCCGAGCGAGAGCGGTACTATCACTTTGGAATACACATATAAGCAGGGTAGCAATCCACCTACGGTAACATATACAATCAATGTATCAGATGACTTTGTTGAGCCTACAAGTGATGATCTCACAATTACGACTCCGTCTATGCCAAGTGTAGAATTGGGAGATAAGAGAGTGACTCTTCCTAATCTTACAGTTAGTGACAATTACAATTCAAATATAGAGCACAATGTTACTTCTATTACCATAACGAAAAGAAATAATGAAAATATCTCCAAGACATTGACTAATAATACTTTCAAATTCAATTTCACAAAAGAAGAATTTAATGTGGACAATTATGCTGATATGGTAGGTGATTATAGAGTGACTTACAATATAGTAGATGCTTATGGCAATACAAAATCAATTAGTGTGATTATAAGAAACGTCACTGATAATACTCGTCCTAGTGTATATATGGCGTATGATTATGAAATTGATGAAACTACCAAAAATCCTATTCAGGTCGAAAATGACGACGGTGAATTCGTAGATAAAGTTAATACAAATTATGCAGTTGATTTGAAGACTAGATATGGTTATACAGAATTGGAACTACCAGCAATATATGCGACCGATAAAGTGACTGAATATAAAGATTTCGAATTTATTCGTTATATTCAAAACACAAATACTCACACGATTTATTATGTGGATAATAAGAAAATCGTTGATGGGGAAGTAGAAGAGGTTCAAGAAGGCGAATCTGGATATAACTATTCAGCTGATCCAAACATTGGCAAGGTCAACAAGGCAGTGAGATTCCAATTTTCAAAAGATAATTCAGACATCTCCGATTATGCAGGAGAATATACTATAGGCTATTATGTGTTGGCTAATACTATCTCTAAACAAGAAAGTTATGTTTACAGAACCGGAACTACAAGATATACTATCACAGTATTGTCAAGAGCGACTGTCGCCCAGCCTAATGAAGGCGATGAAGATGAAGACATCAAGACCTCTACTCCTACCATTCAAATAAATAATGTTAAAAATAATGCTACGATTTCTAGTGATGATACGATCAATGTGAATATCACTTCAACCGATGATATTGATACACGTCTAAAAAATGCGGTTTTCTATTATTATTCTACAGAGTCTGAAAATGATTTGAATACTGACATTTTGAACGCTATTAAAGCGGTCACTGGAAATTCAAATTCTGACACGGCTAATAATATTTGCAATGTATTAGACGATAAATCATTTATAGAAGAAATGCAGAAATTGTATTCTGGTTTCGGGATAGCTAACATTGATGCAGATAATGAAAATAGTTTTGATATCAAATTAGATAATTATAGTTCAGAGACCAATGGCAACAAATTGAATCTAATAGCAGTAGCACTTAATGATGAGGGTTATATAGCAACAGCCACTCGAGTACTGAACATCAAGATCACAGATGAAACTAACGCTCCTGAATATTCTATTATTAATGCGGGAGATTTCAGTACTGATAGTTCTAGTATTTTGGAAACTTTAGAATTTGATCAAGTAGAAGATGTCACTCTTCCTACAATTCAATTTACTGATGCGGAAGATCAATATCTTGCTTTGGATGTAAATTATTATATTGGCACACCTGATAGTGTCGGTACAGGATTGCAGTTCTTGTCTCCAAAAGGAGCTCAAATGGGTGCCGATACAATCACTGGTGGTACTATTACGACTAGTAAAGTAGGCACATATTATGTTGTCTATACAGCGACAGACGATGCGGGCAATCAGACTACAGTATTCTTCACATTTGTTGTAAACAATTCTTCTGATCCTTATATATCTGTCAACGCTGATGGCTCGAATATAGATGGCACGGATATCAATATTAGCGGAAATACTATCACGGCCGAAGTTGGTGCTACAATTTCATTTGACCCTAGTTTGTATTCATCTAATGGTGATGACATCACTAATGATGCACAAACAATATTTGATCAACCTATAATAGATACTGGCAGTTTAAATTTAAGTTATAAAACTACTGGAAATTATATGGAATATCAGTTCAATAGCGAAGGCAATTATACCATAACATTTACTGCAAGATATACAGAAGACGGTACGCCAGTTGAACGCATATATTATGTCAATATTACAATGCCAGAATTAGAGTGGGATTTTGATATAGATGTCCCTGAATATGCTAAACAAAATGAAACAATTATTTTACCTGATTGGACAGCTAGTCAGGGTAATATAAGAGCAGAAGTTACAGTCACTGTGACAGATCCAGATGGATTGGTCCCTGAAGCAGGCGATGCGATCAAAGTCCAAAATGGCAGTGCTATGATATGGACATTTAAAACAAATGAAAATACGCGTGGCACATACAGAGTGACATATACAGCAAAGACAGATTATAGCACGATTTCTGAAACATTTGAGATTAGAGTCGGCGATAATGTAGCTCCAACATTTACTATGAATTACGAAAATGAATTATCTCAGGAAATAGTATACGATGGAACAAATCAAATCGAATACAATATTAATCTAGATAAGAGTGATAGAACTTTAGTAATTGAAGTTATAAGTAATGGAAATAGAATTTATTCTTATGACACAGGTTTGGTGATCAAAGATAAAAATGACAATGGAACTGAAACAACTATGACCAATTGGAACTCTTTGACTGTAGAACTTTCAAGCGATGCAGGTATAGTATCTGACGGTGAGGAAGATGGGCAGTATATTATATCTGGTACTGGAAAATGCGTATTGACGTTAACTATTGAAGATAATTATGAAAATGTCGCAACCAAAACTATTGAGTTTAATGTTGTCAGCGAATCTCAACCTGATGAAGAAAATGATTCATATATAGGTATCATTTTGATAGTGGTATCTCTTGTGATTCTTGCGGGTGTAATCTTATTCTTCACTTTCACGGGTAAAAAGGGTGGAAGTTCAAAGACAAAATCAAATAAAAAAGATTCAATAGAAAAATCTTCAAAATCAAGTAAATCTTCAAAAAATTCTGTAGAAAAAACAGATTCTAGTGAAGATAAAGATGATGAAATTGTTATAGAAGATTCTGACAAAACTGATGATTCATCATCCGATGCAAAATCTAAGGATGTTGAATAACACAAAAAAATCTCTTAATTGATTAAGAGATTTTTTTAATTGTTTATATCCTAATAAATTGATTTAGGATTTATAAATTATAATCATTTTCTTAATTTTCTTTTAAGTTTAGCTATCTCTTCTCTCAATGTAATTGCTGTTTCAAAATCAAGTTGAGATGCAGCAGTGTTCATCATACCTTTCAATTGCTCTATTTTCTTAGATATATCAGATTTTGACATTTCTTCTTCGTCTTTGTCCATTCTAATTTTTAATGTATCAACAATATCTTTTTTAATAGTCATAGGTTTGACATTATGATCAAGATTATATTTCATTTGTTTTTCACGACGCCTGTTGGTTTCATCAATTGCTTGTCGCATACTATCGGTAATTCTGTCTGCATACATAATTACTTTGCTTTCGCTATTACGTGCAGCTCGCCCAACTATCTGAATAAGAGAGGTGGCGCTACGTAGGAAACCTTCTTTATCTGCGTCTAAGATTGCAACTAAACTAACTTCTGGAAGATCAAGTCCTTCACGAAGCAAATTGATACCGATCAAAACATCAAATTCATCCGCTCGCAATTCATTGATAATTTTTACTCGTTCCAAAGTATCGATTTCACTATGAAGATATTTGACGCGTATACCATTTTCTCCAAAATATGAAGATAGATCTTCTGCCATTTTCTTTGTCAGAGTGGTGACTAGTATCTTACCCTTTTTTGCAATATTTTTCTTTATTTCATCAGATAGATCATCTACTTGACCAAGGCTAGGGCGCACTTCAATTTCAGGATCTAGTAGATATGTAGGGCGAATCACTTGTTCTACTACCTGACCTGCTAGTGATAATTCGTATTCATTTGGAGTAGCGGATACGTAGATAGTTTGTCCTATTCGAGAGTTAAATTCATCAAAATTCAATGGACGATTGTCAAAGGCACTAGGCAATCGAAAACCATAGTCCACTAGACTAGTTTTTCTTGCTCTGTCTCCGTTATACATTCCTCTAACTTGAGGTAAAGTAATGTGGCTCTCATCTACAAAAAGCAAAAATCCATTTGGAAAATAATCTAATAATGTGTATGGAGGTTCGCCAGGTTTTCTACCATCAAAATATCTAGAATAATTTTCTATCCCTGAACAATATCCCATCTCCTGCATCATTTCAATATCATAGTTTGTTCGTTCACGAATTCGTTGTGCTTCAATATATTTGCCTTCTTTTGTAAAATATTCTTCGCGTTCTCTTGCGTCTTTTTTTATTTGTTCTAATGCATTATTTAATCGCTCACTCCCAACGGCATAATGGCTCGCTGGGAAAATTGACGCGTGCTTTAGTTTGTCTATCACTTTCCCTGTGACAGCTTCAAATTCGCTGATTTGTTCAATTTCGTCATCAAAAAATTCTACTCTTATAGCACGTTCACTGCTATCGGCAGGGAATATATCCACAACATCTCCACGTGCTCGAAATGTAGATCGTGTGAAATCTATATCATTTCTTGTGTATTGAATACTTATTAGTTTAGATATCAATTGTTCTCTAGACATGTTATCTCCAGCACGCAATGAGATATGCAAGTCATAATATTCTTTTGGTGCACCCAAGCCATAAATGCAGGAGACAGAGGCCACTACAATAGTATCAGATCTTTCTAGCAAACTGCTAGTGGCACTATGACGCAATTTATCAATCTCATCGTTGACACTCATATCTTTTTCTATATAAGTATCACTAGAAACAATATATGCTTCAGGCTGATAATAGTCATAGTATGAAACAAAAAACTCAACTCTATTATTTGGAAAGAATTCTCTAAACTCATTACAAAGTTGGGCTGCAAGAGTTTTATTATGAGCAAGCACGAGGGTAGGACGATTGACTTGTGCTATGACATTCGCCATTGTAAATGTCTTTCCGCTACCCGTAACTCCTTTTAATACTTGTGCTGACAGTCCGTCGTTGATTCCTTCTACTAGAGCTTGAATGGCTTCAGGCTGATCTCCTGTAGGATTATATTTTGATACTAATTCAAAATTTCGATATTCCATAAACATCCTAGAACATAAATCGTATAAACACACCTATCAATGCACTTATCACGGCCAGTATGCAAGTCCGTCCGAGCAATAATAGGAGATTGCGTTTGTTATTCGTAAGTTCGCGATGAAATCCCTCCCCTTTTATTTTCAGAGAAACGCAAAAGACAGGACTACCTTTTTTGTCAGATTTGAATAGTTCAATATAATTATCATAGCTCAAGTTTGTCATAATTTTTTCTAGCTCATCAGGATAAATTACATATCTGTCTGCGGCAAAAGAAATTATTTCGCGAGGAGAAATAAGACAAGATTTTTTACCTTGACATTTTTGATATACATATTCCATTACATATTTTTCTTTGAATGTTAACATTTTTTGATTTCCTTAGTTTATAATGTGAATAAAAAGAAAATAATCAATGCAAGTATTGTGCCGACAAATGAGGCAATTGCTATATATAAATATGGCAAAAATTTATTTTGTTTGGTGGTGTGTGATTTTGATTTTCCATCCGTTTGCTCTAAATAAATATTACCTTTAGGCGTTATGGAATAACAATACGTATTGTCTTCACTAAACTTTACATTGATATATTCCTGTTTTTCAAGAAAACTTATTATATCTTTCAAACTATCATTGTCATATTGTGATTTTTGAGCCAAAATTGCCATTATTTCATCTGTAGTGACAACTTTGTATGCACTACCTAATGCCAATTTATTCATCGCTTTTAATACTGATATTGATTTTTTATCTAGCATAATATCCTTTATTATAACATTTATAATTATCTTTTGCAATCTTTTCTAAATTATTTATTTAATGATTTATATAATTCTAATTGTTTTTTTATGAAATTAAAAGCTATTTCATAAGGCTTTTCTGTAGTTAAATCTATGTCTATTTCTTTCAAAACTTCTATAGCTGGTTTGTTTGTTCCATTTTTCAAAAAGTTAATATATGATTGGTAGAATTTATTATCAGACAAAATTTTGTCCACTATTGCTATAGCAGTGACTAAACCTGTTGCATAAGTGAACACATAATACGGAGAGTAAAAGTGAGGTACGCACATCCATTCGTATTGCAAATTGTCAGGAATGATCAGAGATTTACCATAGAATTTTTTATTAAGATCAAGATAATAGTTATTTAAATCCGCATAAGTTATTGGTTCATTATTTTCGATCTTTTGATGGGCATATAATTCAAATTCGGTAAAAATTATCTGTCTAAAAATGGTGCTTCTTACTTCATCAAGGAAATGGTGAAGATAATAGGATTTGTCCCTTTTCTTTGAATTATTCAACATATATTGATTCAGCAATATTTCATTGGTTGTACTTGCTATTTCAGCTGCGAAAATTGAAATATTTGCTTTTTCATAAGGTTGAGCATTCAAAAAATATTCTGCATTTATACAATGACCTAACTCGTGACATAGGGTTGAAACGGAATTATAATTGTAAATATAATTTGTCAAAACTACGGTATTTGCTCCATAACAATGAGAACAATATGCGCCCGAATTTTTATTCTCATTAGGGAAATAATCTATAGAATTGTCATTTAATTTCCTATTCAAATGTTCTAGATATTCTTCACCCAATGGTTTCAAGGCGTTGGCTATCATTTCCTTTGCTTGATCAAGCGAAATTTTTGAGTTGTTTTTTGAATCTTCGAAAAGATCGTAGTAGGCGAAATTTTTGTTTCTTGATATTTTTGCACGTGTTTTGCAATAGTCTTGTAGCAGTGGAATATATTTTTCTGTGAATTTTATAATATTGTTAAACACTTCTTTTGGAATATCATCTTCTAGCAATACACTCTCTAACAGATTTGAATAATTAGTTAATTTGGATAAAAATTTATCATATTCAATGTCTTTTAGATACAATTCGGAAAAGGTTTTATTTAGTCTACTAAATGCAGTCATTCGTGAGTTAAACGCATTTTTTCTAAGGATGTCATCATTGCCTCGCAAATATTTAGGATAAGTGGAATTATCTACTTTTTTCGATTTTCCTGTCTTGTCTAATGCATCATCAAACTTGATTTCAGAATCCACTAAAATGCTGTGGATATTTTCATTATTACCTAAAAAATTGCTCATTTTTGATAACAATTCGTTCGTCTTTTCATCTATTTTATGAGGTTTTAACTTTATTATCTCCTTAATCAAATTATCATAATCTGAAAATCTTTTGTCTTGTAATAATGATTTCAAATATTTTTCTGGCAATTCATACAATTGTGGGACAAAATATGAATTAGCTTCGCTCAGTCTAGTGTATAAATTATTAAATTTTTGCTCCAACATTAGCATTTTCGTATCTGACGAATCTACATTGAGATTATGAGATATGAAATGAGATAATTTTGCCATAGATATGAAATCGTCTTTGTATTTTTCAAGACGCTCATATAGTATATTAGAATTTTGCAATTTTCCCTTATATTTTGGTAGAATATCAGTCAAATTTTCCATTCTTTTGAAAATTTGGTCAATCTCTTCATCGTTTTTTATATAACTTGATAAATCCCATTTATATTCTTTAGATATTTGATTTCTTTTTTTCATATTTGCTCCTTAACAATTATTTTAAATTTATTATTATTTTTGTCAAGCAATACAATTTTAATCTTGAAATAGAATAAAATTTGCCTATATATTTTTTTATTTTATAAATCTTGACATCTTGTGTGGTATATTGTATAATAATATATAATAAATAGAGAGGTGGAGTATGTTAAGAAAAATTGTTTTGATTTTATGCGTTGCGTTCGTTGTAGTTTGCTATGGCTATCCTTGCTTTATTCTTCCTTTTGGCGAATATGTTCGCACGACAGAAATCGGGAATATTACGACAGAATCGACATACAATTTTGACTGGGATGGCACGGTTACAAAAGAAGATGAATTTGGCCTTACAACAAAATATTATTATAAATTAAAGGGCAATGAAGTTTTGCTAAGCGTTGATGAAAATTTTGATGATGATTATGATATTTCAATTAGCATCAATTCATTATACAATATAGACAATGGATATTTCAATCAAGTCGGTTATTATGTGGCTATAGGAGTAGGAATCCTTGCATTAGTATTGATTATTACAATTCCAAGAAGGAATTAAGCGACTTTAAGTCGTTTTTTTCTTTAATATTAATTTTGTATATTAATATCATTTTGTTTTAAAATACTGAAAGAGAGCGTATATTTTATTGGATTGTTCTATATTTTAGGCGTGGTATGAATTTGTAGAAATTTCCACTTGAAAATTGACGAATAATGTGGTATACTATTAAGTGATTTAATTTAGGAAAAAATTAGAGGGTGGATATGTTAGAAAATATAGTTGTAAAAGGTGCGAAAGAAAACAATTTAAAAAATGTTGATGTGGTTATTCCTAAAAATAAGTTGGTAGTATTTTCTGGAGTAAGCGGATGCGGAAAGTCCACTCTTGCTTTTGATACAATTTTTGCTGAAGGGCAGAGGAGATATATGGAAAGTTTGTCTAGTTATGCTAGGCAATTTTTGGGGCAGATGAACAAGCCAGATGTTGAAAGCATAGATGGACTTAGCCCAGCAATCTCAATAGATCAAAAGAGCACCAACAACAACCCACGCTCTACTGTCGGAACTATCACTGAAATATACGATTATTTGAGACTTTTGTTTGCGCGTATTGGCAAGCCTTATTGTCCAAAATGTGGCAAGCCAATCAGCGTACAAACAATAGATCAGATAGTGGATAGAATTTTGGAAACAGAGGACGGGAGCAAATTGCTTGTAATGGCTCCAATTATCAGGGCGCAAAAAGGTAGTCACGAAAAGACTTTGGACGGACTGAGAAAAGATGGATTCGTTCGAGTAATGGTAGACAAGCAGCTTTATTCACTTGATGATGCTATTGTGCTTGATAAAAACAAACGTCACGACATTTATGTCGTAGTAGATAGATTGGTAAAAAAAGATGGAATAATTTCACGACTTACTGAATCTGTGGAGAAATGTTTGCAGATGGCGGATGGTTTGGTCGTAATCAATGATGATGGAAAAGATAAACTATATAGTGTTAAATATAGTTGTGTAGACTGCGGAGTATCCATTCCAGACATTGAGCCTACACTATTTAGTTTCAACAATCACGCAGGAGCTTGTCCAAAATGTGGAGGGTTAGGTTATGTCATAAAAATTGGCGAAAATTCAATAGTTAAAAATGATCGATTATCTATAAATGAAGGCGCTTTAGCTGTAATGGGTTTCAATATTGACACAACAGGAGTGACTAAACGAGCATTGCAAAAATTGGGCAAAAAATATAATTTCACACTTGATATGCCGTATTATAAGATTCCTAAAGAGGCTAGGAATGTCTTGATAAATGGAGAAAGTGGAGATAAGGATCTGATTGCTCCTAATTTGCATCAGTATTGCACACAAACCGATGCTTTATTTATGGGAATTATACCCGATCTTTTGAGGAGATTCCAAGAATCTCAAAGTGAATATGTCAAGGAAGAAATATATAAATTGATGAGCGAGGACACTTGCCCAGAATGCTTGGGTAAAAGGCTCAACCCAAATGCATTGTCAATAAAAATAAACAAAAAAAATATCGCTGAATTATGTGATATGTCTATTACTAAGCTGTATAGATTTATTACATCCCTAGAATTGAGCAAAACAGATCAAATGATAGCTGAAAGCATAATCAAAGAGATAACTTCTAGACTATCATTTCTCATTAATGTAGGATTGACATATTTGACATTGTCAAGACGCGCAGGCACTCTTTCAGGTGGAGAGTCGCAACGCATACGTTTGGCGACACAGATTGGCAGTGGACTAAGTGGTGTGCTGTATATCTTAGACGAGCCTAGCATTGGTTTGCATCAACGAGATAACGATAGATTAATTGATACTCTCAAAAATTTGCGAGATCTTGGCAACACGCTCATTGTCGTGGAGCACGATGAGGACACGATTAGACAAGCGGATTATCTGGTAGATATTGGTCCGTATGCGGGGACCAATGGTGGTGAAGTAGTGGCTTATGGAAGCGTACAGGATCTCATTAATAATCCAAGATCTATCACTGGTAAATTCTTGTCAGGTGAGATGAAGATTGAGGTTCCTGAAAATAGACGAGAAACGAACAAAGGTTATATCAGACTGCTTGGTTGTAAAGAGCATAATATAGAAGATCTAGATGTGGTCATTCCGCGTGGTGTCCTCACTTGCATAACAGGAGTGAGCGGTAGCGGAAAGTCTACATTGGTGAATGATATCTTTTATCGGGCATTGTTCAACAAACTCAATAGACGCGATCAAGATAAAAATTTGATGGACATTTTGGGTATTGAAGGGATTGACAAAGTGATACAAATAGATCAAACTCCGATTGGACGTACTCCTAGGAGTAATCCTGCCACATATTCTGGAGTATTTACAAAAATTAGAGAACTCTTTGCCTCAACTCCACAAGCAAAAGAAAAAGGTTTCGATCTAGGTAAATTTAGTTTCAATGTTGAGGGTGGGCGATGCGAAGCCTGCTCGGGCGATGGAGTGAAAAGACTCAGGATGTACTTTATGCCAGATGTGTTCGTGCCGTGTGAAGTGTGTGGCGGGAAACGATATTCAAGAGAAGTCTTGGAGGTCAAATACAAAGGTAAATCTATTTATGACGTGCTAGAGATGACCATTGATGAGGCTTATGAATTTTTCGATGCATTGCCTCAAATAAAAGGCAAGTTACAGACATTGGTAGATGTAGGATTGGGTTATATAAAATTAGGGCAGAGTGCAACTACATTATCAGGTGGAGAAGCTCAGAGATTAAAATTGGCAACTGAATTGACCAAACGAGACACTGGAAATACTGTATACATTTTGGATGAACCTACTACGGGTTTGCATTCTTATGATGTGAAACGTTTGGTAGACATTTTGCAAAGATTGGTAGGTAATGGAAATACCGTAGTTGTGATAGAACACAATTTGGACATAGTCAAGACTGCTGACTATATTATAGATATGGGACCTGAAGGTGGCGAAGGTGGCGGAAAAATCGTGGCTACCGGCACTCCGGAAGAGGTGGCAAAAGTGAAAGCAAGTTATACGGGCACATATCTAAAAAAGATGTTGAAAAAGTAGGTACAAATATATGGAAAAGGAACTAAAACAAAGTTATCATTATATGGATTTAAGATACGATTCTACTATTGATGAGATCAAATCAAGACAAAAGATTATGATCAAGATTTTCCGAGCAAAAAGCATCAAGGGTGGAAAATCTTATAAAAATGAAATAGCAAAAGTAAATAATTCCACCAATAAAATTTTGGCTAATATTAAACAAAATGGAATACCAAAGGCGAGCATTTTCAATTTCTCTTCGACAGTCAATGAAGTGGCAACACTTACTTTTGTCTTGATAATTATGATCATCATTTGCACTGTCACATTTTTGACTTTGTTATAATATAGATGAATAAAAAAGTGAACACTGGAATTGAGAAGTATCTAATGTTCAATTTAAAATCAATATTAAATCTTTTGATTGTTTATTGTTGAAACTTTAAAATTATATTTTTATATTAAATTCAAAATATTGATTCCTGTCGTTTGATTCATCCCTACAATATTATAGTTCAATAGACGAGAATACGTCACAGCATCCTCTTGATTTTCATTTATTATTGAGGAGCATAAAAATTGCAGATAATCGGATATAGGTTGCAGATCCTTTCTTGAAATGGAAATGCACAGTATATCCATTTTTTCTGTCCAATATTTATTCAAATTCAAGATATCATTTTGAATTTTCGGATCAGTTATTTCGGTAGTCAATAGCGTTTCGTATATCTTTTCGCTATCATTTTCTAGTTTTTCAAAAACTTTTTGTGTATAAATTCCATCCCAAATGCATAAACCAGTAACAGCAAGAAACAAAATTAAAATAGGTATCCAAACTTTCATAATTTCACTTCCTTATTTATGTTTTCAATCAATTTAAAATTTTCACCCTTTTTTTGATAATAAGTTTTTCCTGCGCTATCGAGTGAAAGGATGATTAAATCTTTTATTGTTTTTATTTTTAAATATTCCAAAATTTTGTATAAATCGTTTTCATTTATACTCAGTTGTTCCATCTCCTCCTTTATAATTTTTCCGTCAGAAATAATGACGTGAGGAAGGTGTGCTGGAGGATTTGATACGTTTACATCTTTTGCTGTAGCGGGAGAATTGTCGCTTGTAGGTATTACGCTCATTTTCCCATTGGTTTCTATGATAGCATACAATATTTGATCAAAACTATAGAAACCTGCCTGTCTAATAGATTCAAGCAAATCGTCAATATTCATATTTAGATCTTTAAGCGCCTGATATTCAATTCCTTTCGGACTTATCACGACTACGGGTCGTCCGCTCATAAATCTTCGAATTTTAATATTTTTTCGTGTTAATATAGTGATAAAAAAGTGTATTAGAACCAAGATTGCAAGAGGTAAAATTCCATTGATCAAAGGAATATTTGTATCACTCATTGGTAAAGTGGCTAAATCAGCAATGATCAATGTTATAACTACTTCATAGGGTTGCATCTCACCAATCTGACGCTTGCCCATTAATCTTAAAAATACTAGAACAGTAATATAAATTATTAATACTCTTATAAAAACTATAAACATACAATAAGTATGTTCAGAGAAAATAAATTTATTCCTTATAATTTAATATCGTATTAATAATATCATAGAATATAAAAAATTTAAAATTTTAAAGAAATTGCAATTTTAAATAGTATTTTTGCGTTTTTTCTTGATTAAAGTGATCAATTTTGAAATATCATAGAGATTAAATATCTTGCACAACAATAATGTAAATAGAATGCTTATTCCGCCACCAATACAAGCGGAAATAAAATTGTTAAATACATTCAAACAAATATTTGATACAAAATGACCTAATAGACTTGTGGGGATAATAATCAAAGCGTATTTCAAGGACAAATTAAACAAATTGAATTTGATGTTCGGGATAGATCTTTTTATCATCCTAATGTTTAATGTTGTGATTGTTAGCATTGATAAGAAGAAAGATATAATTATTGAATTTATACCAACCAATGGAGTGAAGGCAATTAGACTAATAAATAAAATAACTGATCCAACTATATAATTTAGAAATGATTTCACTTCTTTATTTAGGGCATTAAGAATGCTACCAGTAAGATTACACAATGTGATTGGGAGAACACATATTGCAGAAAGTTGAAGCAATACGCCAGATAAAGTATTATCATATAGGACGATTCCTATCAAATCTCCAACAGATAAATAGAGTGGAATAAATATCATACTTATAAAAATTGATACATCAAGTGATTTTGTGATATTTTCTTGAATTGAATCATATTGATTTTTTGACATCATTGAACTAATTGAAGGGATAAGCACCATACTGATACTACCAATTATTGCCATAGGCACGAATAGCATAGGGAAGGTCATTCCCATTATGACGCCAAAGCTAGAGACTGCTTCGCTTGTAGAATAGCCAGATAAAATCAACATATTAGGTATTATAAGAGTTGTCAAAGGTTGGACAAGAGAATTTGCAAGTCTCACACCAGTAATAGGTACAGCACTTTTTATTATATTGCGATATTCTCCTTTTTTGAAATTCAATTTTCCTTTTTTAAAATAAATGAAGGCTGTGATTAGGGCAGATAGCAAACAAGTCAAATTAAATGCAATGGCAGAATATTTTGTTGCTACGAAATAATCTGTAATAGTAAAAAGCATAATGAAAGTAAGAGCAAAGCGAATTATTTGTTCAATCAATTCAGTCAATCCACAATTGAAATAGTCGTTTTGACCCCACATCGCGCCACGAAATACGGCATATATGGCACTACAAATAATAGACGGTAGCAGTATGATCAATAATTCCACAGCTCTACTATCTGTTAGAATAATACACCATATAGACTTTAATAGATAAATTACCAAAGATGAGATGGTTGCTATCACAAGAGCAATAATAAGAGCAGAACTAACGACTTTGTTTCTCTTTTTTAGTTCGGAATTAGCTTCGTATTTTGACACCAATTTTGCAGTGGTTAAAGGTAGTCCACTTGATATTAGTGTCGTAAATATTCCTAGCACAGATGTTGCCATTTGAAAAAGACCAATACCTTCTGCTCCTAATTTTCTAGTGAGATAGATCCTAAAAAAGAAACCCAACAAACGCGTGAACACTGAAAATATTGTAACTACAGCTACTGCTTTAAAAATTGATTTCATATAAAGTATCCTATATAAATATATAAAATTGAGAAAAAATATATACCAAGATTAAATTTTAAATTATTTTCAATTTTTATATTTATTTAAAATTGATTGAATAAAAGTATATTAACAATTTTAAATTTCTATTAAGGATGTATGATTATTATTTTTACGTCACCAATTTATGTTGACATTCAACTTTCACATACAAATTATGAATTTAAATGTTCACAAAAATTATGTTTCTGAATATAAATAATTATGGAAATCGTTTTAGCCAAAGAATTTTTATATAGAGTAAAAGAAAATGATACGATACAAAGCCTTTGTTCAAAATTTAATACTAGCAAAGCAAAAATAATTAGAAATAATAATAAAATTGATCTATACGCTGGCGAATGGATAAAAATCAAGGTCAATGAATATTTGTCTCATTTTGTAAAACCTATGGAGACACTATCAAAAATAGCAAAACAGTATAATGTCTCAATTGAAAAACTAAAAACTGATAATGAATTAAATGAAGAGCGATTATATATAGGGCAGTTGATAAAGATATATAAGGCAAAAGACTAAAAATTTATAAGGAAACTAAATGATAAAATCTTAGTTAGCAATGAATTTATTGAAGTATTCAATTTTTGTTTTGCGTTAAAATTCCTAAATTGTTTCATCCTCGTCATCCTAGCAAACGATATGAGGATAAAAATCTTGCAAAATCAATAAAAATGATATATAATTTATTTAATGGAGTACAAATGAACGCAAAAAAAATTTTGAATGATATCAAACAATATAAAAAATTCAAGACTTTGCCGATAAATGATTTTAATTATTATTATTTTTCAGAGCAAAGACAAGAATTGAAAGATCTAAAAATTAATCCTACAAAACTAGGCAAATTTGTGAATACAATTCTGAATTCGGACAATTTAGATATTTTAATAGATACATTTATGAATATTGAACATAAATTTATCTATAGAAGTGAAAGACACGGCATTAAGCATAATCTGAGAGTAGCATTATATGCATTTTATTTGTCTAGTAGATTAAAGTTGGATAGATCTGACGTAAAGATTTTGTTATATGCTTGTATGTATCACGATATTGGTAGAGTCAACGATGATGAGGATTCAGCTCACGGGGCTAGAAGTGCTCAATTGATTGATAGACTTGATTTAAAAATATCCGAAGAAGAACGAAGAATTTTAAAAACTATAATTACCTGTCATTCTTTACCCGACTATCGTTTTCCTGTAATGGCAAAAAAATATTGTTCGAACTGTTATGAAAAATGTGAAAAATTGTATAAGTTATTGAAAGATTCAGACGCTTTGGATAGAACAAGATTAGAATATCCATATATAAATTTATCTTATCTAAGATTCTCAGAATCAAAATCTTTGGTTCCTCTGAGTTATTTATTAGAATTCAATTTGAGAAGGAAACTGAAAAGTTTAGATTTGCCAAATAATACTATCGAGCCAGATTTAAAATCATAACTAGCACAATGAATCAACGGATGAGACTATGGGTATAACATTGGATTTCAAGATTAATATGTTTTGAAATTATTGAAATAAAAAAGGAATTATCATTTTTAAATTTAATTCCTTTTTAAATTAGTTTCAAAAATAACAGACAAAGGTTAAATCATTTTGAGACTAGCAGAATAAATAAGAAAAGAGTTCTACTTTTTAGCAGTAAAACTCTTTTTTAATACTTTGAAAAGTTATAGATAAAGTACCATATTTTTTTAATTTACAGTATTAAACATTAGTGTATGCAATGAAAAATGAAATTTGGCCAACTGATAATTGATAAAAAGTGTTAAAATATTATAAATATGTGAATAAAAAATAGATCGAAAAAAGCACGGAGATTATCCGCGCTCTTTTGGATTAAAATCAAACATATAATTTTTATTTTTTATCCGTATTTTTTTGTTGAGTTTCAGATGAAGTGTAGTTTTTGTTTTTTGCATTTGATTGTTTTGTATCCTTGTTTTCAATTTCTTCATTTTCTTTACTGGAGATCTCAGCATTTCTCATAGTTTCTTGTTGCTCGCGTTCCAATTTTTTCATCAGATTATTTAGATATTGGTCTGATTTTGTAAATTCAATTTCAGACTCCAATCTGCTAATTGATAGACCAATATTTGCAGATAATTTCTGTTTCTTTTTCATTTCTTTTTGAAGTTTGTTTATTTCTGATTGATCTGCTCGCTTAATCTTCATTTCTCTTAGTTTTGACAAATCGGATTTATATTCGTCCTCATATTGAGCGCGCTCGATGTGCATAGATTCCAGTTCTTTATGCAATTCTCTTAATTTTGATTCTCTTAGTGAAATAGCTTTTCTTTGATACAATTGTTTTGAAACTGTACGATTTCTATCATATTCAGTCTTTGACTTTTTGACTGGTTTTTTCCATTTAATTTTCCTAACCAACACGCCGACTATTGCAATTATTATAGCTAAAGCAAATAGTATGCTAGATATATAATATAAAATAGTATTATAATCTAAGTCATTGCCATCGTCATTATCGTCAGACTCTTCATCATCTGTATTTTCTTCAGTGGTAGTTTGAGTTAGGATTTTAGTATTTGAATTTTCACTTGCATTATCAAATTCTGTACTGTCATCCTCGTAGTCAATGAATTCGATTCCTCCGAAAAACACATCTCCTGCAACATTTGCCGAACTACTACCGAGAGATAGTTCGAGATATGTTGTTGTATCACTATTTGGCTGAATATAGAACGTATAGATTGACCAATGCCCATCTGACACAATTTGAGTAAAGGTCTCATCAAAACTTGATAATTTAATGCTAGCACCCGCTAGGTCATCATCTATAGTTTCGTCCAAGATTTGAAGATTTTGAGTATAAACATAAATGCTTATTTTATAATAATTTCCGCCAGTTAAATCAAATCCTAATTTAGATGTAAGTGTATAGTATACGTCATCTTGTGCTCTTATTGCCAAGACATTTTTATTATTTGATTGTAAATTTGCAAAGCTAGCATAATTGTCACTATTCGCTATTACAGAATTGAAGGATTCGCGATTCGTGAGGTCTACGACTCCATAAGTCACATTCTCATTACTAGAACCTTCAAAATAATTTGGAGTAGAGAATGCTGAGTCACTGACTGAACTTATTATATTTTCCAAATCAGTTTTAATTTGATATGTTGAATTGGTAGCTTGTTCAAATTCTGTTGAAGTAGGCTGAATAGGGTTGTTGAATGTTATATTATCCACATAAACATATCCATATTCAGAATTCGTTGTATCTAGTACAATTTTAACTGACACATCTATTGCTTGATAGCCAGTGTATAGATACATTGTGACCGTATGCCAATTCATATCTAAGGTGTTTACAGTGATAGAAGATAATACGACTTCACGCTCATCAATGGTGCTAACCAATTGTATTTGGGCTGGAGCATTCTGAGTTTGAACTTGAAGTGTGAATTTATAATAGGACCTTGCAGTTAAGCTTTTCGTTTCGCTTCTATAACTTTGAATGTCTGCGGTGGAATTGTACATCATCAATACGTTATTGCTTCCATTCACTCCGTAAGGATCACCAGGATTATATAGATTTGAATATTTTGATGTGTCTAATTTGCTAAATTCAGTATCTAAAGTGTTGATTACGCCATAGATTTGATTGTGATTTCCTGTATCAACCCTTGTCCAATCAGTAGGTGTAGCAGGGTATGGAGAAGAGTAGTCAGTAATTTGTACGTCGTTGAAATTGCCGTTGTCTACATATATATCATTGTCAGACCAAATGTAATCTTCAGCCAAATCAATAGTTTGAGCGTAAGTTCCAGTTGATACATTATTAAATGTGGAATAATCAACTTTTGTAGTAATAATTGAAGCTATATACATTTTTCCACTAGTAAGGTTGTCTGCATCTCCTAAACTTACAACCAATTTAAATGTAGTAGATTTGATAGGGCTTGAGCGGACATAGAATGAATACTCTTGATAATCGTTTGAGATATTTTCACTTTCTCCAGTATTTGAACTGATGGTAATGACTGGTTCGCTTTCTTCAGAGTCAGAATCATCATCACTTGTGTCCAAATTCGTTTGAATCAATTGTAAAGATGCATTACCATTTAAATCTTTAGTTTTGACGAAGATGCTAACTTTATAAACAGAATTGTGATCAAATTCAAAGAAATTATCGCTAGTTTCGTATTCAACATAAGTTGCTTTATTGTTTGTAATTCTGAATGCAGAATCAATATTCCCATCGTTTGCTTCTGCGTCTATAGTATTTTCAACCAATTCAGCAGTGGTATAATCTGGAGAGTTTTTACTTGATTCGAAATTTGATATTGTAAAAGGATTTGTACTCATATCAAATTCTTCAACCAAATTGTCACGTTCGTCAATATAAACATAGGTATTGGATAGTGAAGAGGAATTAAGATTTTCAATATTTCTTTCTAAAGTCTTAGAATTCAATTCAAATGCGGAGATATTGTCAAATAATACTACTCCGGATCCGCGTAGATACATTGCCAGTTTCACTTCAATATTTTCAATGTTATTGGTAGTTACAAAGAAAGTGTATGTGGTGTAGTGATTGAGAGAACTTATGTTCGTTATGCTGGCATAAATTGAATTGTCTTCTGAGTTCAATAGATAAAGTGCGCCAATACCATTAGTATTAGAGGTATAAACATCTACAGATATTGAATAATTTTTATTAGCTTCAAGAGAAATTGAATCATTTGTGCTGAAACCGAAATTGGTGTTGTGAGCGATTTCATCATCGGCTGTGTCCCCATCCATTGTCTCATCATTTTCTTCATCATCTATAGATAACGTGCTGTCAATCATCAATACATAATTATCACGAAAAGCTTCATCTGTTTTATATTTTGAATATTCATCTTCAGTAACATTGATGACGCCAGCATTTACACCTGCTGTCTCAGTATCTGAGCTTGAGGTGAACCCTGTAGGATCAAAGGGATACTCACTATCAGGACTGGAGTCAAAATTTTGATTGGTGATAGTGATTTCGTTTTGACTCTTGTTGTTCACTGCAAAAGCGATGCTATCATAATCTATTAAATTCAGTAAACCGATATTTGCAAACAAAATTAGAGTTAATGCAGTAATACCACAAATAAAGTTTTTAAATAATTTTCTTCTAGTTTTCATTCTAACCTCTTTAATAATTATTGCTATAAACTAATTTATTATAATATAAATTTAAAAAATTGGCAAATAAATTTAAGCAAAAAGAGCAATATAACTGTATGAAAAAAGTAAAGAAAGTCTACATAGTTGTTTTTGGTGCATTAATAGGTATAATCAATGGGTTTTTTGGTGGCGGTGGAGGAATGGTAGTTGTGCCACTGTTGAACAAAATGTTTGGCTTGGAGCAAAAAAAAGCGCAGGCAACTGCACTTTTTGTCATCTTGCCGATCAGTTTAGTTAGCACAATTGTTTATATGTGTTATCACTCAATAGATTTTATAGAAGGGTGGCCAGTAATTGTTGGAATAATATTGGGTGGAGTGATAGGGGCACTTCTTTTAAATAAGATAAAAAACAATGTAATAAAAGGGATTTTTATATTTTTTATGTTGCTCGGTGGTATAGGAATGTTGTTGTGGTGAAAGTATGATTATTTGGGAAATAGTTGCAGGAATTTTAGGAGGAATCATTGGAGGAATGGGAATGGGTGGCGGAACGCTTACTATCCCTATTCTTACAATTTTTTTATCCTATGCTCAACTTAGTGCACAGGGCATAAATTTAATTGCTTTTTTACCAATGTCGTTAATCGCTCTCATCATTCATATAAAAAATCATTTGGTGGCGTTTAAGCAGACTTGGTTACTTGCTCTAGTAGGCTGTATATTTTCGCTGGGCGGAGCAATGCTTGCCAACCATATTTCAAATTCTGTATTGAAAAAACTGTTTGCGGTGTTTTTAATTGGCCTTGCGGTTTGGCAAATCGTAGAGTTGATAAAATCGAAAAAGAAAAAATCAGAAGAAGAAAACGAGAGTGAAAGAATCGGTGACACAAGAGGATAAAACGCAAAACTAATATGATGAATAATAGAGCAAATTTATAGAAAGTATATTTCTTGTAAAATTTGAAAAAACAGAAAAAATCAATTTTTCAATAAATTTTTTTATTATATAAAAAAATTGAAAGTCTTATTTGATTCTAATTAAAATATTTGTATCAAATGTCGAAAAGAATTTAATATACAGCAATGATTGATCACTATATCAATTAGCTTGTATTTTAATTTTTGAGAAATGCTTTGTTCGTTCGTCTCTTCTTTCAGTTTGTCAAAATAATCAGTTATATCGATGATTTTAGCTACATATTTTTTTGCTTTGTTATATTTTGAATTAATCTTGAAATGATCAAAAAAGTCTTCGCTATATTTTTGATAATCAGATTTTATATTTTCTAAATTTAAAAATAATTGATTTATATTTATTTCATTCGTATCAAGGTTTATTATGCATTTATAAACTGAGTTTATCAAATCCCAATTGGCAGACAATAGATTTTCTATGCTTTTGTTTTGATTGTTCGATAGACTTCTCAATCTGTAAAATTTGTCACATTCTAGTGTATAAACTGAGGCTAAAGGATAGTCGGATTTTAAATTTTCGCACACGGTTTCTGCGTCTTTTTTGCTCGGATAGAAAGATACGAATACGTGATATTTCCCATCGTAATAAACATACCCTGCTCCGTTGAGCATACTGACTGTATTTGCTAGATTGTTTGCTTCGCTATATGACAAAAAAGAACTTATCTCTACAAAATAAAATTCATCTTTTTTAATCAAATTCGGATATAACATCATTGCGAGCCCTAAGGCAATTAAAATCAAAAAAAACAATAGAAATAGTCTAGATTTTTTAGGCGAGTTTATCTTTTTTCTATATTGGCAATAATCAAATTCATACGATTGCATACTTATTTTATTATAAAGAAAGAAATTTTATGAAAACTGTCAGTTATGTGAAAAAATATTGACATAGATACGTATAATTGAACAAGGAGGTAAAATGAATATTAAACCACTGTATGATAGAGTGATAATTTTGCCAGAGAGTGAAGAGAATGTCACAAAATCTGGCATAGTGTTGCCGTCAACATCTCAAGAAAGACCAGAAAGAGGAAATGTCGTTGCAGTCGGAGATGGGATTGATTTTGATGGCAACAAAAAAGAGATGCAGGTAAAAGTAGGAGATAGAGTAATATTCAATAAATATGCAGGCATCGAATTGAAAATTGAAGGCAAGACACACATTGTAATGCGAGAAATTGACATTATAGGAGTAGAATTATGATAGAAAAGATTGTGAAGTTTGGAGATGAGGCGCGCCAAAAATTATTAAAAGGTGTAGAGACTCTAGCAGGAGCCGTAAAAATCACTTTAGGACCGAAAGGCAGGAATGTAGTAGTAGACCATATTTATGTTGAACCATTGATCACAAATGATGGCGTGACAATTGCAAAGGAAATAGTTTTGCCGGATGAGGTCGAGGATATGGGAGCAAAGATAGTTAAGGGTGCTTGTGTTAGGACTAATGATGTGGCGGGGGATGGTACTACTACATCGGCAGTTTTGGTCGAAAGTATATTCAAAGAAGGATTGAAGAGTTTTACTACTGGAGCAAACCCAATTCTTCTGAGAAATGGTATCAAGAAAGCGGTTCAATTCATAGTTGATGAAATAAGGAAACACTCCAAAGAAGTAAAAGACAATGAAGCTATAAAACAAGTCGCCACTATATCATCGGGAAGCGAAGGCACGGGAGAATTGATAGCCAAAGCATTTGAAGAAGTTGGACTGGATGGCATAATAACGATAGAAGAGGGAAATGGTTTGGTGACCAGTCTAAATGTTGTCGAAGGGACGCGCATAAATAGGGGATATATTAGTCCGTATATGTGTCAAGACCAAAATAAACTAATTGCTGAATTGGATAATCCGTACATATTGATAACAGATAGAAAAATATCAAAAATTCAAGAGATATTACCAGTGATTGAAAAAGTTGCGAAAGCGGGAGGAAGTCTATTTATCATAGCAGAGGATTTGGAGGGTGAAGCACTCACTACAATTGTGATCAACAATATGCGAAAGACTTTCAATTGCCTTGCGATTAAAACTCCATATTTCGGAGATAGAAGGAAAAAAGTACTTGACGATCTTGCACTAATCGTGGGCGCAAAATATATAACGGGAGATATATACGATAATTTGCAGGATGTATCATTAGATGATTTAGGACATTGTGACAAAGTGAAAGCTGACAAAGATTTCACCACAATCATAGGTGCAAAAGGAGATAAGAGGAAAATAGAGACTCGCATAGAAGAACTGAGAGAAAGTTTGAAAGATGCCAAGAAAGAATACGATTTGACCGTTATTAACGGACGCTTGGCGCAACTAAACGGAGGTGTGGCACTAATCAAAGTTGGAGCATTTACAGAACTAGAGATGCGAGAGAAAAAACTCAGGATGGAGGATGCTCTAAACGCAACTCTAGCAGCTATTGATGAAGGAATTGTAATAGGTGGAGGCGTGGCATTATTGCGTGCACAAAAAGAACTGAATAGATTTGTAGAAACTCTTGAAGGTGATGAAAAGTTGGGCGCTACAATTGTGTCAAAAAGTCTTGAAGCACCAATTAGACAAATTGCCAAAAATGCAGGAGTAGATGATGGAGTGGTGGTTAAAGAAATTTTAAATAATGATGATATAAATTTTGGTTATGATGCTTTGCAAAATGTTTATTGCGATATGTTTGAAAAGGGTATTATTGATCCTCTCAAAGTCACAAGAACCGCGTTGGAAAGTGCTGGAAGTGTGGCATCAACATTACTGACTACAGAATGCGTGGTAGTGCAAGATAAAGAAAAAATTGGGAATGACCCTGCATTGCAAAGATAATTAAATATTAGAAAATAATAAACAAAATATTATTTTATTTTGAGAATAATAAATAATGTAAATATATAAATAATTGCTAATTTTTAAATATGCGTGAAATTAAAATATCTAGCAAATTGAAAAAATTTTAAAAAATTATAAAAAAATTTCAAAAAATCAACAAAATAATTGTATTTTTATCACTTTTTAAAAAAAAATCAATAAAAATAAAATATAATAAAAAATTAAAAAAGAGCATATTTCGAAGTAACCATTTTAAGATTTACTTCAAAATTTAATGCTCTTTTTATTTATTATCAGAAATAATTTCGCCAATTTTTATATCAAAATTACCTTGATTTAATTTAATGTTTTGAGTTGATGTGACAGCCTTAATATCGTCTATACAAGAAGAAATAAATTCAACATCTTCGTTAGTAATTTCGATTGATTTTATTTCTGTTTTTAAACTTAATTTGTTTTCACTTTTAAATTGGCGGACAGAAGAAATTATATTGACAACAGCGTCACCTTTTTCAATAATTTTTTCATCAAAATCGACATCAATTTTTCCTATATTAAATTTGTGAATTGAGATTTCATTTTGTGTGTTTTTAAATGTGTTTTGATAGATTTCTTCTGTGATATGAGGAAGATAGATTGCGAATAATTGTAGCATTTTTAAAAACACAGTATAGCACGTATATTGAGCGCTTAATTTTCCGTTTTCGCCGTAAATTTCTGGTTTATATAATCTATTTTTAGAAATTTCAATGTAGTTGTCGCAGAAGTTCCAAAAAAAGCTTTCCAATTCATTCATTGCAAGACCAATTTCGTATTTTTCAAAATATTTTTTGAAACTATTAAACATCTTATTATATTTCAAAATGATCCATTTGTCCATTGGGAATAGGTTTGTTTTTTTAGGGATATAATTGTCTAAGAACTGCCAGATAAATTTACCAGCATTATACAATTTATTTACCAATTTTGCGCCATTTTTCAATACATCTTCGCTGATTAAAATGTCTCTGCCTAAACTGCCAGTTGCCGTCCAATATCGTACTACATCAGCGGAATATTGTTTTATAAATTCAAAGGTGCTTTGTTTAGCGTTTGATTTACTTTTGCTGATTTTTTCACCTTTGTCTGCCATTACAAAACCAGAAATCATAATATTATTCCAAGGGCGTGAATCATTGTGATAAAAACCTTTGACGATAGTATAAAAATCCCAAGTCCTAATAATATCGTGTGCGTTTGGTCTTAATGACATCGGGAATAATTTATTAAACATTTTATCGTCCACATTCCATTTGCAATTAATTTGAGGAGTGATTGAACTAGTTGCCCAAGTGTCTAATATATCTATTTCAGGTTCGTAATGAATGCTACCACATTTAGGGCAGGCGTGCTTTGGCTTATCTATTAAAGGATTTACAGGTAATTCTTTTGCGTCGGCTATGATAGGAGTGCCACAATCTTTACAATACCAAACGGGGATGGGTACACCAAAATATTTTTGTCTGCTGATACACCAGTCCATTATAAGATTATCTACCCAATCGGTATAACGCGATTTCATAAAACTAGGATACCAATTAATCTCATCACCAATTTTTTTCCAGACGTCTTTATTTTCCAAAGTTTTGATGAACCATTGACGTTTCAAATTGATTTCCATTTCTGTACCGCAACGTTCGTGGACAGAAACTTGGTGAGTGATGTTCTCTTGTTTGATCATATATCCATTTGCTTTGAGGTCTTCAATTATCTGTGCACGAGCCTCTCGAACTTTCATTCCAGAATATTTCCCAGCAATTTCAGTCATCTTTCCGCTATCATCAATGGCTTTTTTGTATTCAAGTTTATATTTTTTAAACCATTGAGCATCTGTTTGATCTCCAAAAGTACAGCACATTACCACTCCTGAACCCTTTTCCATATCTACTTTATCGTCAGTAAGAACAGGAACAGTAAAATTGTATAAAGGAATACGGATTTTTTTATTCAGTAAATATTTATTTTTCTCATCTTTAGGATTTATGAAAATACAATCGCACGCACATAAAAGTTCAGGTCTTGTAGTGGCTATTTCTACATAGTCATTGGTTCCCTCAATAAAAAATTTTAAATAGTTGAAAATTGAATCACGTTCCACACTTTCTAATTCACTTTGAGCAATTGAAGTCCTGCATTTTGTACACCAAAGCGCAGGGGCAGAAGCACAATAAGATTTGCCTTTGTTATATAGATCAATAAAGCTCATTTGACTCGTGCGTTGCGATTCTTTGCTGACAGTATGGTACATCAGATCCCAATCTGCACTATTGCCGACCGTAATAAATAGGTTTTTAAATTCTTCTTCAAGCGATTGCACCGTTTCATAACAAAGTTGACGAAACTTTTCTCTACCAATTTCGTGCGCTTTAACTTTGTGTTTCTTTTCAACATACAATTCCGTAGGAAGTCCATTATCATCAAAACCAAATGGGTAGAAAACATTATATCCAGTCATTCGTTTGAACCGTGCTATAAATTCCGCCTGACTGTAACTAAAAATGTGACCTATATGAATATGCCCATTAACTGTTGGTGGAGGTGTGTCAATTGAATAAATTGGTTTATTTGAATTTTTATCGAATTTGTAAATATTGTTGTCTTGCCAGAATTTTTGCCATTTTGGTTCACTAACACTTGCATTATATTTGTTATCTAACATAAAAGCTCCTTTAAAATAAAAAAATCTTGCAAAATGCAAGGACGAATTATATCGTGGTACCACCTTACTTCAAGCACAAATTCATTTGATCTAACTTCTATAAGATTGTGCTAATAGATCTATTTTATTGAAATATATGCTTATTAGCATTGGAATATCACAATAGATTTATTAATAAACAAAAAGATTATAGAAGAGATAATGATTTTTGGGCTCCTTATTTCGAACTGACGTATCTTCTCAACTACGCAGACGGTCTACTATTCTTCTTCGTCTGAACTCGTTTGCTACCTTCGCTAACAACTTTCCTAAATTGCTCTCAGCAAATGCAATTCTCTCTAAAAGGTGTTGGTTGGCTACTCCTCAAACTTTTATAGCGTTTCTCAGTTGTATGCTATCATATTTTAATCTCATTGTCAACTATTTATAATGATTAGACGTTATGCAAATTTGACATTGTCTATTTATTATGTTAAAATATGAATGATGAATAGAATGCTATTGTGTTTGAATTAGTTTTTGTTGTTTTTGTAATTTATTATTTTCAGACGATGAGGATATAATGCTTTGGTGTATCAGTTAGAAAAAAACTGGCATTCGCCAGCTTCATCATTAGAACTTCTTTTGTATATTATTAGACTAGCATTATAAGGAAGAAAAGTCAATAAAAAAAATAAAATATAGGGAGAAAAAGTGAAAAATATCGAAAAATTGGAGAAAAAATCAAAAAAAACTCAAAAAATTAATGATCTAAACTTTAATTTTAAAAAAAATTTAGGGCAAAATTTTATTTTTGATACGAATTTATTGAAGGCTATAGTGTCGGACGGAGAGGTTGGGAAGGATGATCTAGTTATAGAGATTGGAGCAGGAGCAGGGAGTTTGACAAAAGAGTTGGCACAGGTGTCTAAAAAAGTTATCTCATTTGAAATAGACAAAACATTGATTCCAACCTTAAAGAATCTAGCCAAAGAATATAACAACATTGAATTTCATTTTTCTGATTTTATGGACTGCGATATCGACAATCTATTTGTAGGCAAAGCAAAGGTCGTAGCAAATATTCCATATTATATTACAACACCTATTGTTTTCAAACTTGTAGATCATATTAAAAAATTTGATAGCATTCTTTTGCTTGTTCAAAAAGAGGTCGCTATCAGATTTGCTAGTGAATGCAGTAGGAAAGATTATGGAATCACGAGCGTAATTTTGCAATCAATTTTTGATATATCAATTCCTCGAATAGTGAAAAAAGAATGTTTTATTCCAGCGCCAAAAGTGGATAGCGCGCTTTGCAAACTAATTCCGCATAAAAAATATAATATTGAAAATTTTTATGAATTCAAAAAATTTGTTCATCTAGCTTTCTCTATGCGTAGGAAAACGCTGATAAACAATTTAAAATCTGAATACTCAAAAGAGTCGGTGTCATTAGCCTTAAATAAATTGGGCTATTTAGATACGATAAGACCGGAGCAAATTAGTGTGGAGAATTTTATAAAAATTTTCGAATTTTTAAATAAAACATATAAAAATGCATAAGAATTGCTGTTTTAATGCATTTTTTATTTAATTTTATTGATATTTATGATTGAAAAGATTTGTTAAATATTAATAGCTGTTTATATTTTTTTACACTACAAAACGGATAAAATATAGAGATGTTGAGTTGATGATGGTTTCTTTGCTTTTGTAAACATTAAATTTTATGCTAAGAAAGATATCTTAATAAAACAAAATTCATAATTAAAAGACCTATAATATGTAATGAAACGAATCTCGAAAATTAGCTACCGAAGAGGATTTGCTTTAATAATTATCAGATTTTTCATAATGTCTCTAATATTGAAACTAAATAAATATTAATCAAAATTGACTCCATTGCTAAACAAATAAATTATAATTTATTTTAGTTTTGTTTTATTTGACAGCATTGATTTAAAAATATATAATTATTTTGTAGGAATTTGTAGATAATAAGATTGATGAGGTTGAGTTCTTATGACTAATGCATTAATTATTATCTAAAGAAAAAGTATTTAGGTAGGGGAAAATGACAAAAAAAATTTTTATTGTAATTGGAATTGTTGTCGCAAGCATCGCAGTCTTTGTTGGTGCAGTTTTTGGCGTGATGGCTTTGATGGGCAAATTCAAGACACCAGATGTCTATCCAGATAGATTGCAGTTTGTTGAAAATGAACAGACTATTATTTATCAAGAGGAAAATTCTGAAAAAATTTATTCCTTTGTTTTAAATGGTTTTTCAGATAATCAGGATTATGAAGTCAACAAAAAAGATTGTTATATTTATTTTGTGGATAATGTTGGTGCTGATTTGATAACTTTATGTAATGAAGATGGAGAACCCCTTCTTTCAGAAAACAATTATTATAGCATTGAGTGTAATGAATACGTTTATTATAAAATCAAACCAGTGAGTGAATCTGATTTTTCATTAGATAGTTATGGTCAAGTAATCTTGCAAGCGCGTGATTCTCGTAGCCAGATTCAATCAAACAATTTGATAATTTGGATTGATAGAGAGGTTTCAAACGTTTATTTGGATTACGCAGACTCCATAGCTTACGATGGTGAACAGGAATTGACGATCGGTGTAGATGTGGCTCTTGATTTTGTATTTGATGCAGATCCACTTCATTCACTTGATCCTATTAATAGAGAAGAAGGCAAAATAGTGGAATTGTATTATTATGATCCAGACGAATCAGACTATATTCCTATCAATCAGGATACATATTCGACTTTACCATTTATTAAATATGATAGTGATACACAGATTTATAGTTTTTCGTCTGAAAGTTCGGGAACTTATGAATTTAAAATAGCAGTTTTTTCTACCTATCAAGAGCGAGCAGATTATTTGAGTAGCGAGTATGTAGAGACCGATTCGTATTTTGAACGTGTGTCAAGAATGGTGAATACTACATTGGTTTTAAATGTTGTGAATTCAGATATTTCAAATGTTGGTATGAATTCGACCGGCGTAGGATTGAATCTCTATTCGGATAATAATTATATCACACTTTCTGGTCAGTCAGGAGTGGAAGGTGCCAACGATAATAATTTAGGCTTATATATGATTAAAGATGGTCAGTCTACAACCATTCGTTTCAATGAAGTAGATTTTGATTTGAATCAATCAAACAATTGGATGGATGAAGATATTGTGTTTACTTCAGATGACGAAACAAAAACAATAAGATTCAATCAAAATTCAGCATCCATAACAGGTTTTGGAGATTATGACAATACATACAATATTAATTTTGATCTAGACAACAATAGGATTAACTTGACTGATAGGTCTACAGGTTTGATCACTTTACGTTTGATATATGCTCTAGATAATATAAAAACAGATTATAATACGACAATGATTCAGTCTATCAGTTGTCAATATGATAACAATACCATTACCTTCAATTGTTCCACAGGGGTCGCATTCTTCTATAACGATGGAGAAGGCATACATAGTATAAAAGCACTCAAGAGTGGAAGTTATTTGGAATTCTATGTGTATGATACGCAATTAGTACAATATACGAAAGCCAATGCATTAGATTACTCTGTTACTTCAATTGGTAGTGGAGAAACCAAATCTTGGAATATTATTGCTAAAAATAATCTAGTTATTGCAGATACTGAAAGTTTGGTTTTGGGAATACTAGTTGTCAACAACAATGGAGGAGCACATTTTGCATCCACAGGTGTGACAATTAATCCTGTAGAATTATCATTTGAATTTGTAAACGAAGATCAAACACATAATCTTCAAGTCGAATACGAAAGAGATGAAAATCAAAGTTATCAAGCAATATATCCAGAATTAGATTTTGGCGAGATTGTGACCATTACAAATGGTAGTTATGACGCCTGTGTATTCGTAACTCCAAAGGTAGAAGATGGTGAAGTTTATGATGTGGATGTCATTGAAGGAATGATTTTCATAGACGGAATGGGGAATGAGTATGTGCTAGTAGGATATATAGAAGCAAATCAATTTAGAAATAAGGTAAGAGTAAGACCTGGAGCAGTCAATTCTAACACGGCTATATATATGATACAGTTGAGGAATCAATACGATCAAACTGCAGATGATTACATTCAATCTTTATTTGAAAATGAAGCAAATAACATCGTATTAAGGTATTCAATACTAATGGAAGATGCAGAAGGTATCATCAGTACAAAATTTGTCGATCTTACTATGTTCAATGGAGAATTGAATGCAACGCTTACAGATGGCAGTGCGAATATTAGTAATGTTGCAGTGGTCAATGGAGATCTTGTTGTTACAATAAACAATCAAGAATATGTATGCACATTCGTATCAGTTTCTAGAAACGGAACTGAGGTGTGCCTTGCCAATAGGCAAAGCGCAGATGCTGATGCTGTGGCTGAAATAGTCAATAGCTATATCACAGACACTAGAAGTGTTACAATCACTGTCAGTTATGTTTTGTTAATGAATGAAATTTCATTTAATTATAATCCTGGGTCGGTGGACGGCAATACCAATCCTGATGGTGGAGACACTTTTGTAAATATTGTTGATGGAGATGTATTTGTTGTAGAAAATACTACGGCACATACATTGACCATAACATCAAATGTACCAAATATGTTGAAAAACATATATAATGCAGGTGGTTTTAATCTTGAGAACGTGCATATTAATATGTACAATTCATCGAATGTATTAGTTTCACAAAATTCAAATGCGCTAGAAATACAAAATCTTGAATTCATAGGTGACAGCTTAGTCTTGACATATAATAGTAATAGTGCCTTGTCAAATACAGACTCATACTTGAGAATAGTATTGGAATATAACGGTTCTCAAATTTTATCTGATAGCAAGATATACATAGAGAGTACATTTGCGACAGACATACAATTCAAATATACTGATGAAAATGATTCAAATATTGTCAACACTATAACCTTATCACAAACCCCTGAAGATGCATTGAATTCAAGTTTCTATATTGAGGTTGAAATCTCATATAATGTGAATGCGAATGGAGGAGCGGGAGGATACGAATATAGATATTTCATTGTTGATAATTCTAACGCTCCAACAAGAAAAGAAATATATGCTCCAGATTTAAGTCAAAAGCTTTTCAATGTTTTGACCAATGGGGAGATTTCTGAAGGCTTCCAAGTTCTGCCGGCTATAACTGGCATAGATAAAAGTATTTCGTACTCTTCAACTTCTCCTAGCATAGTAGACTTTGATACAGAAAATTTTGGGTTAATTATCAACAAGATCGGTAGAGCTGTAGCACAAGTGAATAGCGATGATGTTACTAGATATTTTACAATCTCTGTAGTAGCAAAAAAATCAAATGATGAAAGCGACTTTACTCTCACAGATTTATCTGGTGGATTAGGGGAAGATTCTACTGAAGAATTGACTGTAAACTTGAACGAATTTATTTCATATTCGTACAATGATGATGGTTCAGATATTGCTTTGAAGACGAATTCTCAATTTGTTTCAATAGAAAATGTTGAGGTCGTTCAGTTCGGCGGAGATAGTGAACTAGAGGTCGTTAGAGATGAAACTACTGGCAATATATATATAATGATAGAAAGTGATGATGGCATAGGTGATGGTACTATCAATGATGAACTTATCGTGATGCGTATAGAGAGCGATGAAAATTCTTGGAAATTTACACGTGTTAGTTACCTTTACGCTGGATTAGTCATCAGATTTGATATCAATGTAAAAACTAATGAAACGTTGACGTATGAATTGACCTTTACCTCTAGCGTTGAGATAAATATCAATTCGGCGTGGAACAATTTCTATCAAGGTACTACCGTGCTGTTATACGAGGAAAGCGAATCGGGAGATTCGTCAAATAATCCAGTATTTAGAATTAAAAATTCAATTTCTGAAGGCGTAAGTATAACAAGCCAAGTTTATATTAATGGTAGCGAAACTCCTATTTTGATAGAGAATGAGGAATTCACTTTTACAGATGTTGGGACATATCGATTTAGTTTCCTACATAATAATTCAGAATTGAGTTCGTATACAATAAACGTGGTTCCTAACGTGATAGCACAAATAAATAATAGTGAATTCAGTGGAGGAGAAACATATAATTATAGTGATTTTGTACATTTGAAGAACTTTAAAGCGGGGGTAGTATATGGTACAAGTGCGGTAGGAGTTTATCCACAGACGGATGCATATCTTGAAGATATGAGTTCATATACAAACCTTAGTTTGAATTTAATGCAAGGCACAATTATCAGCTTAGGGGATAATTCAACATTTACTATTGGATGGATAGAAAACATTGGGGAAGAATTAATAGAGAGCATTAGAATTAGCTATAATTATACTTTAAACAATGCAAATAGAAGTATAGATTTGTTAGAAACACAAATCATATTGAAGAATAAATACAATATCTCAAGAGAGACTGACGGATATCCGGATTATGAAAATCAAACATATAATATAATGTCAAATATTAATTACAATTCATTCATTGAGATAATGGATAATCCACAATTTACATTAAGTTCAATACAATCAAATGTTTCAAATGTTATATTCAGCATTGAAAGTGGCAATATATTTAAATTAATCACAAATTTATCAGATATACAAAATAATGTTGTTTTGACTTTTAGATTTGAAGATGCAGACGGAAATAGTTTGATTTATACGACTTCAATGGATTCTACTTTTGCTATTAGATTAATACCATTAGTTCCAGACGAATTGGATACCAAGGCGTATTCAGGATTGGATTCATCTGACGCTTTTGATTTATTGAACGATTTATATGCTGTGAACGCATTGCTGGAAGATTTGGAAGATAAAGATATTATAGATTCAATCGTAGTGACTGGAGTTAGTGATTCTAGTATGTTTGCCGATACTGTATTTATAGGTAGCGGATATAGAGAAAGTCATAACTATGGAGCTTTTGCAGTAATTCAAGAAATAGATGGAAACAAAATTACAATTACGATTTCATACAAAATAACTTATAGTGACGGAGTGGAATATGAATTCACTCGTGAATTAGTGATAAATAATAGGCAATATATCACTATTACTGCACCATTTGAAGATGATAGCCTTACTGATACTACCACATCTTATGTGTTTGTAGGAGAAGACACAGCTAAAGATGCGGAAAATTTAATGGCCGTTTATCAAAGCGAAAACGTCTATCAGGTGACCATCAAAAATATAGATAATATTGATTATTATTTTGAACCGGTGAATATTGGACAGACTATCAATTTTAAATATGATGATATTCAATCTGTAAGACGTGTAAATGTATTTAATTCGCAGGATAGTAGTGTGGCACCTGACGCGGACTTTACAATAGAATTGATCGCACGCCAGAACAATGCGAATACAAGCAATTATTACAACAATAATCAAATAATGATAAACAATGAAAATAAAACTGTTAAATTCAATCAACATTCAAGTTTTGGAAGCAATACTTATGGATATTTTATATTCAAATTGACTTCTGAATCAGGCGCAGTCGCTTACTATTTCGTATATTTGTACAACCAAATGAATACTAGTTATAATAATGTTGATTATACTAACGTTTATACTATCAATTCAAGTGAAAGTTTTGATACACAGATAGAAAGACCATTCTTAGATACCGCGTTGGGAACTCTTTTGGGTGTAACTATAAATTCCGAATTCTTCAATACGAATTTTGGTGCTAGTATCAATTATTCAAATGTGGATTTTTATTTACTTGATGCGGAAATGTTAGATGGAAATTACTATGATATTGTAGGAAGTGAATATAAGAGATATTCAAAGATTGATGACAAAAATATACCGATTATTTCAAATTATACTTATTTGAAGATAGGAATGTTATTCAATTCTGGTACAGTAAAATTCTATATTGGAACACTTGATGTATATGTTTTGCCAATGTATGTTGAAACTAATGACGGCAACATTACTCAAATGATATCCGGGGTCGAATCTGGCGAATATATCAAAAATTTGAATACTGATTCATCTAGTTATGAAATTCCATTTAATGTAGTTAACAATAGATTTACTGACGGAACTATAGGCGGAAGTTGGTCAGCAGAGATTGAAGAAAAGGACGATAATTTTGATTATACAACCACTGCAATTAGTTCAAATGGTAGACCTATAGTTAGCCTTGAAGGAACGACTGTTAAATTAAATAGTTATGTAAATTATGAGGATTTAGAATTTACAGTAAAATATATATACACTTTTGGTGAAAATAGATTTGTTTTGAAAGTGAACTATATCTATGAACAAATTGGTATCAACACTAGTCCGCAAAGTGTCACTGTGGGCAACTTTGTACTTAGCAATGAAGATGAAGGCAGTGTGGTAAATAGTTATTTCAACAATCGTTTAGATTTGTCTACAATTATAGGAAATTACAAGAAAAATATTACAATTCTATATTCAGGGCAAGAGCGAGCATCAATAGATTTGTCCAATGGCTCGATTGACAGGCTGGGCGACATTGTCACATTTGGCAATGGTTGCGGTATGAGATATGTTTATGAAAACGATATACATTATTTAGAATTTGATCAAACCACCTCAGATTATGTAGAACAATTTGAAATTCGATTTGATGATGTATTGGATGAAAATAATACAATTTATACAAAGACCATTACGGCAAATGTGCTAAGCGGATTGTATTACTCTCAACCTCAGTCTGGTATAGGATATAGCGAAGACAATCCTCATCTGTCTCAGCTGAACACAAATCAGCAGTACAATAGCGCAACAGGCAGTCAGATAACGATTAATTCTAGTGCAAATGCTGATACGGGTGTGACTAGATATTACTTCGGAGGATTAAATATTTATACTAATGTTGATAGTTCGCTTGAAATATCATTCTCGGACAATAGTTATATTGCATCCCTATTGGAAGAAAATCAAATATTGACTGTTAACAGTACGCAATATATTGACTTCACTCATACAGCTCAAGACAAAATTTTAACCTTAAATATAAATGTTCTTTCAGAAACGGGCGAATATTATCAAAGAAGCGGAACATCACTAGTAATCAATTATTTTGTCAATGCGCAAAGGACATACGCTGGATTAGTTGCCTCCTATTATGCTGTGGGAGCGAATCACGAAAATGTTGTGAGCGGGTATAGTATAAGTGATATTTATGCAGAGTTGTTTACAGACATATCTGGGTATGATATGATCAAAGATATTGCAAATTCTGAAAATAATATCATCAATCAAAAGCGAATTGCTATCATTGATTTGAATGGAAATCATATTCTAAATTATTCACCGACTGCACTTGGTTTCACAGTTTCTAGAAATCCAAATTATATCAATTTCTCTGCTGGAGAGGGAGCATCTTTGCCAAGTTCTAGCAATGAGCTAACATTCTCAACAGTGGATACCAACACTTTGGCAAATTTGTATTTGCAAAACAATGCGGGAGTTAGCAACGTAGTATATACATATCAGATAATGAGTAGTAGCGAATATAAAGATGGATTAGATTATCAATTGGAAACTAATGGTACAATCGGAAGTAGTGAATATGTCACTCTCTTAGTCGAAGATACGGCGGAAGGAACTCCGTTGATTTATGGAGATACAACTACAGAAAATGGTCAAACAGTTATGCTAGGTAATCACATAGCTACATTAATGGATGGAAATAATAGTGTGCTATATATTACATCATTAGAAATTCAAATCGATGGAAGTCGAATTAGCGATTATGATATTGAAAAATTCAATAGAGTAGAGTCTAGTAGTTATCCAGATGATATAGTCTATGTATTGTCAAATATAAACGGCTCAGACATAACTTTAACCATAAGATTAGGTACTGGTAGACGCCTGTATGTAGGACTACAAAGAAATAGTGGAAGTCTATTTGATACAATGTCAGTCAAACTCACACTATTTGGAGATAGTGGAAATTTGATTTCTATATATAAAGATGGTGTATTGAACTCAAGAGAGTTAGAGATCAAATTCTACAATTATAGTCTTGAAAGTGCATACAGCACCAGTTATGATTCAATTTATGCCACTAATTATATAGATCTTTCTGAAAAAATTTCGATCAATTCGAATGCAGATAATGAAACAGTATCTTTGAGCAATGCAGAACTAGTCACAGGTAATAGTCAGGGTGCAAGTAGCTATTCGATTGGTGGAAATAGATATTATATCAGCAGTATTAGGAACAATATTTTTGACTATGAGACAACGACTATAGGAGATGCACCTGTCAATCTAATTATGACGAAAGCGGTTGGCGTCAATATCAATGTTAGCCTGATATTCAAAGTTTCGGTAGACGGGTATTTTATAGGCAATATGCAATACAATTTCTTGTTGCGTCCAAACTTTGAGTTTAGGGTGAATGGTAGTCCGATTTCAAACGGAGATGATGAATTCTACACAAATTACATTTTGACTACAGATATAAAGAAATTAAATGCGACGCATTTCCAATACAATGAAGATTTGACTACTTATGAAAGCACGAATACCCCAATTTTGTTCAGCGGATCAAATTACAACACTGATTTAACATTAGAATTATACACGGCAGATGGAACGAATCAGAAAATTACAGATACAAACAATGTATCAATTACAGAATCATCAAGTTGGGGGACAGATTATTTAACAATTAATAACTTGAAATTGACCTTGAATAAAGATATTTCAGGATTAGTGATTCTTCGATTGGATATCAATTTAAGAGAGAATGGAACATATACAATATATTGGAATATCAACATTTTAGGTTTCGTGACATTGCAATATAGATCTGTTACAGGTGAAAATGCTATATTGACTCATTCAAGTGGTGAAGCATTCTCATCAGGTGAGGATGTTCCTATCATCAATACTTCATCAGTAGATGGCACGGGAATACTTATGTCAGATACTGCACAAGTATTAAATGAAAGCCCACGAATTGAGAATGATTTTGAAATAGAATCCATTTTGGCAGATTATGTCATCGTACCATTTACTGAAACTGTTAATGCGGATCAATTATTCAATTCTAATCCTCAATATAGAGCGACACTTACTTATAGCAATATTCTTGCTTCAAATAATGTAAGTTTAGTATTGCCTAGTGTAGCTCAGTCTAGTGGTCCGAACTATGAGTATTATAATGTGATCTATAGAGTGTACTACACATATTTAAATCAAACAACGGACTATTATTATGTCACTTATAAAGTTTATAACAGTGCTACAGTAAATGTAAATAGTAATTTCACTATAGTAGATGTAGACAATGATACATTCAGCGATCATCTTGATTTGTTCTATTATGCTGAAAATTATGTTGATACAAGCAATGTTTCAAATAGTGTGACTCTACATTTAGATAGAGATAAAAACATTGTGGCGGATTTGACTCTGACCGGTGCATATAGTGGTTATACAGACACATATACAAGAGATCCTGATAGGACATCTGATTATATCAGTGGTGATTACACATTGCGTATCACATCAAACAACAATATTAACACTATTAGTATATTGAATAGAGGTTCGCAAGTTGTATCGTTCACGGCAAATCGATCAACAACTACATTTAGCACATATTATGACGATGACGGTGAGTATATTGTTAATGGATCAATATTTGCTAGTGAATATTCAAATATAGACGATTTCCAGAGATTTATATCATCATTGGATAGCATTAGATTGTCTAATATGACGGGCTTCACTGGTTCAAATTCCGAAATTTATTTTGCATTAGAATATATAGATGGAATAGGATCCAATGGTGTGTTTGGTATTGATTTGTCTAAACCGAAAACAGATGCTAATTTAGGCACTGACTATAGCGTAGAGACAAATAGATTATTTGATAATGAATTGATAGCTGATCTTGATGTAATTGCCAGCGGAAATTCAATCATTCATATTGAAAAATACGATCCTGATTCAAATCTAGGGTTCAAATTGACTACTACGAATGCCATTACTCCAAAAGGGCAATTTAGAGTGCGAGATATGTTCTTGCCTACTCAGTGTAGTTCTACATTATTCTTGGATTATGTAGTGGTAGGAGTATATTCGTCTTCACTTAGAACAACAAATTGGGTAACAAATGCAGATAGTGTCAGCGTTATCGACGATGATGTGGGGAAAATTAATGTGAATGGAACGGATTACATTTTGTGTCAATTGCGATTCAGTGGATCTTCGGATAGTCTATATAATCTAGTGACCACAAATTACTATGCGATTTGCTCACCAACTGGAAATATTGTAACAGTTGATTATGGCACTAATATTCAATCATATTTCTTCCAAGTTAATTACACCAATTCGGATTCAGTCTTGGATCTATATGGCAAATTTGCTACGTATCAAAACTCATCTGACGGAACATTGACGAAAACTCCATATTCTAGCGATTCTGCTATTTTAAGCTCTATAACGGATACTGAGTATAGTGATATTACTTCAGATGCGGGAAGGACAAGATACATCACTGTTACAAAAGATAGATTAAGAGAATACAAGAACAATAATCCAACTGCTACAGCATTGAGTTTGAAGTATTCAGCTACTTACAATGGTAAGCCATTGGATTTCAGAGTGGACTTCCAACTTCCAGAATATCCATTTGTAGAAAATTCATTGACAGGTATAGGTGATATCTCCGTGAATTTATTAGACAATGGTTTGATGGTATATAATACCAATGGAGAATTAGTAGAGTTGACTAGTGAAAACATAGCAATGGTATCTTCAATTGTTGAAAATAGTACGAATTATATTAGCGAGATTGTATCAAGTGAGGACAATTATACGGGAGTGATAATATTGAATCGTCAGATGATAGATCAATATTTCGCAGAAAATCCTAGTGAGAGTCAATTATCAATTCTGCTTACTTTAACTACTGGTTCTTCACTGGAGATTCAACACGAGTTGCAATTCAACATTGTATTAGTTCGAACTTAATAAATAGAGTAAAAGGGATTCGCATTTTGCGAATTCTTTTTCTTAGTATAAAAAAAATATCAAATTATATTTTAAAAGTTATCTGTCAATTTATTGTCAATAGATAAATATTTGTCATACATTGAATATTCATTATTAAAACTATTGAAATTGTTGACAAAATTATAACTGTTTATTAAAATATATACAAGTAGAGGTGAATATGGCAGGACTTAATACGGAAGATTTTGAAAACAAATGTATGGACGTGATTGAAACTATTGTAGGAATAGATAATCGTCTGGATAGAAAAGGTGCTATCAAAGTTGCAGAAAAAATGCTAGCAAAAGCGAAGACAAAAACGAATAATAAACAAGTGATTGCTATTTATGAACGTGTTGTCAAAGAGTTCAACATTGCTACAGATGCAGAATATGATCTTTTGAAAAAACAAATTTTCGGTTCATAGGAGAGATATGGGGTTTTTCGATTGGGTAATGCGCGGACTGGGATTTGATGATAAAAACAAGAAAGACAAGAAATCGAAAGCTGTCGTTCAAGATGACAAATATTCCAATTTTAATCTTCACGAACGAATCGCGGGAGAGTCAAATTCTTTATCATCTCTTCCTACTGGAGCTAATTTCAATTCGTTTGGGCTTCAACCAGAATCTAATATAATAATGGTCGAACCTACGACTCATAAAGAAATTCAACAAGTCATTGATTATCTAAAGCAAGGACAGTCTGTCGCAGTAAATCTTGAAGGAATTGCGGATGAGGATAGAATGAGGATCCTAGATTTTTTGTCAGGAGCAATATATGGTCTCAATGGCAGTATTTTGCGTTGGCACGGTGATTTATTTTTGCTAACGCCAGAAGGGCACAAGATTTTACGACCTGAAAATTCTGATAAAAATAATTTATAGCATTTAAGCATATAATATGATTATTTGATTGAATAAAATCAATATAGTTGATCATATAATTTTAATGTTCATATTATAATTAAAAATTTAAAAATATGTAATGTAAGGAAATGAATTGATTTAGAATGAAAAAATGGATAACTATCATTTGTTCAATAATTGGTGTTTTGGTAATAGATCTTGTTACCAAACATTTTTTATTTGAGGTCGAATATTTCAATTTGATACCAAATGTAATCTCCATTGCCACAAACAACGGCAATACAGGTGCTGCCTTTGGACTATTTAGCGACAATACAATCGCCCTTATAATCGTCAGCATAATTATGATAATCGCGCTATTTATATTCAATTATTTTGTGAAGACAAATTCAATTTTCTATTCCATTTCATTCGGATTCATTTTGGGCGGAGCAATAGGCAATTTGGTGGATAGATTATTTTTAGGATATGTCAGAGATTTTATATTCCTAGATTTTTGGCAAGCGTTCCCTGTATTTAATTTTGCGGATAGTTTTTTGTGTGTAGGAGCGGTGATGATGGCAATATTCATACTATTTTTTATGGGGAAGAAAAATTTGAGGCAGGAAAATGAAAACAATTCTTAAAGTAAACGAAGATGGTGTAGATATTAGATTGGACATTTTTTTGGTGCAGCACACGAGTTTTTCACGCAGTTATTTGAAAACATTGAATGATGAAGGAAGAATTTTGGTGAACAATGAAAAGAAAAAATCGGGTTATAAATTGAAACTATCCGATCAGATAGAGATAGATGAAAAACCAATCAGCACCATTGACGCATCGCCTGAAAATATTCCGCTTGATATAGTGTATGAAGATGACGATTTGCTGGTAATAAACAAGCAGGCAGGGCTAGTGGTTCACCCGTGCGCTAGCACAAAATCGCACACTCTTGTCAACGCATTGATGTATCATATCAAAAATTTATCTACGATTAATGGCGTGTTGCGCCCAGGTATTGTGCATAGATTAGACAAAGACACAGGGGGATTGATAATAGTTGCGAAAAACGACAATTCGCACAAGATTTTGAGCGAACAACTAAAGGATAAAACGCTAAATAGGGAATACAAAGCATTGATAAAAGGAAGGATAAAAGAAGATTTTGTTATAGAGGGATATTTGATTCGAAATCCGAAGAATAGAGAGCAAATGATGCTCACCAAATCTGAAAAAGGCAAGTATAGCAAAACAATTTTTAGTATAGATGCAGTGTATGATCATTATACATTATTGAATTGCAAGTTGACGACAGGTAGGACGCATCAAATACGCGCCCATCTAAAATCAATCAATCATCCTATCGTGGGGGACAAATTGTATGGTGGTGAAGACAAAAACATTGCCACAAATGGTCAACTGTTATTTGCCTATAAAATCAATTTCGTTCACCCGACCAGCAAAGAAAAGCTCCAATTTGAAATTGGTTTGCCCGATTATTTTTTAGATGTCATCAAAAAAATATCCGATTGATTCAAACGATTTATTTAAAATTGATTCAACTTCATACAAATATAGAAAAAATCATATAGAAAAGTGTAATTTTGACAAATTTTTTTGATATTTTTGACAAATTTTGTAATTTATTTGTAAAAACTGAATAGTTATGTTATAATACGACTATTGGAGGATGTATGAAAGGTAAGGGTTTTGTAAACTTTTTAGCATATCTTGCTATTATGCTCGTTGCCATTGCTTTGATCGTGCAATACATTTTGGGTGCGGTAGGGGTTAGTTCGACCGTTGTATCCGCTATGAGCACAATTGCACAATTTATTGCGTATGCTATCACGGCAGTATTTGCATTTTATTTTGCCAAGTCTAGAAGAAGTATTGCCTTTATGATTGCTTATGTTATAGCAGTTATTTTGATAATTGTATTCTTGTTCTTGACATTTTAATTGATTATGAAATTTAAGTTTAACTTAAAACTCACCATTTGTTTGGTGAGTTTGTTTGTAGGATTTATACTCTTGATTGTGGGCAATCAAAATAAGTATTGCCAGTCTTTTGGTTTTTTCTTTTTGTCAGTTGGCATAGTCTTTTTTGCCATAGATAGAACGGACAAAATCGTCAAAAGGCAAATGGAAATCGACAAAATTTTGGATAAAGAAAATGAATTGAATGATGAACAATCTATAGAGATAAATGCTGAATTTTCCACATTATACAAGCAAAAAAAGCGTATAAATATTGTGTCCTACATATGCGCGATACTTTTCATAATCGTAGGAATTTTTGTGCTAATTTGATTGATTTAATTTTAATTGTATGATAAAATACACAAGTCTATATTTATAAGGAGATTAGTATGGTACTGAAAGTAGAGAAGAAAGAAAATGGAATTTATGAGGCAAAAGTGAGCCTTGATGAAAAAGATTGGCAGGATAGCCTTAATTCCGCGTATGAAAAAAATAAGGGGAAATTCAATATTCCAGGGTTCAGGAAAGGTCACGCACCTAGGAATATTATTGAAAAAAGTTATGGTGAAGGCGCATTTGTAAACGAAGCGCTAGATGAAGTGTATTACAAAGCGTATACGCAAGTTTTGCGCGAAAATGAAGATATCAAGCCGGTTGACGCGCCAAAACTTGATATTAAAAAATTGGACAAATCTGGAGTCGAACTATTGTTGACTATTGTATGTGTGCCAGATTTCACACTCGCTCCATACAAGGGATTGAAGTTTGAAAAGAAAAAGACAGAGATAACAGACAAAGATGTTGAAGAAGAAATCAATAAGGAGTTGTTGCGCGCCTCTCGATTGGTCGAAACGAAAAAGCCGGTGAAAGAAGGCGATTTTGTTACGCTAGACTTTGATGGATATATTGACGGCAAGCAGTTTGAAGGTGGCAAGGCGGACAATTATCAATTAAAGATTGGTAGCAAATCTTTTATCGACAATTTTGAAGATCAATTGGTTGGGCTCAATATTGGGGACAAAAAAGATGTGGTCGTCACTTTCCCAAAAGATTATCACGCAAAAGATTTAGCAGGCAAACCTGCCACATTTAAAGTCGAAATTAAAAATATACGCGAGCGCGTAATGCCAATACTTAATGAAGAATTTGTTTCCAATTCTACGGAATTTGACTCGGTAGACAAATACAAAGAGAGTATTCGTACACGCCTTGAAAAAGAAGCGGACGAGCGAAATGAATTGGAGTTGGACAACGACATTTTAGACAAAGTCATTGACGATACCGAGCTGAATGTGCCTGAAGTGATGGTGGATGAAGAGTTTGATCGTCAAATGAATGGGCTGAACGCTCAAATGCAATATCAAGGCTTGAAACTTGAAGACTATGTGAAATATATTGGCAAGACAATGGATCAATTCAAAGAAGAAGTGAAAGCAAATTCGCGTAGACAAGTGAAAGGGCGTTTGGTATTGGAAAAACTTATTCGAGATGAGCATCTAGACTTGATAGAAAAAGATATCGACGAAAAAATCGAAGAAATGGCAAAAAATACCGGAAAGACGGTGGAAGAATTCAAGAAGCAAGTTAATAATGATATGATAAATCATATTGCAAATGAAATTCTTATGAAGAAATTGGTAGAATTTTTGAGAAACAACAATGAAATTATCTAATATTAAGAATTTTTGATAAAAATTGATTTTCTGTAATAAATTTACAAACAATTCAAATAAATATAAGGAGAGAAGATTATGATACCTATGGTTATTGATCAGGTTGGCAATGTTGAGCGCAGTTATGATATCTATTCGCGACTTTTGGAAGACAGAATCGTTTTCCTATCTGGCGAGATTGATGACCAAACTGCTAATACAGTTGTCGCTCAATTGCTTTATTTGGAAGGCAAAAATCCGGACAAAGACATCTTTATGTACATCAATAGTCCGGGTGGCAGTGTGACAGCTGGGCTTGCAATCTATGACACTATGCAATATATAAAATGCGATATATCTACCATTTGCATTGGTATGGCAGCAAGTATGGCAGCGGTGATTTTGTCTAGCGGTACGAAGGGTAAACGAATTTGTCTTCCTCATAGCGAAGTGATGATTCATCAACCACTTGGCGGAGCGCAAGGTCAAGCATCAGACATTGAGATTCACGCCCGTCACATTCAAAAGACACGAGAGAGTTTGAACAAAATTTTAGCAGACAACACGGGCAAAAGCCTTGAAACGATTACAAAAGATACGGATAGAGACAATTTCTTGGACGCTAAACAAGCATTGAAATATGGCTTGGTGGACAAGATATACGATAAACGAAAAAATTAAAAATAAAGATACAGACTGATGTTTTCGTCTGTATTTTGCAAATAAAGGAGAGTATGAAAGAGATAGAAACTATTTGCTCATTCTGTGGGCGTCCTGCACGCGAATTGACGGATATCATTAGCAATCCGGAAGGTGATTGTTTCATTTGCAAAGATTGTTTGAACATTTGCAAAGATCTTATGGATTTTAATCACCGCACACGACAGAGCGAAAAAAATGAATTTATAGATCTGATTAAACCGCAAGAAATCAAGCAAAAGTTAGACGAATTCATTATTGGGCAGGACGAAGTGAAGAAGATCCTTGCCGTGTCTGTATATAATCATTATAAGCGCATAAATTACAACACTATCAAACGCGACAATTCGCAAGATGAAGTGGAATTGGAAAAATCTAATGTGTTGTTGGTTGGTCCTACAGGAAGCGGGAAAACTTTGCTTGCAAAAACGCTTGCCAAGACGCTGAAAGTGCCGTTTGCTTCAAGCGATGCCACGGCGCTGACAGAAGCGGGTTATGTTGGTGACGATGTTGAAAATATTTTGTTGAAACTTATTCAAAATGCTGATTACGACATTGAAAAGGCACAGCGTGGCATAATCTATATTGATGAGATAGATAAAATTGCAAGAAAGACTCAAAATGTATCCATCACACGCGATGTGAGCGGGGAAGGAGTGCAACAGGCTTTATTGAAAATTTTGGAAGGAACGATTGCTTCCGTTCCACCACAGGGCGGAAGAAAACATCCGCAACAAGAAAATATTAAAATTGATACGACCAATATTTTGTTTATTTGTGGCGGTGCGTTTGTTGGACTTGATAAAATAATCAGTGAACGAAATGGTGCATCTTCTTTAGGCTTTGGAGCTAGTGTCAAGAAAAAAGAGATGGAAGAATCTTTAAACAAATTCGAAAATATTCAACCACAAGATTTGATAAAATATGGTATGATTCCAGAATTTGTTGGTAGGCTTCCTATCGTTGCTTGTCTTGACAGTCTAGATGAAAAAGCGTTGGAGCGAATTTTGGTAGAACCAAAGAATGCCATCACGAAACAATATATTCAAATGTTCAAAATGGACGGAATTGATTTGTCTTTCGAGCCTGAGGCAATTACTGCTGTAGCCAAGAAAGCTATAGAACTGAAGACCGGTGCTAGAGGATTGAGGACTATTCTTGAAGAGCGTATGCTTGATGTTATGTATAGTTATCATTTTGAAGACAATATTGAACGAATTGTCATAACTGCTGATTTTATTAACAAGAACGCAAAAGCAAAAATCATCAAAGCCAAACCGAAACTCAAAGAGAAAAAGCAAACAGCATAAAGTTAATAAGTTTTGAGGAAAAAAAGTAAAGGGACTTTGCTAAATGATGAAGTTCCTTTTTATTATTTTAGAAAATAAAAAAATAATATTTTTTCAAATTATTTGATGATACTTACATCTAAATTAGGAACATTGCCGATGAAATGAGATATATCATTTCATTATCAATAGAGAATAACACAATATTGAGTTTTGGTATTTTATCTTAGAAGTACAACAAGAGAAATTGATGATATGAACTTCAAGTTATCTATTTTTTATTTGAATTTTATTTAAAATATTGATATAAATTTGTAATTTTGTGTTATAATCAAATTATATGAAAAAGATGAAGTTATATCACACATCAACTATTCCAAATCTGAAAATCATAGAACCTCGTATTTCAACGCACGGAAAATCTTATGTATATGCTACACCAAGTTTGGAATTTTCTTTATTTTTTGGCGGAAAGGAAATGGCGGGCGGTTTCGATGGGATTTATGGCATAAAAGATAATATACCATTCTTCTACGAGGCTTACAAAGGTGCCCTCAAAAGAATATTTGATAATGCCGTATGCTATATTTACGAAGTAGATCCCTCAACATTCGTAGCAGGCAAGACTACATTCAGTGGTGAACTTGTAAGCGAGAGTCCTGTCAAAATCTTGAATTGCAAAAAGGTTAATAATGTATATAATTACATACAAGAACTAAATAGCCAATCGAAAATCAAACTACATTATTTTTGCGACACAGAAGAATATAATAAAATGATTGACGAATATATCTCTAATATGATTATCGAATTAGGCATTTTGGACAAAAAAGAAACAGGTATTTATGGGTTTTGCGAAAGACATTTTCCACATATTATGGAAAGATTGCAAGCTGAGATTTTGAAGTAATAATATACCACATTATTAGTTTGGAGATAAAATTTTGCCCAAATAGAACTGAGTTGTAAAATTTATGCCAATCAAAACTTGCCCGCTAACGATTCACTCAATTATTCAGGAAGGGAATAGCTTTTAAATTAAGAAGATTATATTAATTTAAAATCTTACATTTTGTATTCAATTAAGTCCTAATTGATTTGCAATATTTGTGAATTTCATATATAATAATTACAATATGGAACTAATTACTATTGATATCAAATCTGATAGGCAGACAGTTAGTGAGGCAATCGCTCAATTTTTGTTAGAAGTAGAGAGTTATAAAAGAGGCGGATACAAGGTAATGAAAGTCATTCACGGATATGGCAGTCACGGAGTTGGCGGAGCGATCAAAGTAAATTTCCTAAAAAAATGTGAAGAATTGAAGCGTAGAGGAAAAATTGAGGATTACACTTGTTGCGATAGATGGACACCAAACAATGTGGTTAGAAAAATCGCTATAAATTATTGCCCAGATTTACTTGCGGATAGAGATTTGTATTTGTTAAATTCCGGTTGCACGATTGTAATTTTATGAAAATATTAGTTTAATTGAATTTAGTTTCAAATTCTACAAATTTAACGTTTAAGACATTAAAATTATTAGGAGATATAATAACAATATGAAAATCAAATATACTTTAGACAAACGTACCGAGATTATGGAGATAATGCTCACATTGACAGATTATTTTGACCGCATTCCGAAATTAAGGGTGCCAACCGAGTTTGATTATGCTGTGGATGTGAAGAATTATTTTTCACAGTACAAAAATCATAGGGCTGTGAAACTATTAACTGAAATTATCCACGAATTGAGTTTTAATTATGATGCACCTATTGCGTTAATGTGGCAATTAAACTCTGATTTTAGTATCAATGAGTTGTTGAAATATCCTTTTGAAACTCGTTTAGGTAGGAGTCCTAAAGTCCTTGAATTCATAAAAGAAATTAGAAATTTTACAATCGACTCCAAGTATGATGAATTTTATAAAAAACATACACGGGTGTATCAAAAATGGATTGAAGACACGAAGAGCAAAGTAGATGAAAATTTGCTTGATTATATGGATAATTTTTACAAAGAAAAATTGGAACGTGATTATATTATAAACCTTATGCCTCTTCAAACACACTGCAATTATGCAGTGGAAAATGGCGATCAGAGTATTTGCAATTTGGGTGCAAAATTTTCTGAAAACAAACTGGAGCCATACTTTCTGTCACAAAAAAATTTAGACCTTATTCAACACGAATTTTCTCATCCATTGATCAATCCGCTCACTGACAAGTATTTCGATGCTAGGCGTATGCCTCCACTCCCCGATGAAGTGAAAGAAAAAATGCGAAATTTAGCCTATGGATCCATATCAACTTATGTCAATGAACAAATTATTCGTTGTACGACAATTTTATATTCAAATAATCTCTATGGTGAGGAATATGAAGAGACTCTAATAAAGCAAGAGGAGGATATAGGATTTATCCACACACGCGCAGTTTTACAGGCATTGAAAGAATATGAAAAACAGGATGTGCCTTTAAGAAAATATTTTCCGAAGATATTAGAGGAGTTTTATAAGCCTCTTAATAATTCACTTTTGCTGAATTAATATTGTTCATTGTTTGCTTGGCAATAATTTATTTTTTTGTTTAAATTGACAGGGAAGGGGTGGCGGAAATAAACACTCGGCAGAGTGTTTGAACCGCCCGAATGGGCGGTTGGCGTTGAAAACGCACTTCCGCCTTTTATATTAAAAAATAGACTTCACAGCAAAATAATCATATAATCAATCACAACAATTTTTGAGTGTCAATTGATACTTAAAACAACAAAATTCATCAATATTTTTAAAAATTCATAAGAAATCGTTTTATTTTTAATGTAATTTATGCCATAATACTATAAACGGGGTAAATATGAGTAGACAAATAGGGAAAATTGAAAGAAAGTCCAGAAATGGATCAATTGGTTCGTTTTTCTTTGGTGCGCTGATAGGCTTGCTATTTGGCATAGCGGCGATAGCGGGAATCGTGGCATTATTTTATTATAAAGCGTCACCAAACTGGATAAATGACAAATTTCACACCGAGTTAGATTTAGGCAATGATGATTTGAACAATCTGACATTGAATAAATTTGTCACGCACGCAATCAATTTGTCACAAAATATTGATAGTTATACTCTGAATGATTTGCAATCAGATTTTGATATAGAGATCAAAGACGAGATAGTGGGCATAAATATAACTGATTTGAAAGATGTTCCTTTACCAAAACTTGTGGACGCACTTCAAAATAAACTATCAAATATCAGTGCAGAAGAATTAAAAAACGTGTTGGATTTATCTGAAATAGAAAGTATATTAAATGAGACCAATACTTACTATTTCAATTTGGCAGATGGAAAACTATATGAGGATATAGATTATAATGAAGAAGTAAAGTTTGAATACACGATTGATTTAGCAATTTCTAAGGTTATCATTAAAGGTCAAGAATTTTCGCTTTCGTCAAATCAAGTAGAGGTAGCAATACGTTATATTCCATTGAGTGATGCGATAGGCTCAATCAGTTCAAATATGAATTCCAACATCACAGTTGGAGAATTGAGAGACGAATATCATATCAAGTTGCCAACTTTCTTTGCATATATTCCAGATGAAACTCCAATTGGCGAATTGGAGCAGGCAATTGATGAATTGACGGTAGCACAACTTTTAAGTTTTACAGATCAAGATAGCAATGGACTCTATGAAGATAAAGATGGCAATGAAGTTGGCAAATTAATGGACACAATTGCGGACTTCAGAATTAATGAATTGGCTGAAAGCATAAAATATTTGAAGTTATCTGACGTATTCGCTAGTGAAGAATTGGAATTGGGAGCATTGTCTTTAATTGATCCTGACGAGATGATTACAAATTTGCCAAACGCTTTGTCATTGGCTCTTGAAGAGGCAACAATGGATGAACTTATAAATGCAGAGTTGATTGAACCATCGGATAGATATTACTCAGCTACAGGAGGAATTTTGGATGATGGTACTGGTATTAAAGATAAATATATTAATGTGGGAGATATAGAAACACCTGAATATAAACAAGTGAAAAATTTAAAATTAGCAGATTTTAGTAGTCTATTAGAAATATTGGAAAACAATGGAATATTATTAGATCAGATTCCGACCACATAGATTATGAATAATAATATAATATGAAAATGCCAATAGGCATTTTTTACTTTGAAATTACCATTTCTTATAGATTTGTATTTGATAAAGTCGGTATAAAACGAGTTCATTTTGATTAGTTTTTTTCAAACTATCAAAAATTATCAAGAAAAAATCTGGAAAATTTATGATATTTTGCTAAATAATGCGCTCATTTGAGTTCAAAAAGGCATATTTTATGGTCAAATTACACCAAAAAGGCTAAATTTTCGTAAAATATATAAGAAAAATAAAAAAAGTTTTAAATTTTTTAAATTTTTTTTGAAAAAACTGTTGACAAAGTTTTTGATATATGTTATCTTTATATTGCATTCAGCATAAGCAGGGTGCCGAACCAATAGGTTCGTTAGGACAATTTATATCTTAATAGGTACAATGGTAAGAAATAAGTAAGCAATTACTTATAGGCAATGTTCAATGAACAAAATTCTTATCAATTCCAAGTTTTTTAGACAACGAAATTAGCCAAGCGAATGAGCAAGGTAATTCATAAAAAAACTTGTTTCTAATACTCGATATGTTAATTGATAACATGGGGTCCCCGCGAAACGAATGTTTCGAAGGGGAAACAAAAATTTCGAGTGTTAGGCGCAGTTTAAAATTTTCAATTTTAAACAAGGAAAAACGAGTAAATTTTTGTAGAGTTTGATCCTGGCTCAGGACAAACGCTGGCGGCGTGCTTAAAACATGCAAGTCGAACGGAGGTTAAGTGTTGCACTAAGCATTTCTATACGAGGTGTTTAGTGCAATGCTTACCCTTAGTGGCGGACGGGTGAGTAACGCGTGAGTAATCTACCTCTATCTGGGGGACAACAGTTGGAAACGACTGCTAATACCGCATAGGACCACAAGTACATAAGTACTAGGGGTGAAAGATTTATCGAATAGAGATGAGCTTGCGTAGCATTAGTTAGTTGGTGGGGTAATGGCCTACCAAGACGATGATGCTTAGCCGATCTGAGAGGATGATCGGCCACACTGGAACTGAGATACGGTCCAGACTCCTACGGGAGGCAGCAGTTAGGAATATTGGGCAATGGAGGCAACTCTGACCCAGCAACGCCGCGTGAAGGATGAAGGTCCTTGGATTGTAAACTTCTGTATTAGAGGAAGAAGATAGTGACGGTACTCTAATAGAAAGCTTCGGCAAACTACGTGCCAGCAGCCGCGGTAAGACGTAGGAAGCAAGCGTTGTCCGGAATGACTGGGCGTAAAGGGTGCGTAGGCGGTCTTTTAAGTCTGATGTGAAATCCTGTGGCTTAACCATAGAACTGCATCAGATACTGGGAGGCTAGAGTGCGGAAGAGGTTGACGGAATTACTAGTGTAGCGGTAGAATGCGTAGATATTAGTAAGAAGACCGGAGGCGAAGGCGGTCAACTGGGACGTAACTGACGCTGAGGCACGAAAGCGTGGGGAGCAAACAGGATTAGATACCCTGGTAGTCCACGCCCTAAACGATGTATACTAGACTATGGCTTTATCGACAAAGTCAGAGTCGTAGCAAACGCGTTAAGTATACCGCCTGGGGAGTACGAACGCAAGTTTAAAACTCAAAGGAATTGACGGGGACCCGCACAAGCAGCGGAGCATGTTGTTTAATTCGACGCAACGCGAAAAACCTTACCTAGGCTTGACATAGGATGCATAGCTGTGAAAGCAGTGAAGTTATAGCAATATAACATCCATACAGATGGTGCATGGTTGTCGTCAGCTCGTGTCGTGAGATGTTGGGTTAAGTCCCGCAACGAGCGCAACCCCTGTCGTTAGTTGCTAACATTTAGTTGAGAACTCTAACGAAACTGCCGTAGATAATACGGAGGAAGGTGGGGATGACGTCAAATCATCATGCCTCTTACGCCTAGGGCTACAGACGTGCTACAATGCTCATTACAAAGAGACGCAATACCGTAAGGTGGAGCAAATCTCAAAAAGATGGGCTCAGTTCAGACTGAGGGCTGCAACCCGCCCTCACGAAGATGGAGTTGCTAGTAATCCCGAATCAGCATGTCGGGGTGAATGCGTTCCCGGGTCTTGTACACACTGCCCGTCACGCCATGGGAGCCGGGGGTACCCGAAGTCAGTGGGCTAACCCGCAAGGGAGGCAGCTGCCGAAGGTAAAACTGGTGACTGGGGTGAAGTCGTAACAAGGTAGCCGTATCGGAAGGTGCGGCTGGATCACCTCCTTTTAAAGAGCAATTCTTTAAAGTCGACTTTGATAATCAATAGATTATCATTGAGTGTAGAGTGAATGAACACTCTTAAATAAAATAAAGATAAAAAACGAGTGCCTTATTAGATATAAATATTGAAAGAAGTCAGTCTAACCCACTGGCTTTTTTTGTATTCATAAAATCGGAAAGCAATGAGCAATTTAGGCGAGCTATATAAAAGAAATTAGATATGATCAAAGAAATATTCATAAATCTAAAGATCTTGTATTGCATTTTGAAAAGGAAAATATGACGAAAAACTCAAAGGTTATGACGAGTTCAAAGATCAATAAAATCTCTCAATTGCTATACCAAATTAGATGAAAAAAATTTTGTTGATAGATATGATAGCTCAGTCTAGTACAAAGTGAATAATGATAAAGTTGTACCAATTTATTATGATATCTCTTATATGATGAAAAGAAAATTAATATATTTGTTAGTTTCTATAGCAAATAACGAATTAGCATTTGTTTTAGTATCCAATGATTGAAAATTTATCAAATTGAGAGACATAATTTTATTTTTTAAACTTGTTGAGAGTATATAAATTTCTTTTAAATTGTTCTTTGTATTGACATATTTTTATATTATGGTATAATTATATTTATAATATTTATAGGAGTAGATTATGTCACCTTATGAAGTCCTGAAGCAAATTAATATAGCGGAAGATAGCAATCTAATACCTAAAGATCGAGCAAAAAAGATTATAAGCATTATTAAAAATACTTTGCAACGTTATGAAGATATTTCGCAAGATTTACAATATTCAGGATATCAAATGTCAAATTTGTATTTTGAGGATATTCTTAACCTTTATGTTCGTTCATTGATAAAATCATATAAGGAAACTTACAATAATGATAAGAGCAAAATTTTAGGAATTTTAGATTATTTAAAAGTTATGAGTTGGTCAGACGCTAATAGTGAAATTTATAGATTGGCAGATATTGTAGGCGAAGATATAGCATTTGATTTTTATATAAATATTGAAAATTTAAATAAAGAATTTGATAATTTGCATTTATCTAAATCAGATATTGATTTAATGATAAATTATTTTAGAAAAGCAAAGAATCAAAAATGTCTTGTCGAATATCTTGAAAATAGATTGGAGGAAGTTGAAAACTCAAATACTAGTTTAAGTGGTGTTGAACGAGGAGAGTATTATGAAAGATAGATTAATAAAACGTATTATTACGCGTGGAGTGGCTGGTGATTTTGACAATAGTGAAGAACTTGAACATATATTTGAATTTGACGATGGATCAAAAATGAACATATCAAAGATGAATACTATTGAAATTGCGCGCTATGCGTTTCAAAACAATAATGAAGATGGAAATAAAATCTTTAATTTCATAAATTCTTCGCAAAAAATTTCAAAATATGCAACACTTTTATCCGTTTATTTAATGTTGGAAATGATGTCAGAGAAAGATAATAAGAATTCTGTAAACGAATCGAATAAGCGAAGAATATTTAAAATTATTGAAAAATTGGGCGGAAATGAAATGTTGGCAGAAATCTTTTCAGTAATGAATAAAATGGGATCATCTTTTATGGATGTATTATTGGAAAAAGTTGAAATTGAATTGAATCGAGCAATTAAAACATTTTAAAGTTGATAAATATATGAGAGTTAATAGCAAGATTGGTAATGAGTAATGAAATTAATAACTAATGCAAAACAATTTGTATTAGATTATCTAGATATATTTTCACCTTATTCGTTTGAATTTATTTGATAAACGATAGAGATTTTATTTAAAATTGAATTAAAATATGTGATTAATGAAATACAAGAGATTTTGTTGAATGTCACATATTTTTTTGCATTTCGCGTTTTAATTTATGTAGGATTTTTTTTTCTAGTCTGGAGATATAACTCTGCGAGATGTTCATATAATCGGCGACTTCTTTTTGCGTCAGTTCCTTGTGACCATTCAGTCCGTAACGCATACTCATTATTAATTTTTCTCTATCATTGAGTTTGCTGATTGATTGAATTAAATAAGATTTTTGATCTTTCAATTCAATTTCGTCGTAGGCAATCTTGCTATCAGGGATAATCTCTCCTAAAGTTAAATTATTCCCCTCATCGTCACTGGAAAGAGTATCATCTAGGCTTAGGTCATTGATACTTTTATTTGCTTTCCTTAGATACATCAAAATTTCGTTTTCAATACAACGACTCGCATAAGTGGCGAGTTTAATATTTTTGTCCGGCTTATAACTATCCACTGCTTTGATCAGTCCTATGGAACCTACAGAAACCAAATCTTGCATATCCAATTTTTTGTTTTCAAATCTCTTTGCAATATACATCACGAGACGAAGGTTATGCTCAATCAATTCAGATTTTGCACTAATGTCATTATGCTCTTGAAATGCCATCACGAGTTCGGATTCGCGTTCGCTATCTAGAGGCTCGGGCAAACTCTCAGAACTGAAGATATAGTTCACAATGCTTTCGACATTTAAAAAATCGTGTCTAAATAAACGAGTGAAGAAATTTTTGATAATTCTAAATAATTTCATATATTCTCCTTTATAAATTGAGTGGGGATAATAAGGCTTGATAGTTCAAATCCTTAAATTTATTTGGGCTGACCGCTATGTATTGGTTGAAATAAGTTTTTCTTTCCTTATTGATCTTGATTTCAATTTTGTCAATCTTGAATAGTTTCAAATTGTTGCTACCGTTGACTGTATTTGCGACTATCTCGTCATTTTTTGATAGATAGAAGTCAATCAAATTTTTATTAGAGAGTTTCAAATATGATTTCAAATCGACAATTATCACGGGTTCGCCATTGATATTCAAAAAATTTCCCGTGTCAAGATATGCTTGGAGATCGATTTTTTTCTCTTTTGAATATAGAGTGATTGGGTAAATTAAATTATTCGTTTTGAGTTTAAATTTTATATATTTTGCAATAAATTCATAGATATAAGTGACAACTATTGCAAGTGTTGTAATTAGTTCCAATGAAAATTTGCTCGCGCTAATGATTCCGAACGAAGTATAATAATTTGTGCTAGTCAGATTCATTATCGCTCCACCCAAAGCGTAAGTATATAAGAACAATAGAATGATACTGAATATAAATTGTTTTTTGCTCTGTTTGAGCGCTATGACTAGTGTGATAATGGCACAGGCAAATTTTAGAAAATTTAATATAATTTGATTGGACAAAAAGATAGCAGAGATCACACTAAAACCTGCACCCACAATTGAGGCGCTGATCAGTCTAAAAAAATTTGTTTTTGATTTCAAAGTAATTACGACTAACCGTAATAAGCAAAAATTGATCAAAACATTTTGTAGTAAAAAACTTTCTATATAAATTGTCATACTTGAAGTATACATTAAAAATATTTTTCTTCTATGAAAAAAAATTTGTAATGTTTCAATATTTGTGTCGATTAATAAGATTTTTTAGCAAATTTCTTAGTTTTGGGATAAAAATATTTGAATAAGACACAATATAATCGAGGTGAATATGGCAAGACGAGTTTATATTTGTGGAATAGATACTAGCACTTTGCCCAAAATTACGCGTGAAGAGAGCGAACAAATATTGAAAAAAATTAAGGCGGGAGACGAACAGGCAAAAGATTATTACATCTATTGCAATATGCGTCTTGTTTTGTCTGTGGCGCAGAGATTTGTATCCTGCAAGGAAAATATGGATGATATTTTTCAAGTTGGATGTGTGGGATTGTTGAAGGCAATTGATAATTTTGATATCTCATTAAATGTTCAGTTTTCCACCTATGCCGTACCTATGATTATAGGCGAGATCAAGCGATTTTTGCGTGATTCAAGCGTAATGAGGGTGAGCAGAAGCATTAGAGATACCGCATATATGGTACTTAAGAGCAAGGAAAAATTGCAAACGGGTAGATCGGATGAAGTGGGTCTAGAGGAAGTCGCAAATGATCTAAATATAACGATAAGAGAAGTCTACGATGCGATAGACGCAATATCAACTCCGCTCTCACTAGATGAATCTTTCTTCAACGAAGGGGATGAAGAAATGCGCTTGGATGAACATATTGCCGACACTGAGCATTCAGTCGAAAAGTGGATAGATCACACTGATTTGCTTGATGCAATCAAACAATTGGATGATCGTGAACGCGAAATTTTAAATTTGAGGTATTTTATTGGCAAAACACAAATGGAAGTGAGTGATAGTGTAGGAATATCACAAGCACAAGTAAGTAGATTAGAAAAAAACGCACTTGCGCATATCAAAAAAAGCTTATAGCATACTTAATGAAATAGACATTTATTTATCTTAAATAATCAAAATAATCTAAAATATTTGACAATATGACAATTTTTACGTAATATATGTTTAGAGTATATATGATTAGATTGTTAGGTATTTTAAGTTTATTTTTAGATTTTGATTATGATATGGATGATGTATTTGATGACGGAATTGAATTTCCTGACACTATGTTCTCCATAATTTTTGCTTTGGCGGTGATAGTAATTATAGCAAGCACAATAGTGATTGTGGTGCGTAAACACAAAAATTCTAATAAGAATATATTCAGTACAAACACTGCTAAAGACTTTTCACCAAAAAACGAGAAAATAAAAGAAGAAGAAACGTTTTGCGAATATTGCGGAGGAATGATCCCAAGCGATAAAAGTGCTTGTCCATATTGCGGTGCTAAGAGGAAGAAGAAATAAGGTTTTCGACATTATATCACCTTATTTCTTTTTTTTAAACAAAATAATATCTATTAAACTATCATATTAACTTTGTTTATCTCATTAATAGTGTTAGGATAGGACGGTAGATATCTATGAAAGTAATCTTTATGAAAAAAACGACTTTATTAATAGTTGTAGGTATTCTAGTATTTCTTTCCGCTTTTTCGCTTAATTATGTTGGAATAGAAGTAGGAGCTACCTATTTTGGAGGGGAAAGGAAATTGCCCATTTATTCAGTACAAACGGATGAAAATAAAGTCGCCATATCTTTTGACGCGGCTTGGGGCGCGGACAAGACTAGAGAGATCATTTCAATATGCGATTCGTATGGAATCAAAGCGACTTTTTTTCTAGTGGGCTTTTGGGTAGAAAAATATCCTGAAATGGTGAAGGAAATCTACAATAATGGGTTTGAGATAGGACTTCACTCTAACACTCATCCAGATATGACAAAACTAACGAAGTCAGAAATCAGAGAGGAATTGGAAACCAATATTCAGCTTATACAAGATTTGACCGGATATAGACCCAAATTGTTTAGACCACCTTATGGATACTATAGCAATGAATTGATTGAAGTATGTAATAGTCTTGATATTAGTTGTATTGAATGGAGTGTAGACAGCTTGGATTGGAAAGGGCTTAGTGCGAGTGAGATAGCTAGTAGAGTGATATCACAGTCAGAAAACGGAAGTATTGTCCTATTCCATAACAACTCAGACAACATAATCGAAGGCTTGAAAATGGTTTTAGAATATTATAAAATTAAGGATACACAAGTCGTACCTGTAGGAGAATTGATATATTATGATAATTTTTTTATCAATATCCAAGGTGTACAAATTAAAAATTAAAGGAGAAAACAAATGAGTTATGAAATGTTGAACAACAACAAAGTTTACTTGCAAGGTGAGGTGGCGGATATACCGAAATATAATCATACAGTTTTGGATGAAGATTTTTATTCATTCAATCTGATTGTGCCGAGATTAAGTGGACAAAATGACATACTTCCGATTACCATTTCATCCAAATTAATTGCTGAAAATCAATTAGAAATAGGAGATAAAATAGCCTTGCGAGGACAATTTAGAAGCTATAACAAGCTAGATCAGGGCAAAAGTAAATTGATATTATCGGTATTCTGTAGAGAACTGTGCGAATGGGATAACGACGCAAATTCAAATGTTATAGAATTGAGCGGATATATATGCAAATCACCTATCTATAGGACGACACCATTTTCGCGTGAGATATGCGATATTCTTCTTGCGGTGAATAGAAATTATGACAAATCTGATTATATTCCGTGTATTGCGTGGGGAAGAAATGCTCAATTTACAAATAAATTACCTGTAGGTACAAAATTAGAGCTTGAAGGACGTATTCAGAGCAGAGAATACAACAAACATTATGATGGAGAGGATATTCCAGTAGTAAAAATAGCTTATGAAGTATCTATAATAAAATTAGCCATAGCCGAAGATAAGACCGCCTTATAGCGAGTCTTTTTTTATTATTAAGAGCAGTATTTATTTACAAAATAAAACATACGTTCGATTAATTTGACTTATTTTATCGAAAATTCCGTCAATTTAATGCTGTTTTTTGTAAAAAAGTGGCGTATATGCTTGACTTTTCGACAAATTGTAGGATATACTTCTTTTTGTTAGGGGTGGATATAATGATTGATATTTATGATAGTGAAGCGATTGTTAAAATCTATCGAATGTTGGCTAAAAGATGCAATGCAATAGATAGATATATCAACAATTACGCATTTTATTTTGGACCAAGTACATCAGATTATGGTTCTTTGGATGTATGTAATAATATTATAGACTTGATTGAACGAAAAAATCAACTGATTAACTTAAAAGTTATAGTAGACAATGCAATAAAATCTTTAAAAGTTGAAGATAAAAAAATACTTTATGTAAAAATGAATTATTCAATATCAATGTCTGAACTTTGTGGCATTTTAGATTTGAAGGAGCGTACAGCATTCAGACATATTGAGCGTGCTTTTTATAATATGACAGAAGCGTTGAATAAATCAAAATATATTGAAAAGTTAGTACGCATTTTAGACTCTGAAGTTTGGATAGCTGATATTAGACAGGAGGTTAAGGAAAGACGTTTGTCATTTAAAATGAAGGCTTTGAGTTTATAAAATATTATGTAGCAAATTTATTTGAGTTTTTAAGTTATAATTCTTTTATCATTTTATAGTTAAATTTTTATTACTGAATCTTTATCTACTTGATTTTCTAATTTAAACATAAATTAATAATCTTGAATCTCTTTGGTTTGCTTTTTGATTTCTTTATTAAATAATTTTCCGCCTTTTAATATCATAAATACGAAAATGATCGCAGGGATAGTAAGAATAGCAATCACTATCGCTGTTGTTTTGTTTTCTACAGGAAGTGAAGTGATCTCTTCTGTGATATCAAAATTAGGTTCGGAAGTATAACTCACTTCTTCGTGATTGAGCGGTATAGCATTCGGATCAAATTCGTCACAGAAATCACTATATACATAGCCATAATAATCTTGATCGGCAGAATATTTGCAATAATACCAAAGATTTGTACGTCCGTCTACGAGTTCTTCACCTTGAATCGTGCCGTAATATGTAAGATTTCTCGAATACAGAGGAATGTATACCACTTGAGTTGAAGTTCCGCTAGTAGTAGTGGGTTCGCTTCTCATATCTCTGCTTTGCTCAGAATATACACGAAAATTTTGATTTTCCAAATATGGTGTCATAGGTTTACCTACAATTGTTTGAACGGCATCTTTCTTCACATATCCAGTAAAGGACAAATAATTTACTTTATAAAATGTACTATTGCTACTTTCAATAAGCTCTACAAAATATGTACGGGGCAGAGAAAAATATATGTTAGCATATTCGTTGACTTCGATTGGTGACTTATAAAGATAGACATCATCATACATTATGCGTGCATAATATGTGTCAAATGTGCTTGCTGAGACATACAAAAGAGAATTTTCCAATGAAAATAATATAATCAATAATAAAATCATATTTTGATTTTATCATAAAAATTAAGAAATATTTTGACAACTTTAGGCTAATATGAGCGAGTTTTAGTGTAAATTATCGTGAAAATGGAATTGATTGAAAAAATTTTAAAAATAGAAAGTATTCAAAGAAAAAGGAAAGAAAAAAACAAACTTAATCAATATAACACAGGTGAAAAAATTCATAAAAAACAACTTCTATTTCACCAATCAGAGAAGAAAAATAGATGGGTGTTTGGTGGCAATAGGTCTGGGAAAACTGAGTGCGGAGCAGTGGAAGTTTTGTATTTTGCAAGAGGATGTCATCCATTCAGGGAAATTAAAGGCGCAACATCGGGCTGGGTGGTCAGCTTATCAACTCAAGTACAACGTGATGTAGCTCAAAACAAAATTTTACATTACCTTAACCCAGATTGGATAGAAGACATAGTAATGTTGAGCGGTAGGAAAGATAATTATGCAAATGGAATCGTAGACTATATATTGATAAAGAATGTGTTTGGTACTCTTAGCAAAATTGGATTCAAGAGTTGTGATCAGGGAAGAGAGAAGTTTCAAGGGACGAGTCTAGATTACGTATGGTTTGACGAAGAGCCTCCTTATGACATTTATTCTGAATGTAGGATGCGTGTACTAGATAAAGATGGAGATATATTCGCTACGATGACTCCATTGAAAGGAATGACCTTTGTCTACGATGAAATTTATCTTAATAAATATAATGATCCAAATATTTGGTACGAATTTATGCAGTGGGATGACAACCCATTTATTAGTGAAAGTGCAAAAAATGCAATGAAACAAAGTTTGTCCGAACAGGAATTGAAATCTAGACAATTTGGTGAATTTCTAGATGTGGGCGGAAGAGTATATCCAGAATTTGATGAAAACGTCAATGTGATTGAGCCTTTCCAAATTCCATACGAATGGCAAGACAAATTATCAATAGATCCAGGATTGAAAAATCCGTTGTCGTGTCATTGGTATGCAGTAGATTATGATGGAAATGTTTATGTGGTGGCTGAACACTATGAAAGCGGACGAGATATAGGATATCATAGCGAAGTAATACATAGGATCAGTGATGAAATGCATTGGCACAGAAACTCAAATGGGATGATTGAAGCATTGATTGACAGTGCAGCGAATCAGACTACACTTGCTTCAATTAGAAGCGTAGCGGACCTATTTTATGATTACAATATACTTGTCAATACGAATGTGAATAAAGATGTATTTTCTGGTATACAGAGAGTGAAATCCTATTTGAAGAATAGTTTAGGTGAGAGCAAATTATTCATATTCAATACTTGCAAGAATATGATTCGAGAGATGAAAGCATATCGATGGGGGAATGGTGACAACCCTGTCAAAGTAGATGATCATAGTTTGGATGAATTGCGCTACTATATAATGTCGCGCCCAGAGAACAAACGTCCAAAAGAGGAGTTGAGTTTAATACAAAAAGAAAAAGAGAGATTGATACGCTCGTTGAAGCGAAGAAGATAGGAGGTCGATGTGATATAAAAACAAATTATATTGACGAAACAACACTGAAAGCACTCAAATCTTGTATTATAGGAAGTGCGACAACTGAAACTACTTGTGAATATGTTTTGGATAGCGAAACAAATGAGATGAAATTGGTCAAGAAAAAGGTCAATGAAAAATCACTTCCGCCAAATGCGGATTTAATAAAAATAATTTTTCAGCAAATAAGAGATGAGCAAAACAAAGAACTTGATTATGATAGATTGACAGATGAAGAATTGGAAAATGAAAGGCAACGTTTGTTAAAGGAATTGAAGGAGATGGAAAATGAAAGTAGAAAAAGCAAAAGTTCGAATAAAGTGTGACGCGAGTGGATGCAACAATCTTAGTGATTACGCGATAGTGAATAAAAAATTTGTGTTTGATGGTAGCGTCTATCTTTGTGAAAGTTGTATGAAGTCTTTATATAAAGAAATCGGCAAATTTACCATACCAAAAAATTTAAAACCGCTTTATAAAAAGGGAGGAAACAATGAGTAAAACTAATCAAAAATTAGTCGAAGAGGTGAGAAAAGATTATATCAAAAGACGCGAAGCACGTAGGAGTTTGGAAGCACAATGGCAGTTGAATATCAATTTTATGATAGGTAATCAATATAGTTATATAGCATCAAACAATTCGATAAGAGAGGATGAAAAAGAGTATTTTTGGCAAGAAAAAGAAGTATTTAATCATATCGCGCCTATAGTTGAAACACGTATATCAAAAATATCTAGCAATACACCTAGCGTTACGGTAGTACCAGCTAGTACGGATGAATCGGATATTGAAAGTGCAAAACTTAGCAAAGAGATTTTAAACTCGGTTGCCAATAGGTTAAATTTGACCGATTTAGAAAAAACTGCTACCACTTGGAGTGAAATTTGTGGAACAGCCTTTTATAAAATAGTATGGAACACGAATACGGGAAGGATGGTGGCTACTGATGAGTTGGGCAATGCAATAAGAGAGGGAGATGTGCAAGTAGAGGTGGTATCACCATTTGAAATATTTCCAGACAACCTCGCTTGTGAAAGAATGGAAGATGTGAAGAGCATCATACACGCACGTGCGGTCGAGATTGACGAGGTTCGTTCACAATGGGGTGTGGACGTAGAGAGCGAGAATGTATATGCATTCACTCTGGATAGTTTATCTAATAATCTAGGTGGACTGGGATATAATGCGCACATAAATAAAGTAGCAAATATTGAATTGACAAATCATTGTGTAGTGATAGAGCGCTATATTAGACCAACAAAAGATTTTCCGCTCGGTAGGCTTACTATTGTAGCGGGAGACAAACTGCTGTTTGATGGTGATCTGCCTTATATTAATGATGAACTGAACAATCGAACTTTTCCATTTGTGAAACAGATATCAAACTATATACCGGGCAGTTTCTTTGGCGTAAGCGTGGTAGATAGGTTAATTCCTTTGCAACGAGCCTACAATGCTGTACGTAATCGCAAACACGAATATTTCAATAGATCAGTAATGAATGTGCTTGCAGTGGAAGACGGCAGTATTGATACCGATGCATTGGAGATGGAAGGTCTATCTCCAGGTAAGGTACTTGTATATAGGCAGGGCAGTAAAATCCCTGAAATTATGCAAAATCCTAATATCAATCTCAACTTTGACGAAGAGGAGGAACGATTATTATCCGAATTCAAAACCGTGTCAGGAGTCAGTGATATGATGACAGATAGTTATGCTAATTATACAAATATGTCAGGTGTGGCACTGGAATTGTTGGCAGAGCAAGATATGACGCGTCTAGCCACCGCGATCGACTCTACGAAATTGGCAGTGAAAATTTTGGCAAAATTTATATTGAGATTGTATAAGCAGTTTGCTGTAGTTCCGCGTCTATTGAAAATTACTGGTGAGACAGGTGATGTACAGATGTATTATTGGGACCAAAATGAGATATGTAGTGACGATGTCGTATTTGATGCATCCACAGACACAATGGATAGTTTAGGTCAAAAACGTACGATGCTATTAGATCTGATTAAGGAGGGATTGATGTATGATGAAGATGGAAAATTTTCTCAAAGTACACGAAAGAGATGCCTCGACTTATTGGGTTTCGGGATGTGGGAAAATGCGGTAGATATCAATTCACTTCAGATCAATCGAGCGAAAGAAGAAAATATCACTATATCAAATAATCAGGAATTAAAAATATTTCCTATTGATGATCATAAAATACATATTGATGAACACACCGCTTACATATTGGGTGGAGAGATAAAGAAAAAAATAAATGGTCAAAAAATAATTGAAAAATTGTTAAAACACATTGAAGAACATAAAAAATTATTGAAAATTTCTGAAAAAGAAGAAAATTTTGAACAAAAAGGAGAATAGGATGGAAGATTTGGAACAACCAAAACAAGAAAATAGTTTAGGCTCCAATGAAAATTTTGGAAAATTCAAAGACGCGGAGAGTTTATTGAAGGCATACAATAGTCTCGAGGCAGAATTTACCAAAAGGAGTCAAAGGTTGGCAACTTTGGAGAGCGAAAATACTGCACGAGAGAAAGATGCCAGCAAGCGACTTGAAATTGAAAAGAGAGTGGACGAGTTTGCAACAAAATTTGATATAATTAAACCTTTCAGTAGCGCGCTGAAAGAAAGCTTAATTCAAGATGAAAATTTAAACTTTGAAGATGAAGTTATGAAGATCATCACAAATAATTACAAACGAGCGCAAGATTATGTTTCAGATGATGAATTTTTGAACAACTATATTTATTCCAATAGTGAAATTAAGGATAAAATCATCAAAGACTATTTGAGTAAAATACCTCAGAATTCACCAATACGCATTGATGCTGGCTCGAATTCGATTCCGCTTTCTCCACCCAATCGGCCAAGCACGATTCAAGAGGCTGGACGATTGGCAAAATCGATTATAAAACAAAAATAAATAGGAGAAAAAATGATAGATTTAACTACAGCGCAAAGCGCTTTGAAAGATGCGTATTTGGTTGCTGCTTGCAATCAATTGAATACGAAAACAAATCCTCTGTTTGCAAAGATCAAACAATCTTCATCAGATGTCTATGGCAGACAAATTATCAAAGTAGCACCAGTTGGACTGAATGGTGGAGTTGGAGCAGGTAGTGAAACTGGCAAACTACCTACGGCCAATGAAAACAATTATGTTCAGTTCAAGACTACATTAAAAAATCTCTATGGAACAATTGAAATTAGCGACAAAGCAATTAGGGCAAGTAGCAACAATAGCGGAGCGTTCATAGATTTATTGAATGCAGAGATGGAAGGATTGTTGACCGCATCCAAATTTAATCTTAGTCGTATGTTGTATGGCGATGGAACGGGGGCTGTCGGAACAGTCATTTCGTACGCTTCTGGTGTGGCAACAATGGATAGTGTGAAAAATCTAATAGAGGGTATGGTAATTGATGTTTATTCGTCCACAGGTACGATCACATCAAATGTCGGACTAAGAATCGCGTATGTAGACAGAGTGAACAAGAAAGTAAGTTTCACCACCACCCCTGCAACTATGAATGCAAATGATGTGTTCTATGTACAAGGCAGTAAAGGGAATGAAATCACCGGGCTTGGCGCGATATTCAACACGGCTGGCACTTTATATGGGCTAGATAGGACAAACAATCAATGGTTAAATCCATATATTAGTACTACTAGTCAAGAGGTTAGTGATTCAATACTCCAAAGTGCAGTAGATTTCTTGGAAGAAAATAGTGGATCTACAATTGATTTTATTACTTGCGGAGCGGGCGCAAAACGAGCATATCAGCAGTATCTTGCTTGTTATAGGCGCAATATTGACGTCACAGTACTAGCTGGCGGATACAAGGCAATGACCTTCAATGGAATTCCTATTGTATCTGATAGATTTATTCCAGACGATACAATATATCTTTTGGACACTAGCAAATTCACATTGCATCAGTTGTGTGATTGGGAATGGATTGAAGGAGAAGGAGGCAAGATCCTACGTCAAAAAGCTGGATATCCTGCTTATACAGCAACTTTAGTAAAATACGCGGATTTGATCTGCGATTTACCAAGTGGGCAAGCCAAATTCACAAATATCAAATCTACTGTCACCAATCCGTTTGCTAGCATCGTGGAGATGAACAGCAATAGCGAAACTTAAAATATCAAAGGAGTGTTATGAAAATCAAAATCAATAGTGATGTATATGGAATTGCAAAACGGATTAAATATATAGATAAGGATTATTATATTCTTTATAATACATCTACACGCGTTTTTGAACTTCATAATTCTTCACAAAGAGACAGTACATATTGTTTAACATTACCATACGATACACTAGATTTTCGTGTATTGGTATATACTTTTGAGAGTAGAAGTACAAATATTGATAAGATAGTAGAAAAAATTGAAAACGACAACAAATTAAGGGAGAACGCCGACACGAGAAGCGTTCTCTCTCAATTTAATGATACACTTGAAACAGAAATGAAAAGGAGTTAGTATGAAGATACTAGATATAATAAAAAATAGTGCAGAACTTTTAGGTTTAAATAATGAACGTGATCTATTGGATAATGCTACGACTTCAGCCGAAGAAAATTTACTTGAAAATTTGGAAATCAAAAAATTGTTTAATTTAATTAAATTTTCAATTCAAGAGTTGTGTACGCATTATATACCATTATTTACGAGTCAAGAAATCAGTACAACGAATAAAAAATTTGCTTTGAGCAATTTGAATAATTTTATTCGTGTAAATAATGTGTATAAAGATGACAAGCCTATAAAATTTAAAATTATCAATAGAAATCTAGAATTTTCTGAAAATGGTATTTATACTGTCAAGTACACCACATATCCCGCGGTCAATTCAATATTTGATGACATAGATTTTCTGGCTAATTTTGGCTTGGATGTTATCTGTTTTGGACTATGCGCTTATTATTGCCTAGCGAACGGAATGTTTCAAGATTTTGAATCATTTCATAATAGTTATATTTCAAAAGCTGAGAGTATAAAAGACTTAAGAATTTTTGAACTCCCCGCAAGGAGATGGGAATGAAAGAAAAAAAGCGCATAGAAATCGACACTTTCAATAATTTTAATTCATCAAACAACATTTATACAGAGAAATTTTATAATTTTTTTCCATCAAATAAATTGTCTTCTTCTCAAGGTGTGGCAGTTGCGAAATTTCCAAAGATGTATACCGATATGACAGAAGAAGAATTGGATATTGAAGATTTGGATATAAATTCGGTGTGCGGTGTCAGTTATTTCAAGATGTATTTCCCAGATAGTCAGAATACTCAACATAGAATTTTGATCTATGGGGATGACAACAAAGTTTACATTAATCAACTTTTTAGTGGCTCATCTATGCTGTTATGGTTATTTAACCTGCAATTCAATAGTCCGCCAGTTAGTCTTTCGTATAAAACGGACGACACAGATTCAATTATTTTGACAAGCTCGGACAAAATGGTAGTTTGGCATACAAATTATTCACCTTATGAAATTGAAAATGTGCCTATCATTACTAGTATGTGTATGAATGATGAAGTATTGTTTTGTACAATTAAAGATCCCGCATTCAAAATATGGTATGCAACGAATTTAGATGCTGAGAATGTTGGTCAAGTCAGTGCGGAGTCTGGATATATTTCACTCGAAGATGATTTGGGATATTCAAGAAAAATTTTGACATTCAATGAGGACATTTATGTATTTAGAGATTATGGTATATCAAAAATAAATTATATCAAAAATGATATATCTGTCAGCCAGATATATCTGTCAAATACAAAGATTTATGCTGACACGGTTTCTATTTGTGGTAACGTAATTATGTTTATGACAAAGGATGGGATATATTCTTTCAATGGAGTGAAGGTCACAAAAACAGATGTAAATATTAAAACCCTCCTTCCATCTACAAATGAGCATACTACTGCGTCTTCATTGGGACAAAAATATTATTTAGCACTGCGCTTAAATTTTAATGATAACAAAGAAATACTATGTGAAACTGGAGATTATGTAAATAACGCATTGGTAATAATTGACATTATAGATTATTCGTATGAAATCATACGTGGAGTAGATATAAAAAGTTTACTGCCTGTGAAAACGGAATTGTTTGAAAAAATGCTTGTCACTTTCAATACAATAAATAACTCACAATTGGGACAAATTGTAGAAACATCATCTTGCTTTGATACTAGTTTACCGAAATATTGGCAAAGTAGCAATTTGACAAACAATTTTAATACCAAATTGTTCACCAAACTGTCAATTCAAGCGAGTGAAAATGTCACGTTCAACCTGATATATGATGACAAAAACATTTCATTTTCTACTTATAAAGATGGATTGAACGAATTTTGTTTCAAAATATTGTGCAAACAAGTTAAATTGGAAATATCTTCCAATGAAACTAATGCAAGTGTAGATAAAGTCGTGCTAGATTATTATGAATATTGATTTAAAAATATTAAGAAAATTGAATATGTATTTTCAATATTTGTGCTCTGTAAAAAATTTTTTAGTTTTTGATGAAATATCAAAGATAGAAAAGGAGCAAAAATGAATTGGAAAAAACGATTGACTAATTATAATTTTTGGATATCTATAGTCAGTGCAATTCTTCTCATTTTGCAAGCATTTGATATTAGTTTTGATATCGCTTACATAAATGAGATTGTCACTGCGGTACTAGGACTTTTGGTAGTAATAGGTATCATTAATGATCCAACGAAAACGAACAAAGATATTACATCATATTCGCAATCGGGGTCGGTAAATAAAGAGACAAAAACCGAGGAAAACACAATTGAAAATAATAAGACTCAATCAGAAACAGAAAATAGCAATGAAAAAAACATTGAACAGATCAATACAAATATAGAGACAATTGAAAGTCCAAATATTGACATACCCACTCAAAAAGAAAATAAAAATTATATTCTTGATAGCGAAAATAATTATGAAGTTTTTGTAAATAAGATTTATTCTGATTTGAATGAAATGAAGACAAATTTGGGAAAATTGTATGCAAATGCGGAAGGTCAAATTATTGAAAAAAATTTAAAAAACAAAGAAAATGATAAAGATATTCAAGAAAATTCAATCAAAAATGTAAAATATTTAGAAAATTCTAATAATTTGACTGAGAAAATTGAAAATTTTAGCAATAATGAAAATGATATAAAAAACAATGTGGACGAACAAATCAATGAAATAAATATTGAAAATGTAAATTCTTTTCCAGACGGCATTTTATCTGACAGTAATGAAAATTCAGATGTCCAAACTGCATTTAAAATAGTAAATGATTAAATATATCTTAAATAAAAAGATATTAGACAAATTGTTTTATGAAAAATTTATTTTAATACCTAATCATATTTATATTTACAATTGTAGGTAAAATTATAAGATCAATTTAATAGTTAAAAAAATGAGTCGTACGACTCATTTTTTATTTTGGCTGGGGTAGGTAGATTCGAACTACCGAATGCTGGATTCAGAGACCAGAGCCTTACCGCTTGGCGATACCCCAACGGACTTTTATATTATAGCATAAAAATATTATTTTGCAACAAATTTTTGAAAATTGTTAAAAATAGTATTTAATTTGATACAAATTCAATTATTTTAATACTTGACAATATTAAATATTATGTTTATAATTTATCTATGAAAAGAAATAGAGATGTGAATCTGATTATTATCAATCTTAAAAAGATGTCAGATTTTTATTCTTCATTTTCAGATGATGAGAATAGGATTATCAATGGTGAGATCATTGATTATGTGGAAGAGTGCGTGCAAGAGCTTGATAACAAAAATCCTATTGAGTTTGAGATTAAAGTTCAAAGAAAATCATCCAAAGTTGATATATCTACAGCGAAGAGGACTTATGTCAATTATTATCAAAAAGAGATTAAGCAAGACAATCACAATATGCAAAGATTAGGAATTATTGCTCTAATTTTCTTCTTGATAGGTTGCTCTCTTGCTGTATTGATTCATCAATTATCATTAATCGATACACCTTATATCGTGATGATTTTGCTTGAAATCACCATGTGGGTGTTCGTCACTGAATTCGTGGATACTGCCTGTTTGAAAATGTCGGTAGAGATAATCCATAGGAATCGGCACACAAGATTAAGAAATGCAAAATTTATAGTATTTTTAGATGAGGAAAATGAAAATGAACACAACGAAAAAAAATATTTTAGTTAATATTAACAAAGGGTACATCAGACATTTTTTAGCAATGATCAATTCGCTCGCCTTAAATAATCAAGCTAGTCAATTTGATGTTTATATTATGCATAGTGATTTGCAGGATGAAGATAAGGGTTATATCCGCACGATGACACAAGCGAACATTAATCCTATATATATTTATATGGATAGTGCAATATTTAAGGGAGCACCTAAGGTGAAACGTTATCCTTATGAGATTTATTATAGAATCTTTGCGCCAATTATGTTGCCAGAAAGCGTGGATAGGATCTTGTATCTTGACTCAGATATGATCGTTCATAATAATATAGACGAGCTGTACAATATGAATTTTGAAGGCAATTATTTTATCGCGTGCACGCAGATCCGTAGTTTTATGCAGTGGTTCAATCGAATTAGACTGACTGTAGGTAAGAATCATTATTACATTAACACTGGCGTAATGGTGATGAATATCAAAGAATTGCGCGGTGTGATAGATACCAATAAAATCTTTAAGTTTATCAAATCAAATGGATGGAGAATGTGCCTATATGATCAAGATGTGATCTTCAAATTTTTTGGGGATAAAATTCGTCTTGTAGATCCGAGATTTTATAATTTATCTGATAGATACATAATGTTTTATAATTTGCGCAAGCCTAAGCACAAAATAGATGCCGATTGGGTGGCAAATAATAATGTCATAATTCATTATTTAGGGAAAAATAAGCCTTGGAAGGATAATTACAAAGGAATATTGAAAAACTATTATCATACATACTCAGTGAAGAAATGAAAAAAATATTTAAGATTATTTTTAGTCGAATGACCTTGGTGATAATTGCAATTATATTGCAACTGGGTATTTCAGTTTTATTGCCATATATTATTAATCATTTTTATCCGCTTGTTTTCAACCATTATTATGTGCAAATTGACTTGATTATAAATGCGATTGGGATCATTTTGTTGATTCATATTATCAACACAGATATGCATATTGAGGGGCAACTAACTTGGGCAATTCTATTATTAATGGCACCAATTTTTGGTATTATTATATACTTTTTGTTCGTTAGACGCCGTCCGCCAAGAAGACATAAAAAATTCTATGACAAGGTGGCACAAGAGATCAAACAATATGAGGTCAAATATAAAGAAGAAGATGATCATTTAAAACAAAAATTGGGTACATATTATGGTCAATTTCAATATATTTATAATGCTACAGGTTTAAAGACTTTTGAAAATTCGGATGTGAAATATTTACGCCTTGGTGAAGTTTTTTTTGCTGAATTATTGGACGAATTGCGTCTTGCAAAAAAATATATTTTTATGGAATACTTTGTGATAGAACAAGGCGAAATGTGGAACGCAATATTTAGCACACTAAAGAAAAAAGTGAAAGAGGGTGTTGAAGTTAGGGTAATGTATGACGATCTGGGCACTATCAACAAACTTCCAAATAATTTTGCAAAAAAATTGACAAAAATGGGAATAAAATGTGTGAAATTCAATTCATTCATACCAATAATGTCTGCAGTGCACAATAATCGGGACCATAGGAAGATGACCATAATTGATGGAAAGGTTGGATTTATGAGCGGATTGAATATTGCTGATGAATATATCAATGTGAAAGTTCGCTTTGGACACTGGAAGGATTCTGGACTAAAAATTACTGGCGATGCAGTAAAGAATATGTTGTTTATGTTTTTGCAATTATATGATGTCCAAAATCAAAAATTAGAGAATTTTGGAGCTTATCTTCCAAATGAAGTTACAGCGGTGAAATCTAGCGGATTTGTATGCCCGTATGGTGATGGTCCAAAATATTTTTATGACGATTATGTGGCGGAAAATGTATATTTAAATCTTATCAATCAGGCACAAAACTATTTATGGATTACCACTCCATATTTAATTATAGACAACAAATTGATGAATGCACTTTGCTCGGCAGCAAAGAGGGGAGTTGATGTGCGAATTATTACGCCACATATTCCAGACAAAAAAATTATATTTACTTTGACACGATCTAGTTATAAACCTCTTAAAAAGGCAGGTGTAAAAATATTTGAATATTCCAAAGGATTTATACATTCAAAACAAGTGATATGTGATGATGTTTTAGCTATTGTGGGTACAGTTAACTTTGATTATCGCAGTTTACTACATCATTACGAATGTGCAACTTTGATGTATAAAACCGATTGTATAAAAGATATCAAACGAGATTTTGCCTATTTATTTACCATTTCAATAGATATGAAGGATTTTAAGCAAAATCCTTTTGTTCGCTTGATGTGTGCATTGATGAAAATATTCACACCGATGTTATAATAATTTGAGATACAACAAAAATAGAAGTATAATTTTAAAAAAAGGTGAACTATGATTACTGAAAATAATGAAAAAGATGTAGCTAATTTCTCAGATTTGAAGAAGATAATAAGATAGTAAAAACTTTCCACATAGAAAAAAATTATGACAAAAATATTAACTCAATATTATAAGAATCAAGAGAAAATCCAATTTTGGCAAAATAATTATAGTTTATCAAACATATTAATTATTTTAATATAGATGGTGGTTAACATATTGGTAATATGAATGTAAATTCAATGTTAGAACAACCGACCAACAAGTTTTGCAGAAATTATAACGAATTGGGAAAAGAGGTGTTAGAAGAATTAAAAAGGTGATCGAATAATGGAAATTAATGATTTAAATATAGAATATGATAAATTGCAACAAGAATATGGGGCTAAAGAATTAACATCCATATATAATGGCGGATGTTCAAATAGTCCAGATATATGTTTTGTATTTATGAATCCAACTGGAAAAAATATTGCATCTAACCCCCACTGGAAAGGTAGAAAGTCGCCGTGGATAGGGACTAAAAATATATGGAAATTATTTTATAAAATTGGATTATTAAATGAAAGTATATATGATGAAATTCAAAGAAAAAAGCCACAGGAGTGGGATGAAAGATTTGCTGATATTGTATATGAAGATGTCGAAAAAAATAAATATTTTATAACTAATCTTGGGAAATGCACTCAAGTTGATGCAAGGATATTACCAAATTCAGTTTATGGTCAATATCTTGATTTGTTATGCAAAGAAATTGAAATAATTAATCCTAAAATAATTATAACTTTTGGTAACCAAGTTAGCTCCATTGTATTGAATAAAACTATATCAGTATCACAATGTAGGAAACAAAGTTTTCTAAAAAATATTGCTGGAAAAAATTATAGTATATATCCTGTTTATTATCCTATTGGAAATGGAATGATGAATATGGATAAAGCAATAGAAGATTTAAATTATATTATAAAAATAAATTTTATAAATCAAAAAAATAAATAAATTATTGATTTTGATAGATGATTAAAAAACTGGTCAGATAGTTAAAACAATCCTATATATTCCTATTAAATTAAGATATACAACACTTGTAGGAGGATAAATGAAATACTATGATAGGGTAAGATTGATACACGATAGTAAATATTGCAAAGAACATCAACTAAAAGTAGGGGATGAAGGAGAAAGAATCTTTCTAGAAATTAGAGATAATACATTTTATGTAAGAATTGAAATAGGAGATGAAAAATTTTTATAATTTTTGTGATATAAAAATTGAAGATTTAGAATTGGTGAAGGTCGGATGAGTAACTGACGAAGATTTAAAAGAAGAAATTTTAGATAATCGTTGATGGTGTAAAGTAGAAGATGGATATATTAAAATTAAATGGTGAAAGGAAAAATAAAGTTCCGTACGACTATGATTCTTAATTTGATATTTTATATTAGTTAAAAATAAAAATTTACCAATTAGTGCAGTGAACCTCCTTAAGTTGTCTAACTTTTGGGGTGCACCTCATAGTATGGTGAATTTTTTTATGCTTATGTTTCAACATAAAATAAAGTAAATTCAAAGATGAATTAGTGGTTTAGTTTTATATATATAAATTTGAATTATTTGTTGTTTTGAATAAAAGACGGGTTAAGCGGTCATTAAATAAAATTGAGAAAAAGATTTGTAAAATGCTTGCAAAAAATGTATTTTGTTTTATATAATATATTTATATACGAATTATTTGCATAAAATAAATTGATTGGGGGAAGATTTATGAAAAGTAAGTTTGAAAAATTTAAAAAGCTAGGGAGAGGGGTAGCACTTTTACTGATTATAACTTTGTTTTTTAGTGCTTTTCTTTTTCTTAAGCAAGATAAATCAATTTATGCTTCAAACGAAACCGACTCAGAGATAAGTTTGTTAGCCGAAGGTGAGATCTCTAGCCTAGAGGTTGAAGTAGATTACACCAAGACGAACAAATACGGAGTACAAGGGATCTACACTTCGATGGGAGTGCAGGACTTGATAGACGGCGAGTACTTGCGTGTTACCGTTAATTACACCTCTGGAGTTGACGAAGTGATTACCTCTGGATATGAGTTAACAATGTCTTCTCAACTTTTTAGTCCAGGTAATGTCAATGAAGTGACTCTTACATACAATGGAGTATCTACCATATTTTTAGTTAATGCTACTATGGTACAGATTCAAACCCTAGATATTAATACTGAAGTATTAGATGAAACTGATATTTATGAAAATTTTTTGGTAAATAATTTAAATGAATATATTACGGTGACTGGTGTAAACAATGATGGTTCGCCGTTCAATGAATCGTCTCCAATTCAATATGATGAAACAGGGACAAATGGATATACTCTGCAGGGTCCATCTTCAGGGGCGTTGACAGCAGGAACAAATACAATTACTGTATCATACCAGAATGCAACTGGTAGTTTTTCAGTTTCTGCAATTGCACGAGTGATTGAAAGCATAACTGCAGTGTTTGATCAGGGCGAAAATATTATATATTCTACAGAAACAATGCTTTCACTGAAAAATTATACGACAGTGACCGCACAATATAATGACGGAACTAGTGCTGAAGTCAATATAAGAGATTACACGATTTCGGGTGATTTATTTACAACTGCTGGGGAACTTGAAACTCCTACAGTGACGCGTGTATTGACGGTGACATTGAACGCTAATGAAGAGATTTTTGACAATGTGAATGTGGAAGTCACTCCAGATATCCCTACCCGAGTTGAAGTGGAAAATTACAACCCATATTATTATGCGCTAGAAGAATTTGATATTGAAGGCGCTTCTGTCAGAGTAAGTTTTGAGCACGGCTCATCTAGGACAGTTACTGACAACTATTATGTGATTTATAATGAAGAAGATAATAGATTGCATGTTTCAGATAGATATGTGACAATCGGATATATGGAGAATGGAATAGAAGTCACCACTGAACTTGAAGTCTATGTTGAAGCACAAACGATTGAAAAAGTGTCAATATCTACCATAGAATTTACATACGCAGTGGATAAAACGCACACTGTGACAATTAATAATTATCAACAAAATTTAATGACTATCCAAATGGACTATCCAGATTTAGATATAGATATTGATGAAACAAAGGGCACAGTGTCTGTTACAAATGCAGGAGTAGGGGAATATATTATCAAAGTGGTATTGAATTCAGACTATGTTTGGGTGGATGGATCAAGTGACCCTATTGAATTGAGATTTAACATTCTGCCAGCATCATTTTCATCTTCGGTGAGCATCATCTCATGGGATTATGGTGAAGATCCAAACTCTCCAAATGTAACATACAACCCAGGCAATGTGGAAGAAGGTTCAATCATCTATTATTATTACGGAACTTCTTATGACGGGACTTATAATCATTCGCGTGGAGATGAAAACACCATTGTTCCTACCGTTGCAGGTGAATACAGAGTATATGCATATATTCCTGCGGGTGGGAATTATAGTGAAACAACAACTTCTGATACATTGTTCTATGTCCGCGTAGCGAACAACCAAATTACAGCAGTAAATTACACTTGGCAATATGATGAAACAAATGCAAACAAACTTAATCCTGAATTTACTACAAAGTTTGATTTAATCACAAATTACACAATAAGTTATTATCAAGGAGATAACGAATTAGGTTCTAACTCATATTCATCAGATGGTACATATCAAGGGACGAACGAATATTATCCACAAAATGTAGGTACATATACGGTTAGAATAATTGTTGACGGTACGCCAAACTACAATGAAATTAGTCGTGACATTACATTGACTATCACACGAAAGCCAATTGATACAGATCCAATATTAGATACATCCAATTTAATTTTCCTAGGCAGTGCTGATCAAGGTACTAGCCAATCAAAAATTCTATCTAATTATGATGAAAGCAAAATGACATTTACTTTTGCTTCGGACGATGGTCAAATATATTCAGATACTGAAACTAATGGAGCATATTATATAGTTGATGAAAATACAATTACATTTTATGCTACCAATGTTATCAGCGGTGGCGGTTATACAATTACATTAAAGATAGGAAGCAATTATGCTTGGCAAGATGGATCAAGTGATGATCTAATATTTTCGTATCAAATTACGCAAGCCACAAACCAAGTTCAGATAACAAATGAGGATGAATTTTTGGCTGGATGGACATATTCGGAAAGCGGATTAGACATAGCACCCGAATTTTCAGCATTATTTTATCAAAATGATGAACCTACGATTAAATATTATATAGCCAATGGTGAAGAACTTGGCGAGATGTTGGAGAGTGTCCCTGTTAATGCTGGTACGTATTTTGTTGTTGTATCAGTAGAAGAGACGCTTAATTATTCAAGTGCAAGCGCTAGATGCAAATTCGTGATATCAGAAAAAGAGATAACTATTCCTAGTTTGGATCATTTGTCGGACATTTATGATCAAAATGAAAAGACAAATTCAATATCAAATTACGATAGCATAAGTATGTCCATAGATGTAGAAAATACTTCTGTAAATTATTCTATTAATGAAAAGATAATTAATTTAACAGAGACCGATGCTGGCACATATAGATTAGTCTTGAAACTCAATAGTTCAAATTATAAGTGGTCAGATGACAGCGATGAAGATAAAACATTCGAATGGACGATTGAAAAAGCAAGTTTGATCAAGCCTGAGTTGAATGCCAACACTGATTACACAGGAATGCAACAATCTATTGATCTATCAGAATACGGCATTACGTCGCAGATGGAAGTCAACATTGAAACCGAAATGCAGGATAGAGGATTGTCAATATTGAATCAATCTCTATCTGCTACAGATGCGCTCACATATACTGCTACAATATCAATATTGGATACTGACAATTTCAAGTGGCAAGGAGACACTGACGATACTTTAGCTCAGGAACTGACGTTCACCTGGACAATAGCTAAAATTCAATTGCAAGTAAATTGGGCAAATACTTCTTCTGTTTACACTGGTAGTAGCATTGCACCAACATATACTATAACTGGTTGGGTAGGATCAGATTCTTATGAATCTAGTGGAAACTATACAATCAACATTAGTGGAGCACAGACGAATGTTGGCGAAAATTATTCAGCAACTTTAACAATAACGCGAAAAGATGGCGGAAATGTAAACTATACATTATCCAATCCGCAAACTTATTTTGCTATTACAAAGGCTCCAATATATGTTACTTTTACAAACACTTCATTGGAATATAATGGTCAAGAGCAAGGTCCAGAATATGAAGTTACGAATTTCTTAGTACCTAACGAAGTGAATATTTATAGTTTTGTATTTACTACATTAGGCAAGGATGTAGGTCAATATTCTACAGAGTTAACTTTGACTAGCAATAATGGAATTATGAACTATCAATTGTATTTGGCTGGTGGTGTAGAGACGGCTGAAACTAATTTTAATATTTCTACTGCCACCTTAGTAGTAGATTGGGGAGAATTAGAGTTTGAATATGACGGCAGTGAGAAATCTCCTACACCTGAAATCTCTGGATGGTTCAACACAGATAGTGAGTTATATAATATTAATATAATCATATCTGAAGGTGAGGCAATTAACGCTGGTATTTATACTGCTAATCTTAATTTGAGTCTAAAAGGTGAAGAAGGGAAAATAAATTATACATTACAAGATACTGATACAGAGTTTGAAATCATAAAAGCAAAAATTGATATCTCTCAAATAGTGAAAGAACCAGACTACATTGAAGGGAATACAAATCTAACCGATAGACGTATACCTTTCTCGGATCAGTCAGTAGAATTGGAGATCACTCCATCCAGCGAAAACTTATATGCTTTCGCAACAAATAAATATTTGAATTCAGAGGGTACTCCAATTAGCCTTGAAGATATTGTATCAGTCAGTACATATTATATTGTTTTGGAATTGACCGATCCACTAAATTACGAATGGTATAATTACAATTCAAATGATAGAATATTGGATGAAAATAATCGAACAATTAGATTATGGTTTGAAATCACATTAGCTCAATTTGATATGCAATTATCAATTCCAGAATTGGATGATAACAACGAAATAATATATGGAAATTCATATACATTTGTCATTGGAAACAATCCAAATCAAGCTTCATATTCTGAAAAATATTATAGAGTAGATGGAGTGAGCGAAACTCTGTTGGAAACAAAACCTGTAGATGCTGGAGAATACATTTTAAGAGTGACGATCAATGCCTCTGGTGATTATGATAGTATGACTGCAGAAATTCGTTATTCTATTACAAAGCGTATGTTATCAGTGACTATCACCGTTTTGGATGGAGAATATGGTGAATGGCAGAGCGCATATATTCAGCAAGAAGATATTATTAACTTAGCTAGCCAAGATTACGAACAAATAAACGCAGATGATTTTACCTTCAATTATACTAGTAGAGATGAAGGAGATTATCTCAGCTCAATTCCTCCAAAAAATGTAGGATTGTATACGGTAGAGGCATTGCTAGATAATAATAATTATGAGATTGAAACTACTACCGAAAATTTTGAAATCACAAAGGCAACACTCAATATTTCGATTAAACCTGTAGAAATTAATTATGGAGACGAAGATCCAACATTGTTTTATAGTGGTTCATCTCATATTACATACAATGAAGAAGAATTAAAACACACAGACAAGATAGATAATTTAGGTATCAGTTTCATTTATGAAAGTACCTATACTCAAGGAGATAGTGTTGATACATACTATATCTACTTGTCTTACGGTCAGAATGAAGTGCAAGCCGTATCATTAGATAATTATAATCTTAATGTCACTAGAGGAACTTTAACGGTAAATAAACTTCACATTAGCGCAACTGTTGATATCAATAATCAATCGTTTGTATATGATGGCGATAATATTTACAATAGAGGTAGTAAAGTTGGTGCGACCGCTACGGCAAATGGATTATATAATAATGATCAGATTGAATTTGTATATAGCTACGAAGGCATTAATGATACACAATATATTGAAAGTGAAACCGCGCCTATCAATGCTGGTGAATATCAAGTGACTATCTCGATCAAACCTGATACGCAAGCTGATAGAAATTATGCATTATCAACTACAATAGCAAAATTTACGATTACGCGTGCTAATTTAACAATAAATATTAATGATGCTGTGATTACGTATGGGGATGCTGACCCTACTATAAATTTTGATGATGCTTCGTATATTGCCTATGATGAAGAGCAGTTGCAGGGCACAGACACCATAAATTCGATTGGCTTAGATTTCACATTTAGTTCTAATTATACTGCTGGTGATAATGCCTTGGGACAATATTATATTTATTTGTCAACTTATGGTGAGCAAGAGATCATTCAAGCCGATATTCAAAATTACAATCTCACAATCAACGCTGGAGTATTGACAGTAAATAAAAAGACCATCAGTGCAACTATTGACGTTAATGATCAAACTTTTGAATATGATGGAAACAACATTTATTTTGGCGAGAGCGCAGGAGCTATAGCCATTCCTAGTTGGAGTTTTGAAAACGAACAGATAGAATTTGTGTATACATACTCTGGAATTTTGGATACGACTTATCCTAGCACAAATGTTGCTCCTATAGATGTTGGTAGTTATAGAGTTGTAGTAACCATTGAGGCAGGCTCTACAAGTGAAAACAATTATACTTTTGATAGTATTAGTGCGTTATTTTCTATCTCTAAGAAGAAAGTTGACGTCATTTGGCAGACTGCTCAAGAGACATTTACATACAACGGATTAGATCAATCGTCAGATGGTGGTATTGTAGCGAAATATACGCCAGCAATAGATGACACGGAGAACGATGGCTTGTTAGATATTGTGATTAGCGCAGGAGAGAGTGAGTTCATCAATGCTGGTAGGTATACATTTACTGCAAGTTTGATAAGCGATATTGAACTAAAAAATTATGAATTAGTAAATAATATTACAGAAGATTTTGAAATCAATCAAGCTACTATTGCTTCAATCAATTGGAATTACACTGACGAAAATTATTTTGTTTATAACGGATTAAATCAAACTGTAGATAAAATATTTGCTACATTTGTTGGTGTGGAGGAGGATAGACGTAATCATAATCTAGATTTGGATCGTGTTCTGCAGGGGGATCTTGTAGTTCAATTTATCAATGCAGGCAGTTATCACATTTATGTCAAATTATCTCAAACGGATGCTCAGAATTACAAATTTGCTGAAGATGTTAATACCTATCATATATATGAAATAAATAATGCTGATATCACTGTCACTGGTCAAGTGGTCGGATATTCGGATGTTTATGATGCTATTGACCACGATGTTGCAGTTTCACTTCCAGATATTACTTATATCACAACTGCAGGTACACCAGTTTGGAAATTTAGAATCAAAACAGATGATAATAGCAATGAATATACGACAATTTTGAAAGTTAAAAATGTTGGCGAATACACAATTGAGTTTATAGTAGAATTAGATAATCATAACAATGCTTCAGGCGAATTCGCTGTATCAATCACCAAAAAATATCTTGTCTTGACAGCAACTACCACAATACAATTTGGAAATAATATCACTCAAAATCTCCAAGATTACACTATTAGTGCAGTAGAAGGAAATGAATTTGCAGGAGATGAGGATGCAAGCGTATTATCTGGAATTCCTCAATTTAGTTCAGAAAATTATACTCCAGGACAAAGCGGTATAGGCAACTATAATTTGTCGGTTCAAGGTTTTACATCAAATAATTATGACATTAGTTATGAAGTAGGGAAATTAATAGTTGAACCGCGTGAAATAGTTATCAACATCACTCATATTTCAAGAACTTATGGAGAAGGATTGACCGAATTCCCTGTGTCTAATACAAACATAAGTTCAGGAGCGCTAGAAGGAACTATGCCTGCTGATATATATTCATTAGCAGTATACGACGGAGATGACCAAGTCATATTGGTTGCGGATCTAGATGTAGGAAGCTATGATGTGAGGCCGATAGATGTCAATGAGAATTATGTAATCACACAAGTACTGAATGGTACAGGTGCATATACAATCACTCAAAAACCAATTTCAATAAGGATAACAAATAGTACATATCAATATGACGGGCAAAGGCACGGTGTGACAGCGACAATTTCCACTCCAAATGTAGATCTTGAAATTAAGAAATTATATTCATCTGATACCTATGGTGGAGATGATGGAACAGAGATTGAACCTTGGGAAGTTGGCACATATCAAGTAATTGCTCAAATCGTAGATGCTGATGCAGGAAATTATCAGATCAATTATGAAACAAGTGCGGAACTTACCATAACGGCTCGACCTATTTCTATCGTAATTTCAGATCAATCAGCAGATTATTCAGGAAAAGAACCTACTATTAGCAGTGAAATGGGCACTTCATCCGATCATAAAAATTGGTATATTAATAGTTCACTTGGACTATGCCAAAACGTGAATGGAGAAATGGATGATTTGAATGTCATTTTGACTATTCCTGCAGGAAGTGTAAATGCAAATACTTATACCATTTCAGGATCATATAATAATAAAAATTATGATGTTATAGCTTGGACAACTGGTGAATTTACAATCAATCAATTAGATTTAACGATTACTATTCAAAATCAGAGTATCACTTATGGTCAAGAACATAACGAATTTGTATTGGATTATGAAGGATTTATTGAAGGTGAAGATGAATTCACCGTAGGAATGTTTGTCGGTGGAACTCCTACTGCAACTTCAGATTATCAAGCGGGAGATCCTGTAGATAGTTATAAATCAACATTTGTCAGCAAAAATATCACTTCAAATAATTATAGAATTAATTTTGTAGAAGGCTCTATTCAAGTTGTTGAAAGAGAAATTACTATCAATATTTTAAATCAAGAAGCATTCTATACAGGTAGCAGACCAGTAGTGTCGTCCGAAATGGGTGTAGGCTGGGAAGTGACGAGTGAAGAAACAATCTATAATAATGATAACCTTAACATTGTTTTGACAATTGAATCGGTAGAAAATTACAACGTCGGACAGTATGATATCAACTATTCATACAACAATTCAAATTATATCGTAAATTGGGTGGAAGATTCAAATCTTGACGCATTCTCAATCAACAAAGTTGAATTGAAAGTTATTGCTGATGATATTACAATTCAATATGGCAATAACCCAGTGAATAGTTATCGTATTACAGGATTTGTAAATAATGAAACATCTTCAGTTATTCAGGGTTTAGATGGAATTTCTTTCAATAATGTAGGATACAGCACTTCACTAGGCGTTGATACCCCTGCGGGAGAGATCATTTTGAATGGCATTGAAAATCTGAAAGCAACAAATTATTCTTTCAGTTCAGTTTCTGGCAAATGGACGATAATCCAACGAAACATTGATCTTGAAGCGGACAGCTCAAGTTTCTACCAAGGTCAAACAGATGTTTATGGTGAATTTGATGTTTCCACTCCTATTAATCCTGCCAAGGTCAAAGTAGTTGATGGCGGACTTGTAGGGGCAGACGATTCTGGAGACAGTGGAGATGTAGACGTTTTATTCAACTATAGATATTTTGGCTCATCTAATGATGGTAGCTGGAATTATCCACTTGAGGGAGCCGGTTCATCAACGCACCCAAATAGAGCAGGTATATATACTGTGCTTGTGACAATTACTAGCGACAATTATAAGATCAATTCAGAAAGCGAATCAGTATCCTTTATATATACTATATTGAAGCACCGTGTCACTACTCCTAGTTGGCAAACATCAAGTTTTGATGCTACAGGTGAGGAGCATACAAATACTTTGTACTATGACGCAAGATATAGCAGTGTGTTTACTAGTTCACACCCTATTACAAACGATAATAATGGGACAGTCACGATGACGGCAAGTGATGGCGGAGAATATTCTATAACTTTGGCTTTAATAGATACCAACAATTATGTTTGGTCCTCTTCTACGGGTTCTGTAGCAGGAGATAATCCGCAAGTGACGATTAGGTGGACTATTTCACGAAATAATGATAATGAATTTACTAGCGAAATCACTATATCAGTAGATGACGAAATTATCTCAACAATCAATAAGGACGGAAATACTTGGTTTGATCACACTTGGATATATGGTGACACCTTCAGTAATCCAACGGTCACAGCTTTGTATGGTGAAGTAGGATTTGATTATTATTATGCTGGCTCTGGCGAAGCTGTAGGAACTATTCCTACTGATGCGGGCAATTATTATGTCGTAGCTTCAGTGACAGGTACAGCAGATTGGAATGGTATCAATTCAGAACCTATATTCTTTTCAATTGAACCAAAGAAATTATTTATTCCAACTATTGAAGATGAGATATATCAAGATGGTAGTGTGATTAAGAAAATTGTCAATAATTATATTGAATCATATATGCAAACGCTTGGAACTAATGTAGAATTAGTGTATGAAAGTAGTAATTTGTATCTTCAAGCAAGAGATGTTCATACAGGTGGCTATTATGTAAATATAGCATTGACTGATACTAGGAATTACAGATGGGAAGATAATACATTCAATGCAATTAGATTAGAATGGAATATTTTACCTAAAATGATAGAAAAACCTGAACTTACTACACAGTCGTATGAATATGATGGCAATGTTAAACAATACATTATATCCAACCAAGATATAAATAAATATTACTCAATTATGTCTAATGGTAGTGCTACTAATGTAGGTAATTACAATGTTGTTGTGGCTTTGATTGATAAGAACAATTATTGTTGGGCTGATTCTAGCACGGATAACCTAACTCAAATTTGGAGTATTACAGCTAAACAAGTATCAATACCTACGATTGCAAATGCTACTTATAATCACGGCGAAATTATCAGTGTATTGATTCAAAACTATGATAATAACATTTTGGCAATCGAAAGTACAGGTTCCGCTTACGTCACTACTGGTGTTATGAGAAATAATGTTCAATATTATCTAAATGCTGTAGATGCTGGGCAATATACGATTGTATTTGCATTGAGAGATAGTGCAAATTATGACTTTGTTGCTCCATATTCAAATAGTGATAGACTTGAAATTATTTGGAATATTACTCCATATTCTGTGGTTGAACCAACACTTTTACAAGGTCAGACGTATATATACGATGGTGAACAAATAGTTTATGAGATTCAAGATTCAGATGATAGCGAATATTACTTAGTGTCAGGTAATATTGGTATAGATGTAGATGAATACACTATTCAAGTATCGTTAATTGATTCCAAGAATTATGTTTGGTCAAATGGTGGAGTGGATTCATTGGTTCAAACTTGGAAGATTATACCTGCAACAGACAATAAAATAACAATATCAAATATTGATTTGATAGAAGAAGGCTGGGTATATGGCGATGAATTCATTGCTCCTATAGCTTCCGATATCTATGGCGGGACGATCAGTATAACCTATTACGAAAAAGGAGAAAGTGAAGATACTCTGTTAGAAGGCAATCCTATAAATGCAGGAAGTTATTATGTAGTAGTTAGTTCGATTAGCGATAATAATAATTTTAATAGTGATAGCATTACAATCAACTTTACTATCAAAAAGGCAACAATAAAAATAACTCCATTTGATATAACCATTAATTATGGTGACGAATTGCCAAGTGTTGAGTATACAGTACAAGGATTAATTGGTGATGACAGTATTGACATTATAGATAATATCATATTGATTTGCGATTATGATTTAAACAAGAGTGAAAATAGAATAGTTGGTCAATATCCTATAACATTTACAGGACTAGATGCAAGGAATTACGAATTTGATTATGAAACTGCCACTTTGACAGTTGAGGAAAAAGACATTACGATTACATTATCAGATCAAACTTCAGTATATAATGGTCAAGAACCAATAGTTAATCAAACTGCGTATATTCTTAGCCAAAATTTGTGTTTTGTTAGCGACAATTTAAATATAGTTATTAGTAAAACAAGAGGTGTAAATGCAGGACAATATCAATTAATTGCCAGTGCAAATAATAATAACTATAATATTGAAATAGTTGGTGCTAAATATACAATTGAACGTGCTAAAATATCAGCAAATGAAATTGTATTTGAAGATAAAACATTTGTGGCTGATGGCAATATACATTCATTAGAATTGAGTGGAAATATACCTGAGGGAATGTTTGTGGAATACGAAAATAATTATGCAAGTACGCCTGGTATATATCAAGCAACAGCAAGATTAATTTATGATGATTCCAATTATGAATATGAAGGAGAAAACGAATTTACTGCCACAATGACTATTAATGCTAGCGAATTAATCGTTGAAGGTGATTATAGACAAGATAGATTGATTATATCATCAATGAACGGATTCAATCCGAATTATGAATTGAGCGTGAATGATATAATAGAATACGAATTCAACGAAAATGATTTGATTGATTATTTAGATCCAAAATTTAGCATCGGTTATGATATTAGTTTATCAAACAATGGTATTGAAGTTGAATTTGATGGCATAGTTAATGTTAGCTTGTTGTTGCCAGAAAATTTAAAAGAAACCGATTTTGTCCTTCTTCAAAATAAAGATGGTGCAAAAGTTGAACTAGAATATAGTCGTCTAGGAAATTACATTGTTTTTGAAACTGATAGTGTGGGTGATATCTTATTGGTAGAAATCAATGCTAATATAGTTAATCCTGAAGACGAAACTGATTTAACGTGGTTGATTATCTTGCTGACTATAGTTTTGATTTTGATTACGATTTGGTTTATATATACGATTGTTAAAGCTAAAAAATTAGCCAAAGGTAATGCCGATATGGAATTAGATTCAGATAATAATGCCGATGATCAGATTTCGAAAAAGAAAAAATCTAACACGACAAAAATGAACAGTATCGTATTATTACCTGCAGTTCTTGCAATCATTCCGAAATCTCAACTGATCGGTATTATAATATTATCAATTATTTGTGTGGCTATGCTGATTGCAACAATCGTTATTCACATAAAGAGTGTAAAAGTAAAAGAGAGCATAAAGAATGATTTCATATATGCCGATGAGAGTAAGATTTTTGGAGATGACGAAAGTGAAATTGAAGAAATAGAAAGGAATACAAACTCTATATTCAATTTTGGAAACAAGCGATTCCGATCTTTTAGAACCAAATTGAAACAGGCAGATCAAGATGCAAAGGATAGATATAAAGAATTGATCAATTATTCTAAAACTATCCCTAATGTAAAGAGTTCTATTAGCAAGAGACAAGTCAGATTATATAAGGGCAGAAAAACATTGGCAATAATGTTCTTTAGAGGAAAAACAATTTGTATTGCATTTCCATTAGATCCTAAAGAATATGAAAATACAAAATATAAAGGTATTGATGCATCGTCAGTCAAACGTTTTGAAAATACACCAATGATAATTAAACTGACTTCTAATAGAAGAGTTGAAACTGCTAAATATCTGTTATTACAATTGATTTAAGAAAATTCCTGTCATTAGACAGGAATTTTTGTATTGTTCAATAAAAATCCACCAGCTTGTGAAGTGAACCCCGAAGGGGTCACTCAAAATAAAAAACCACTAGGAAGAAATTTTAGATTTCTTCCTATTTTTTAATCTCTTTGTATTGTAAAATTCTAGCCAATCTTCAACTATTGCTTGATATT
>CALWEL010000004.1 GCA_944377305.1 uncultured Clostridia bacterium
ATACCATCAAGCGTCACCATAATAGGAAAGGCGACATTCCAGAATTGTAGCAGTCTCACTAGCATCACAATCCCAGATAGTGTCACAAGCATAGGAAGTTTTGCATTCTCTGGCTGTAGAGGACTGACAAGCATCACAATACCATCAAGCGTCACCATAATAGGAAAGGCGACATTCCAGAATTGTAGCAGTCTCACTAGCATCACAATCCCAGAGAACGTGACAAGCATAGGAACTAGTGCATTCTATCGCTGTACAGGACTGACAAGCATCACAATACCATCAAGCGTCACCAGCATAGGAAGTCGTGCATTCTATGGTTGCACCAATCTCACCAGCGTGACGATAGAGAGCAATTATGCTTATGCAAATGCGACCAGCACTTCTGCATGTGGTTATTTATTGCAAAATGCGACAGAAGTTAGAGTATTGACCAGTTGCATAGGGACGGACACAAACAGGTACCTAGAAAACACATCAAATTTCACCAAGACCACCTCTGAGGACGGACTATATTATATCTACACGAAAGTTTAGTTCTAAATATTAGATAAAATCAAGTTTGTGCAATAAATTGAAGTAAAAATTATAAAAGCACATAAAACCGAAACGTATCTCCTTAAGTGTCTAACTTTTGAGGTGAATTTCAAACTATGTGCTTTTTGTATATGGGGACATCTAGATAGTCTGAGGGGTCCGATTGAGATTTGGCGAAGATGAAAAATCACCAGATTCAATTTGTCACTGGTGGTTTTTCTTTTGATATTTATTAATTGAAATAGTGTTTATTTCACAATTATATTTCAGTATTAATTTTTCCCAGTAGAACCTAGTCCGCCACGGTTGCTAGCTGATAATTTATTTACGGTTGTGACAATGTGCTCAGGTTGGTGAGTGAGGATTCTAAATTGACAAATCCTATCGTTTTTGTGTATGACGGTGTCGCGAAGAGCAATAGCAGGGAACATCCATTGGTCATTATCTCCACAATATGACTCATCAAAAACTCCAATGCTATTCGCTTGAATTATTCCAAAATTTTTAAACGTGCTGCTTCGAGGTGCAACTATCGCTTCGTATCCTTTAGGAAGGAGCATTCCAATTCCTAATTTGATGAGACGAAATTCACCAGCCTTCATTTCCACATCTTCTGCACATCTTAGATCATACCAATCACTTTTATTTCCTTCCACATATTTTATTGGTTCGATATCTGTAAAATATTTTACTTTTATTTCTAACATAACTCTCCTTTTATATAAATTGTATCAATCTATTTTTCCGTTATAATATTTTTTTATTTCATCTAGCATCTTTTTTGAATATCTTAATCTAATCAGTTTATTTTTAGATACATAAGGTGATAGATGTAACATTTCCCCCTCAGAAAGATCATTTTCTGAAATGTATATCGCCTTATATACAGATTTGATTATTTTCACCTGCTTTACATTTTCCCATTTTATAATGACGGCATCACGCAACGGATTTTGCTGAATGATTCCATTTTCATCTATCTTCACAGTTTGCAGTGAGATTACAAAAATGTATATCATACATAACCAGCAAATTATTCCAAAAATTAATAAAAATACGAAAGCTAATATATTTGATCTTGGGAACCAGAGGGCGATACTAATTATAAAAAATGTAATTGCTAGTAATAAAATAAACATGATGACGAACGAATATCCATTAAAAACAAATTTTTTATTCATTTTAACTCCTATGATATAGTAAAGGCTTGTTGATTAAATAAATTTTCTTATTTTTTATTCTCTATAAAGCGTTTGTCAGAGGAATCTAATTGAATATTTAGGCATAAATTTTTGTTTGTGAGCCGACTAAAGATTCGCTCATCATATCTATTCAAAATGTCATCCGGCGAGAGATTCGTTGATATTATAGTCGGTAGGCGGTTAATCTGTCTAGTATTGATAATATTATATAGATATTCTTTCGTTACATTGTTTAAAATTGGTTCTGTCCCTAAGTCATCTATCAGTAAAATGTCCGCTTTCATACAATCTGACAATTCATAAGATTTTCCAATATGATATAGCCGTGCCAATTCATTCAATTCAAACATAGTTTTGAAACATACGACATATCCTCTCTCTATCATCTCATGTGCCACGCATTCCATCATAAAAGTTTTGCCACTGCCTGCAGATCCTACAATATTAATGTTTATTTTATTAATTTTTTCAGGATAACTATTGCACCATTCAGTGATCTTGGTATATGCTTTACTATCTGTAGAATTCATTAAATTTTGATTTATTTCTTTAAATGAATGAAATTTTGTTTGGCTGCTAGATTTTGTGGACAACTGTCTATTTATTTCCTTGATAACGCACGAACAAATTTTATTTCCATTCATTCCAGTGTCTTTACAAATTGGACAATCATAATGAGGAGTCAATTTGGCTTTGTCTATATTGTGAATTTTTAGATAAGTGTCAATTTTATTTTTCAGTTCCAATACTTCTTTTTTTAATTCTAAATTTTCTTCTTCATATTCAGATTTGAGATATTCGATATTTTTTTTGTAATAATCGGTGTATATATTATCAAAATTTTTATCTTCTCTTAATTTTGCAATAAAATCCTCACATTCTTCCTCTGCCCGAATTCGTTTTAATACATAATTTTGTTTTATTCCATCAATCAATTTTTTCTTGTCCATATTACACCTCAACTTCATCTAGATTTGAAAAGAAACTTGCGATCTGTTCTTTTGTGTAATTATTGTGGATAAATCCAGAATTCTGTTTCGTTTCTTCTGATTTTATGTTGGTCTTATCTGCTTTTACTTGATCAATTGTCTTATATCCTAGTGCGTTCCAATTCGATAAAATTTTATTCAAATATTGTATTGCATTATTTGTGCCGGCACTTAATGATGCACCGTATAAAATGATTTCATCACCAAATTTCCAGTCGTCTGTCCATACTTTGTAGAATTGTCTATCCGAATTGTTCACATTTCTATTCAGTTTTAAGTAGCCCAAAACTTTCTTAATCTTTTCGTCCTGTGCTAGATTGTCGTTTAGATATTGTATATAAGAAGAGGTGTTGACGATGCCCAGTTTGAACAATTTGTTTATTATATTATTCATACCTTCGAGGGTCTTGATTGAAGATAAGAAGCAGTTGTTGGCTATCATCTTCAAAATATCTATATCATATCCCATATTGATCCAACTCACGATGTATGTGTCGATTTCTTTTGTTAAGTCTTCATAGTAAATCCCCAACTCCTTGTTCACAGTTATGGCGGTAAAATATAAGTTTTCTTTATTTGCTTCATAATCTTCTATTTCTTTGATTGACATTCTTTTCGCTTGGAAATATTTTGTCAAATGGCTATCTAGTATTTGCATATCCACGCGTCTTTTCTTAGCTTTTATATTCTTTACAACAAATATGATTGTATTTAATTCAAATCCGTATGCTGAAAGCCATTTGTCCAATAATTCTTTGTCTTCAATTTCGATTTTTCTTTTACTTCCCATTGCTAGTAATATTAAACTAACATTATCATCAACAATTCCCAAATCTTCAATCTTTTTCAATACGGCATCTTTTGTTAAAATCCCTTCGCGTATCCAGTCTTTTGCCACAGTCAAAGGATATCTTGGGAACACCTTAATTCTATTGCTTATGCAATATTTGACGATTTCAAGTAGAGCGGATTGCTCAATATGTTTTTGTTCAATCAAATGATAATATTCACTGAATTCATTTATGGTTATTGTATGATTAGGGAACATTTCTTGCAATTGAATATTGAAATCTGTATATTTGTCCGTCTTGAACTTCTTGATCGCTTGACCATTGCTAATGACGGGAAGATACCTAACTTCGATCGGATCGGTCGAAAGCACTTGCACCAAACCTTTTTCCTCCCAGTATTTGAAAAGAGATATCACGTCCCCTTCCTCTAAATTCAAGGCTTTGCAAAAGTATTCTAGTGTATTGTCCTCATCCTGATCGAAAGTGCATTTGTATAAGCCTAAAATGTATGCTTTCACGCACAGATCGGGCGCGGACGGCAAATATTCGCTGATAAAAACATTATCAAGCACTGTTTTGTTGCTAGTTTGATAACTAGGTGAAAATTTACAAAATGACATAACACTATTCTACCACAATTTTTTTGATTTGTCTATTATATATATCAGCAGATTGCTTCCATTTTCAGGTTCTATTACAGGTGAGATATTCATAATATTCAATATGAAAAAATATCTAGTAATTTTTTTAGTTTTAATTGTGGGATTTGGATGTGTCGCTTGCAAAAAGAAAGATAATATATCTGAAATATCAAGAGATCTTTCAAATTATGAGATATCATTGGATTTTGATACGGAGACAAAGAGTGCGAAAGCAAGTCTTTCATTAGATTATATCAATTCTAGCGAAGATGGGTTGAACGAATTGAAATTTCATCTTTATCCTCAGTTTTTCAAGGAAAATGCTACAGATCTAGTAGTTAGTAGCACAAAACTAAATGATGCTTATCCGAATGGTATGGATTATTCAGAATTTGAAATCGAACGCGTGTTTGTGTCAGGGCAAGATGTTTCGGTTCAATATCAAGGCGAGTATGATAGTATTTTGCTCGTGCCACTATCAAACGCATTGCTACCAAATGAAAGAGTAGATATCTTAATCGAATTCAGTTTCCAGTTGCCAAACTGTGAGCATAGATTCGGCTATGGTGAAAATACTATCAACTTAGGTAATTTTTATCCAATCGTATGCGTGTACGAAAACGGTGCTTTTGACGAAAGTGGATACAATTCAAACGGCGATCCATTCTATAGCGAATTGGCAAATTATTCTGTGACGATCAATCTAGATAATGGCAACTATGATGTGGCGGGTACGGGTGAGAAGACGGATACACGATTGAAAGACGGGAAGTATCAGACCACTTTTAATGCAAAATTGGTGCGAGATTTTGCTATGGTGTTGAGTGATAAGTTTGAACTGATCTCAAAAAGGGTTGAAGATGTCAGTGTGGAGTATTATTATTTTTCTGATAGCAATGCTAGTGAGCATCTAGAGGCAGGAGTGGATGCGATTGAAACTTTTTCCGAGCTTTTCGGAGAGTATCCATATTCAACTTTTTCAATTGTGAAAACGGATTTTATATATGGAGGTATGGAGTATCCGAATTTGGTAATGATTAGTGCAGATATTGAAAATTCGGATGATTATAAAAATGTAATAATTCACGAGACTGCTCATCAATGGTGGTATGGGATGGTTGGCAATGATGAGTATACATATCCTTGGCTAGATGAAGCGTTGACCGAATATTCTACATTGTTGTTTTATGACTACAACTCAAATTATAATCTATCACATTCGGAGATGTTGGAGGCATCAAAATCGAATTACACTCTTTTTGTCACTGTTTATCAGGATGTATTGGGAGATCTAGATACGAGTATGCGAGCGGTGGACGAATACTCAAGCGAGGCAGAGTACACATACTGTACCTACGTTAAGGGAGTCTTGATGTACGAAAGTTTGTATCAATTGATAGGAAAAGATGATTTCCTTTCTGGATTAAAAAATTATTTTCAAGACAATAAATATACAAATGCTACTCCTGCCGACCTGATAAATTCTTTTGAAAAATCCTGCGGATCCGATCTTGAAAATTTCTTTTTGAGTTGGATCAATGGCAAGGTGGTGATAAGATGACATTTTATTTAATAAAATTATAAAAACAATCAATAAATAAGATTGCTTTATAGTTTACTAAGTTTTAAATTTTTCATAAATCTATTATAGATTATAATTAAACCATTTCAAAAAAAATAAAAAAACAAAAAAATTCATATAAAATATAGTATTTATACGAATTTTTAATAAATATTTATATTTTTTTATATTATTTAATAAATAATTTTTATTTTTATAATTTAAATTGATTTTGAGAATTGTTTAATAATTTCATAAATATTTTTAAATTATCATTCAAGCGTTGTTCATTCGGATTTAGTTCAATTGCTTTTTCGACTGAGGCAACAGCTCTTTTGTAATCACCGATTTCGTAATAACACATTGAAAGATAGTCATAGGGTAAACTTCCCCAGCATACAGGATTGGACATATAGTTGATTTGTTTTTCCTGAATTTTCAACATTTCGTTTAGAATAAAAGCTGATTTTAAGAATTGTTTATCTTCAAAATAACATATAGCCAATTCAAAGTAAGGTTCACGAACATGGTTTGCTTCTAATATCGCCAACATCAAATACTCTTCTTGACTCTTTTTGTCACCCTTATGTTTGTAACAATTCGCAATGTATCTAAGACTTGAGGCACGTTCTATATCCCATCTAGCCGTGGGCAAACTCAAGTGGCGCAAAAATGTCTCAATAGCCTTATCATATTCATTATGAAACATATATTCACGAGCGAGATAATGCATATTTCTATCGTCGTAAGGATTTTCTTTGACGGACATTTCAAGTAAGGGAAGATAAGAGGCACGAGATTTTGAGTTGTCTGCCTTGTGGTTTAATTGTATATTTGGGATGTCTATTGTTTCCAATTTTTGATCCGTGATAGGAATTAGGACTTCGTGGACAGAATTTTTCCAAATATATGCTTTGTTTTTGTGTATTTTGTCTGCCATAAATACGATTCCTTCACTTCCGTCTGGATTAAAATTCCAAGTATATCTATATCTCGCCCTGCCTGTGTTTTCTTTCCACCTATCTTTTAAGATGGTGATCCAACCAGGATCAAAATACTCATCTATATCTATTGATACGCATATCTCAGCATCATCTGGAATTAGTTTCATACTGTCGTTGCGGGCTTCGTCAAATCTAAAATTTTCATAAATCTTTTGCTTTACGATTATGCCTAGATCTTTGAATTTTTGATAGCTTCCGTCCGTGCTTCCTGTATCCAAAACGCAAATATAATCAGCATCTTTGATTGAATTATACCAGCGATCTATAAATTTCATTTCATCTTTTGCTATTGTATATACACATATCTTCTTACTCATAATTTAACTTATGAAATGATTGCTAAAGTTGTGCATTAAATTATAAAAAATAAAATTGCTATTAATTGTGAAATAAAATTATTGAATGTATTTATTTATGTTTTCTTATTAACTCTAATTTATGATTTTAAAATGAATTTATACGAATAATTAAAAATCATATATGATTGCATTGAAAAAAATACGAGGAGAATTACTATCACAAAAAATTGAATAAAAATAACAATAAAAATTGTAAAATAATGCTATTATTAAAGATAAAATCATATAAAAAATTAAATTTTTTTAAAATATTTGATTTTAATTTTAAATTTAATATAATAGTATTATGAAAAACATAATTTTACAAGAAAATGAAAAGCAAAATTTAATAGATGAATTATTGAATATTCTAGTCAAAGAAAATGAGCAAAAATTGCCACCAGGTTTAACTAAAGATGACAAACGTTGGCTACTTAGCAATTTGATGTTGGCGCGATCGATCGGAGATCTTGACGACGAGTTTTTGAAAAAACAAGATAAATTATTGTCCTATGAAAATTCTATAGCTGGAATCATACGTACAGCTGACGTTTCGTTTAAAAGACAAGTAGCATTTGTCAGTGACGAAATATGGAAATTTGAAGTAGATGCACTGGTAGTATTCACTGATAGTTTATTGGGAGTGCTCGATAGATTTATAAAATGCGTAGACAATACCTTGTCATTGAAAGCCGGGCTCGAATTGAATCAAGATTTGGCCGGAATTCTGAAAGCGGATAATGGGCTCATTAGTGTCACTAAACCTTATGTGGTGAAAGGATACAATCTGCCTGCCAATTATGTAGTAAAAATTGTTTTACCAGTGTTGTATTCTTCATTTTCGGAATATGAAAAAAATAAGCTCAAAATCAATTTGAACAATTTGTTTTCTGTGGTGAAAAAAGAGAAGTGGAAAACACTAGCAATAAATTTGTGCGAATTTCCTAACAATTATCCGGCGGATGTTTTGAAAACAATAATTGTAAATGAATGTAAAAATTTAAACAAAAAATACAAAACTAAACTTAATATTATTTTTGTTGATAACTACTAATAATTCTACTAATAGTTATACAATTTTACATAAATTTGAAAATGTGGATATTGCTATTCTCTAGAGATTGAATCAGGTTGGATATACAGGTTAGCAAAATATTTAAAGTGCTGTCGCTGAACTTTTTATAATATTCTTTATCTTCTTTTGAATTCCAGACCAATATTTCTTTTATGCAGTTTATCAATTTTTTCAAAAAATGAAAAAGATTGAATTCTGCTATTTCCTTTTTGTAGTCAGGTTTAATATTGAATATGGAATGAAAGTTGTCCATCACTCGCTCCAATTCGTGCTTAGTGTCATTGATGGCAAAATCAATATGCGTGTTGAATCGTTTGTTTAATCCAAAACATAGATGTCGACATTCTTCTAGCAAGAGATATATTTTAGTTATAATATTTTTTCTATTGAATGGCAAAAATTTTTCATATTCGGCTTGAATCATTTTATATTTGTCATCATTTAAAATTGGAAAATCATTATAATTCATAAATAATTTTATGCAAAATGATCATTTTTTAGAATGATGTTTATCATTAAATTTTTAATTAAAAAATGTTGACGATTTTCAATTAAAAAATAGAGAAAAATTTATAAATTCAAGAAAGAAATATATTTTTCCTCTATTTTTTTGTATAAAAATTAAATTTTAATTTATTTTTTGTATTTTTTTCAATTTTTATTAATAAATATTGAAAATTATTGTTTTTGAATTTCGTATTCATTATTCGCTTTGTCGACTATAGTATACCCTAGTATATTAATCTCATCGCGAAGTAGATCGCTGGTTTTATAATCTTTATTGATTCGTGCAGTTTTTCGTTCCTCTGCAATTTTTATTATTTCATCTGGAATGGTAATTTTTTCTTCTTCGATTTCATTGAGTTTCAGACCTAAGAAATTATCAAATTTCAATATCAAATTGTAGATGTCTAAACTTTCTGGATTGTTCTTTAACGCATCCCACACGACAGATAGAGCTAGTGGAGAGTTGACGTCGTCTGATACATATTCTGCAAATTTTTGATCATAACTATTCAATTTTGATTTTTCGATCTTATTGATTCCTCGTCTGTGTTTCAACAATAATTTTTTTAGATTTAAATAACTTTCTTTAGCGCTATTCAAAGCGTCAAATGTAAAATTTTGAGGTTTTGAATAGTGAGCGGATAAATAGAATAATCTAAGCTCCATTGGAGAATATCCCTTTTCTTTTAAACTGGATAGAGTATAGATTGAGCCCTTTGATTTGCTCATTTTGCCTCCGTCAAACATTAAGTGCTCCAAATGAAACCAAATATCTACCACTTGATGTCCGCATTTTGCAAAGTTTTGAGCTATTTCATTTTCGTGATGGACGGTTTTGTGCTCTATACCACCGCCGTGTAGATCAATATGATCTCCTAAATATTTGTTGCCAATAGTGCTACATTCAATATGCCACCCAGGATATCCTATTCCCCACGGACTATTCCACTTTTGAATATGGTTGTCTTTGGCAATTACCCAAAGAACAAAATCTGCAGGATTTCTCTTTTCCTCATCTACTTCGATACGCGCACCAAATTTTTTTTCATTTTGATTCATACCGCCGAGTTTTCCGTAATCAGCATATTTGCTAGTATCAAAATACACACCATTTTTTGTAATATAGCCATATCCATTATCTATTATGTCTTGGATGAAGTTGATTATATCATCAATTACAGCAGTGGCAGGGCAGATGTGCTCTGGCGTTTCAATGTTCAGATCTTTCATATCTTGATAACAGATGTCCCAATAGTATTTTGCAATTTCTTCTGGTGATTTATGTTCACGCCTTGCGGCTACTTCCATTTTGTCCTCTCCAGAATCTTCATCGCTAGTCATATGTCCAACGTCCGTGATATTCATTGCGTGATTAATTTTATATCCAAGATATTTTACAGATCTTCTAATGCTATCCATCACAAAGAATGCTCGCATATTGCCAATATGTTGATACCAATATACAGTTGGACCACAAAAATAATAATTAACTGTATTGTTGATGGGTTTTATTACTTGTTTTTGTTTTGTTAGTGAATTGAAAATTTTTAATTCCATTTTGTATCCTTTTATTTCAATTTGATTATAATTTATAATAAAAATAATGTCAAGAAAATTATATATCCTCTATTTCTATTAATTCGTAAACGTCAAAATGGTCATTAATTTGTTTATTATAAAATGCAAAATTCTAAAAAATTATCTAAAAAAGCTTAAAAATAATGTATTAATATGCATTTTTTAATTTTTTTTATCAATTCTTCTTTTTTCATATTTATTCCTTTTTTGCAAAAATCATTGACTTTTTTAAATTTTTAACACACAATAACAATATAAAGTTCGTAATTGTCGATATTTGAGCACTGGGTCTCTATTGCCAATTACGGATTTTTTGATATTTATCCATTAATATGCTTTCATAGAAACATTTATATTAATTAATTGGCTATTATTTTGTAAATATTATCTTTCGTTTTCTTTTGACATTCATTCTTTTATATTTATAATATTATTTATAATTTTTTGTGTTAAATATTTGATAAAATATCGTCAATGTGTTAAAATAATTTTATAATTTTTATGACATAAAAGGGGTAAATATGTCAATATTTAAAAATAGGAAATTTTATGTATGTTTGTTGCTGGCGTTTTTCTCACTCCTCTTTTTTGGGTGTGAAAATAAAACTCCAGTTGAGAATATTTCGTTTGAAGATGATGAGATAGTCCTACTGATAGGCGAAATTTATACTCCGCCAATTGTTGTTAGTCCTAGTTATGCTACAGATTCATCATACACTTTGACGAGTTCGGATTCGTCCATTATTAGTGTAAGTGAAAATTCTATACGTGCGGTAGGTGAAGGTAGTACAACTATAAGAGTGCAATCCAATGAAGATTCACTTTTAGAAGATGTGATAACTGTGACGGTGAGGAGTACAAAATCAGTTTTGGGTGCTCCGAGAAATTTAACATACAATAGTGATGGCCAAGCTTTCATTTTTGACACCGTTCACAATGCTACAAGTTATACGATCAAAATTAATGGACAAGAAATAAATTTGGGTAATAGCAACAGCTATTCATTGGAACAATATTCGGAACACGCTAATGCTTATGACTGCATATTGACAGTGCAAGTTATGGCGAATGCACCTACATATAGTCAAGCCTTTGTCTCGAGTTCGTATTCAGAGGAGATATCAATTTTTCAAAATAGTGCAGTAACATCTGCTCAAATATTCAACGGAGAATTGTCATTTAATAAAAATCAAAATTCGGATAATTATTCAATCCTAATAAACGGAGCAGAATATTATAGAGGCTCGGACACGAAAATCAATTTGACAAGCGTGCCTAGCGAATATGCAGGAAAAGATGTGACTATAGGTATCGTTTCTTTAGTAAACAATGAAATTAAATTGCAAGATGTTGAAAATGTTATTTACTATGATTCGAAAAGTTATGATATAAAGGCCTTTGTCCTTGACGTTGCCAATCCTGTGTTGTCTTCAACTACTGTAAGTTGGAACAACGTAAACAATTCGGGATCTTATGCAGTTTATATAGATGAAGAAGAAGTCTCGAGCACTGAGCACAATTATTTTGATTTAAGCACGTTGGAAAATTTCCAAGATCTTACCAACAAAGCGGGTGGATATCTGCTTAAAATAGAACCGATGATACCCGCTGAGAGTGTCAATATTTTGAAATCTGAGAAAATGGGCGAAGAATTGCACTTCAATAGATTTGACACACCTATTGTCAATACCTCAAATAATTTGATCTCTTGGCAAGCAGTAGAAGATGCCAATACTTATGTGTTAGAATTGACTTATCAAGACAATACTTTCAAAACTAGCACTAGTGCGACTTCATTTTCATTATCAAATTATCCCGCAGGAATAGAATATCAATTCAAAATTTATGTAGAAGGTTGTACAATAGGAGAGGTGAATTATTTAGCGTCTCAAGAGATAAGTTTGACGATCAGCAAGCAAACAGAGACAGAATTGGATATTATCGACTATGTGTTGACATTTGATGCTCAAATAGGGGAAAGATACAGGATAGAATTCGCGCTTTCTGAAGGTAACAATATAGATGAAGTCATAGAAGCGGATAAAGATTTGGTTCAGTTTGATCTTTCCACATATACATTTGCACCGGGAGAACACGAGGTCAAAGTTACCCACTTAGGAGACGATTCAAACACTTTTGATAGTTCTCCTAGTACTATATCATTTGTACAGCTGGAAAGTATTGACAATATCCAAATTGATCAGGGCGTGGTCAGTGTGTTGATTAGTGAAATCAATCGGCAAGCGATATTGAAATTCGTCATCACAGGCACAAAAGGTACCAAACTTGAATTCAGTGAAAATGAAATTAGTTTAAATACGATTGATCCATCTGCTCAAAATTATCTTGAAAATGATAGATATACTATCTCTTTGTATGTCAGCGGAAATGGGGAAAACACATTTTCTCCATCTGGTAAAAACGAAAGCGTAAGTGCTACAAGATCGTTTGTGGTCTTAGATTTGCCTACGATTAGTCTTGACGACAAAGACTTATCAAGATTGACACTCTCCACCGAAATTGGAGTAGATCAATTTAATATATTTTCATCAAGTCAAGGTGATTATGTTTTGTCAGATGAGATTGAAGAAACCTTTTATGATTTTACATTAGATAGCGGTGAAATTAATATTAAAATTCAAGCTATCGGAGATGGAACAAATTATTTAAATTCTAGACTGTCAGATGAAATCAAAATCATACGATTGTCCTCTCCTACTATGACCTACAATAGTGTTACAGATGTCATCACGAAGACGGACAATAACCCGAGTGAATATATTGAAAGTTTTACATTCGAATTGAATGGAGAAGTCAATGATTATGCTTTTGATGGTACTGCATTCACTGATTTTATAGTAGGAGATAATGTCTTGACTTTGAAATTAAATGCTGTAGATGCAACGCAAAATATTTATTATTTGAATTCTACCGAATGTGAATTGGTAGTGAATAAAATAGATAGCACCGCGCAGATTACTATAAACTCGGATAATCAATTGGTGATCAGCCCTAACAATCAGAGGGAAGAATATGAAATCAGTTTGGCGATAACAATTGACGAAGAGATGATCTTTGAAGGGAAAAATGGTCAATTAAATTATCAAAACTATACATTGAATTATACCTATTCTTCAGAAGAAAATAGTTATTATATAGATTTATTACAGGATGATTATACTCCAATAATATTAGAGATGACAAAGGACTTTAGTATTAAGGTGAAATTCATTAAGCCGGCTTCGGAGTCTGGAGATGATACTACAGCAAATAGTTCATTCACTGTAGATAAACAAATCTCTGTTTTGGATAAGATCACTGCTGGGCGGGATGATCAATATATTATTATTAGTAAAACAGTTCAAACAGATACTCAAATGAATTATGCACTTTTAATAAACAATAAATATCGCTTTGATCTAAGTGGACAAACTGCGGGGATCGTTGATGATATAGACAATGGATTGATAAAAGTGAGAATCGACAATATCTACCAATTTATCAGTGCGATGATTCCAGAAGAGGAACAATCAAGCATTTATGATTTGGCGGTGATCAGTTTGAATAAAGACTCCAATGAAAACAAACCTTTGTTAAGTGTGGTCGGAGATAATATAAAGATTACACGAATTCTACTGCACGAGTTGACGACCACTAAGGATAATTCAAACGATGACAATTCGGTGAAGATTTCATTTGAGACAACGGATACCGAGTTTGAAAAAGAGTATGTAGTAGAAATTTATAATTCGCAGACGGTCGCGGATCGAATTGAAAGGAGATTTTCGGATTCGGATGCGATTGAGAATAAAATCACATTTAATTTGGATGATTATGACTTAACTGGTGATATATACGTATCATATTTTATAGTAACAAATGGTCAATACACTGCAGATTCGGATACAATATATGTATTTAATTCTAATGATTCAAATGTTTTGTCATTCACAAAAATTGATTCAGTTTCAAACATTTTGATCTCAAACGGTTTGGTGACATTTGATTGCGTAGAAAATGCGGTAGGGTATGAAATTTATAAACAGACAGCATCTGGATATGAAAAGATTAATAACAACCTCATCACTAGCACAATGGACACTGCCAGTTACAATTTAGGAGATCAAAGTGGTAGTATGAAAATATTTATCAAAGCGATTTCGGAAGTAGAAAAAGGCAGTGTAAAATTTACGAATTCCAATTTGAGCGAAGAAGTAAATGTCAATAAATTGGCGACTCCAGTTTTCTCAATAGCTGAATCTGGTGAAAATAAAGGTAAAATTGTTTTGACAATATCTCAAGATACACTAACTCTACTACAAGATGGTTCAAAAAATTGCGTGATCAATATAGTAAACGGATCAAAAGAATATGATTTGAGTATCGAAGATGCTGGAGTGACGTTATTAGGCAATCAATTATATATTGAGCCATCTCTAGTGCTTAGTTATGGAGAAAGTTCGCTTTTGAAAGAAGTCCTAACTATTAGTATCAAAGTGAATTACACTGATACAGAGCAAAATTTATATTACTTGAATTCAAATTCAATCACTCAAGAAGTTTATGGACTATTTGCGCCTACCAATACTCAGAAATACACCTCTCAAACAGATGTAATTGATGTGTTGGAACACATTTCTTGGCAGGGCAGTCAATATAATATTATTGATGGATCAAATATAGGATATGGTTATATATTGAGACTAAAATTCGGAGATGGAGACAACGCAAAAGAATACTATAGTACTGATGAAAAATTGAAATTTTTGATATCAAGTGATGATACAAATTTATCTACGTATCCAAACATAATACAAGAGACGAATTTGATTTTCCCTTATGGATATGATTCAAATGGAGATGGAGTAATCTCTGAGGATGAGATATTTACTTCTGGCACATATCATATTAGTGTAAAAGCAGTTCCAATAAGCTTGGCGGGATACAATTTGCTAGCAAGTGCATATTCTTCAGATTACGTTGTGTATATTATGGCTACTCCTACTCCTATGGCAAATGAGGGTGAAATTATTTGGCAAAAGGATGAGCACGCAACCGAATATATTGTGAGGTTATATGATAGCGATTTTGAGACAATTATTGATCAAGAGGTCGTGACAAACAATGGATTTAGCTTTTCAAATGAGCGCTTCAATGGTTGGAATGGATTTTATGGAGTCAGTATACAAGCAATAAGCGATGCATCGGATACATTGAATAGTGATATCAGCGAAGTTATGTCAGTGTTGCGTATGCCTAGTATAGATAGTTTGATGGTAGATGATGGTTCGCTTGTCATATCGGCAAATAGATTCTTCACATCAGCAGAAATAGAATTTGTGGACATCTCTACTGGTAGGATAGAAATTTTGACATATTCGCGAGCTGAGGATGCGACTCAAGAATTGACTACATTTAGGACAGAGCAATCTATTGGTGCGTGGAAAGAAATTGAAGAAACTCAAATTGAATCTTTGTATCAAAATTTATTTACAGAAAATAAATATATAGTAACAATATCAGACACCGATATATTAAATATATTAAATGATAGAAGTTACACGATAAACGTTCGATTAAAGGGGAATTCAGATAATAATTTCTGTATCATAAATTCAGCAAAAGAGATTAGTGTAAGTGAACTCCAAGGCACGAAGATTGATACAAATTTATTCGAAGTGACAAAAGGTGTGTTGCAATACACGACCAGTGAAGCATACGATTCAGTACATATAAATTATAATTTCAATAATCAAGATATTCAGAATGAAAATAGTTTTTGGAATGACACTATAATTTATAAACTTACTATTACTACCCCAACAGTTTATGAAATCTATGCGGTAGATTATTATAGATTCCAAACAGCTGTTGCAAATAATATTTTATCCAATGAGGAATATACGATTTTGGATGAAATGATCTCAAATTTATATGCATATATAAAGTTCGCGTATATTGATGAGGCAGATACGACTAAATATTTGTATTTGAATGTATTCTATGAAAATAAAATAAATTTGAAAGATTATAATACCTTATATTATTATCCTATCAAGATGACTAGTGCGGATGGAGAATATAGATATACGGGTGTGGATAGTGAACGTGATTATGCAACTATAGACATCTCAAACGGTGGATCATTTGTGATCAAGGTCAATATTTTGGGTGGAGATAGCATCATTACTTATAGTTCAGATCTACAGACTATCACTTCGCATATTGCGTATTTGACCGCTAATACAAATACGTCAAATACTTTCATTAGATATAGTGAAAATATCTTGACTTCATATCTAGGTAGAATTAGGTTGACAAATCAAAGTCCTACAAATGAATCAGGGACAATAATTGATAAGCCTCTATATGAATTGACAATAACCAGATTGAACACTCAAGATACCAAGACTGTCTATTTGTATTATGATGATGAATTATCTGCTCGTGAGATCATTGATGATCCTATGGCAATATACGTGAAAGTTACGTATGATGAATTGCAAGCAATTTTATTTGATTTGTCAGAATGTTTGGATTCGGACGGAAATTATATATTCTCTTCAGGAAGTTATGAGATATCTGTTCGCACTATAGCAGGGTTAGGTAGTGCTGGACTAGACAATTCATCCGATTATTTGTTAAATTCAAAAAATCCTACAAGTAGTTACATATTTAATAAAATTTCTGACACATCAATATATGCTGAAGATGGGGTATTGAAGTTTAATCAAGCTACCATTAATAGTAATAATGCTACAACCTATATCTATGATTATGAATTGACAATTGTTGATGATACTGCCACAAATTATATTTATAAGATTTCACGAGATAGTGATGGAGTCAGCATTGATTCTGTGAATCACATATTTATTTACGAATTGCCATCAAGTATAGAAGATGAAAGTGGAAGAATATTAAATATAGAGAATGCGGAATTTTATTCTATCAAGATAAAAGCACTGGCTGAAGGAAATCAATATGTATTGAATGGTAGTTATATCAAAGACAATAGTGTAGATAGAGAATTTACTTTCATAAAAGCAAATGGTATCAGCACAACTTCTGGTGAAAATCTACGGATAGAAGATGGAGTGTTGAAATGGAAAGTAGTAGACTTATCTAGTTATAGCACAGTGAGCATTGAGGTGAGCTTCTTAGATGCAAACGAACAAAGAAAGACTATTACAATCAATACCGCTGGTATAAGGCAGGATGAAGATGGGTTGTATCAATACCATTATTACACATTCTTGGATGATAGATATCGTTTGGATGATGGTACGGGCACTACATATATAGATTCGGGGGTCGAATATTCAATCAGATTATATGTCGCAGGTACAAGCAATGGAGATCAAGCGGTCTTGAATAGCAATTATTCAGATTCCATTATTATGCGAAGATTGGCACGAGTTTCAGATGCTCAATTACACTCAGTAGATGGCAAATTAAATTGGAATGCTATTGAAAATGCAACGAGTTATATTGTCACTTTGAATTCAGCGGGAACAAATTATCAATTCACTACAGGTGAAAACTCAATTGATTTTGAAAATACTACCGATGATTTAGGTCGCACATTACCATCAGGGAGATATACTATTAGCATAAGAGCGATCGGTACAGGAGAGACACATTCAAGATCTACAACTTCTTCGCATACTTTCATAAAACTCAATGAGGTAGAAGGTATAGGCATAGATAGCGAAAATCCGGGCAATATCACTTGGGATGCAAACGAAGATGCTCAGGGCTATTATGTCAAATTTGAATATAGTACTTCGGCGGGAGAACTTGTAGAATACGAAGAAACTTTGCAAGGCGGTGACAACAACACTATTTCGGCACCTGAAGGTATGACTGGTGAATATACTGTGACAGTGCAAGCAATTGGAATTGGCTCAGGATATGTGTTCAACAGCGCTATTAGTACATACACAAGTTCAAAAGATAGACCAAATCCTGTTGGTGCTATATTGTACGATGCAGAAAATTATCGCTATTATTGGACTACGGCGTCAGACTTCGGGCAAGGAGATAGATTGCGTATAACATATCAATTCCGTCCTTATGTCGAAACATCAAATGGCATAGTGTTATCTACAGTGCGTCAAGTGGTAGTTAACTATAATTACAACCAAGTTGGGACATACTTTGTGCAGGAGGGAATCACATATTATTACTATTCTCCAACTTCGATGGGCACTATATCCGATTTCTCTGTTCAGGTAGAAAGAGAGGGCACGTTATATTCAACGACCAGTCGTGGTCCAAATATCACTATGAATCTATATAGTATTGGCTCAGGTACAGCAGAAGATCCTTATGGAATAGATTCGGTGAGCGAATTGTTGCAGATTGGTAAATTTGCTAGTGCAAACTTCAAATTGTTGTCAGCTATTAATTTCGCAGGTACAGACATCCTAGATTTGATAGATTCTCAAGGAGCAGTGATATGTTCTACATTCTCGGGCACATTGGATGGACAAGGTTTTGCAATATATGGATTCGGAACTATATCATTAAATAATGTTGATCAATTTGCATTATTCAATCAATTAACCAATGCTACAATCAAAAATATTGTATTTGGTGAAGGTGCAGCAGACACGATAATTGCAAATTCGTTTGCATCAACTAATGCTAATGTGATAAACTTATCTTTGATTGCAAACAATGCAACAGGTGCTACGATTCAGGATATAACCTTGCATAATTTAAAAATAGTTTTGCAAGGTGACGGAAGATTGTCAGGAAATATTTACATTGGAGGACTAATAGGCATAGCAGAAAATACCATAATATCCGGCTCAATTTTGGACGTTGAAATTCAATTTGACGTTGACTTTAGTTCTAGGAATAGTTACATCGGAGGAATTGTCGGCAATGCGACAACTTCTACGATTAATTCAAGTAGCAGTCGAAATACTTCTGTAGAATTTACAATCACTCAAGCTCATTCAAATAGGACATTCTCACATATTGGTGGATTAGTGGGATACTTTGTCGGAGATGCTGATAGAATTTATGGAATATCCAACGCTACGACATTTGTGACCTATAACAATATCTTTGCTAGCAATATAGGAGGTATGGTTGGATTTATTAGTAGGGCTACTATACAGGATAGCACTTCAAATGGAACGATCACTCATTCTGGAATAAATAACGACACCAATATCGGAGCGATCGCAGGCACTAGCCAAAGTTCAATTATCAACGGCAATAATATTAATCTAATTTATAATATTGGCATAGTGAATGCTTCTTCATCAATTTATATAGGTGCAGTGGCAGGAAGATTAACCACAATTGATTCAATAGATTGCCAATTGACGAATTGCGTCGTAGCGTATGAATTTATCAATGAAACAGTCCTTTCATCAACAGGAATAGATGAAATAGGATTATATGGTTTCAGCAGCACAACGAATGTGATAGTCTCAGGCAATACACAGTTTCAGTCTTAAAAGGAGAACAAATGAATTACTCAGACGAAATTTTGGAAAACAAAGCATTTAATTTCTTCAAACTTTTGATGTACAACATTGTTTTGGCAATATGCATAATACTTGTCATTTGTTTGGTGCTAGTGTATGGCTTCAAATTCAGACCGTATGAAGTGTTGTCTGATAGTATGGCACCTGCCTTCACTGCAGGTGATATGGTGGTGGTCAAAGCACAAGACGAGTATAAAGTGGGAGATATTTTAAAATTTGACAATCTTGGCATTCCCACCACACACCGCCTATTAGAGATTAGAGAAGTGAATGGCACAATCTATTATCTTTGTCACGGTGACAATGTAAATGATTTGACTATAGAAGATGTCAATGCTATGAGTTGGGATGAAATCACTAATGACGGAAGCATCCAACGTATAACATTGAATCAAATTGAGGGCAAAGTTGTGGCGAGTTTCAACAATTGGGGAGCGTATTTCAATTTCATAGGGGATCATAAGCTACTGTTGGTAACAATCATAATTGCAATTTGGTGTGTCAGTGCAACAGTTCAGAATGAAATTGAGTTTAGAAAAGATAGGAGATTATTCAACACATAATGAAAAGAGCAAGGACTAAGAAAAATTTCATAATTATATTAAACCTTTTGTTAGGGCTAGTCTTTGCTCTGGCTGTTGGATATACGTTTGCAATTGAGATATTAAATTTAGAGGTGGGTAGCAATGTATATTCAACTACAACTTATGCTACCAATCAGCAGTATGCCATTATAAATGATACAATAGACAATCCGATTTTGTTTTCATCGGGCGAGCACAATCAAGAGGTCAAAATAAAGTATTCATTCGGATACGATTTTGATATTCGTATTAAGTATTCGTTACAATGGTCTGGGGCAGAAAATTCGGATACAAATAATGTAATATTGCATTTTGCAAACAGAGATGATTATATCGTCGACAATGAATATATATACTATAAAGATACAATCCCTGCGGGGAATGGAAGCTTATCCATATTCACTGGTGTAGATTTTACGAATGTAGAAGATGAATCATATATTGGAGCCTCACTTAGAATCAATATTGATGAAGTGAGAGTATACAAAGCGATAGGCACATATTCAAAGTCACATCCTCTCTATTTGGACACGCAAGCAGGCAACGCTTGGCTAAAGTGTAAAGATCCAGCAACTATTGAAGGAGATGCTTATATATTGCTGTACAACAAACGAGCAGAACAACAGTATCAAGTGAGGCACCCGGGAGTTGAAAGTGCTTATTATAAATCTGTCGCCGATGGAAAAGTGGTATCGCCTATTTGGTCGGGAGGAAATAGATATTATGCAGGTCTATCTGCCTACATAATCACAGGGAATAGCCCAATCTCTATTAGCATTTCGGCTGTGGGTTCGTGGCAACCAATTTCAAGTACAACTTTGACAGTTACAGATAATAACATATTATACAATTATTCGTCCAATTGGATTTCGGATGGATATCAAGCGGATGGCATATTTGAAAAAGTTCACTATAAATATACTATACCAGCAAATTCTGCCGTATATATTGATTTGGTGGAAAGTATAGAAATTACTTGTAGAACAGTGTCGGCAATAGAAAATCATTCCTATTATGCTGTGTCTACTTCATTATATTTCAATGACAAAACTTTCACCGACTCAGATTTTACAAATGGAATTTTATCGTCAGATATTCAGACCGCTGGGACATTTGCAGACACCACTCCTTATGAGCAAGAGGATGTTCAAGTGATCAATGCTGGAGTCTATCAGCCAGGATTGTATGATGTGACTTTGGGAATGACGGGCGGTAGCCAGACCTTTAATACTAATATAAGTCTAATAAATAATACCTCTTCAAAAATTAGAATTAACAGTGTTTCATTTGAGCTGAAATACACTCTTAGCAATGGAAATCATACTTTAGATATAGGAGATTCATTTGATAATACTACTAATCGTTGGTATCGTCAAGAGGATACTACTTCAATAAGTTTGTCACCAGACAATATTGGTAGTAATGTTTATATTGCGCCGTATTCTTCTGTGAATATATGCGATTCTTTTAGTACCTCATTGGCGAATATTATTTTGCAGGAGTATTCAGGAAGATATGATGCTTGGGTAGAGGTCAATGTCACTGATATAAATTATCAACAAGTTAGCGATACTGTCACCACCAATGCTTTGGCGGTTGAGACGAGTGCTCAACGCGGCACTACAAATACTACAATCACTTTTAGTGTCAAAAATAGATCAAATGAAGTTATATCGAATATTAGTGCACAAATTGGTTTGGCACAACGAAATCCTACTTATGCATTGCAGAATACAAAACCAAGCGATTGGGAAAGTAGTTTTTGGAAATATTATTATCTGAGCAATGGGGAATATTTGCAAGTGCAATCGAACCCATTTCCATCAGATCAATGGGTTACTAATCAATATTATTCATTGTCTTATACGACAACTAATATAAATATAAGTGCTGGGACATTGTACAATAATTTTCTTCAAACAGCGGATGGATATACTTCAAGAACGCTTTCTCTTAAACCGAATGAAAGTGCCAAAATTTTGTCGGTAGAGATCGCGAATACAGATAATGAATTGGTGTTTACAAAGTCTGCTAGCGGATCAGCAAATAGGACAGACAATCAAATCGATATTGTCAACGAAGGTACCCAATTTGCATATATCAGCAATGACTCAACATCATCATATTATATAAGATTTGGCGGAATCGTAGATTCTTCTGTGCCAAACATTGAACAAGTAGATGGCTTCAATTATTATATAGGTATTGTCAGACCTGGTCAGATAATTAGATTGAATATGTCTGGTAGTACGCAGGTCACGATTGATATTATAGTTGCCTCTGATACATATACAACAAATACTCTATCTAGTTGGGGAAGCGAAGTGCAGGCATTATTCGAAGAATATTTTAATTGAGGTGATTGGTGAAAAAGACAAGCAAACAAATTAAATTATTGGGCTTACTAGTCATTCTGATTTTGACTTTCTTGTTTGCTTTCAATGTGACATATTCATATTTTACCGCAACGGCTAACGTGGCGGGGAATATTGAATTTGCCAATTTGGACGTGCGTTTTGCTTATAGATCAAATAATGTCGATACATTGGTAGACTCAGACACATTGACTGTTTATCCTAGTGCGTCTACAGGGACAATTGCACGAGGATCAACTATATATTTAGCTACGGAGGATGGAGATGACATACAATATTTAGCTTTCAATAGTTCAATAGATTCTACCTCTAGCTATATTCGGTATCGAATAAATGCTTATAAGGTTGAAGATGGCGCGGTCGATACGTCTGAAAATTTTGGTCAATACTTTGAATTTCAAGGTAGCATTGACGTGACTAGGCGGATTCAAATCGTGGGCGGTGAGACAAATGCAATTTATTATATAGAAGAGGAAGTAGCCGGGAATGTCACTCGAGTGTTCGCTTCTTCAATAAAATTGTTAGAAACAGCTCCTGTGAGTCTATTAAATTCTCAAATCAATTTGACTATTACATTTGAAGCTGTTCAGTCTGAAAATCAAGCATATCTAGCGATATTCAATGATGGTTGGGGATATTTGGAGAGTTGGACATAGTGAAGAAATTACAAAAAAATTCGCAATTATATATTTTATCAGTTATGATAGTACTGATCATTCTTTCGCTTGCTGTAGTGGGAATTACAAATTCGTGGTTTACTTCAGGTGAAAATAAAAAGATAGAGATGGTGATAAATATAGGACAAATAGATATTGGAGTATATCAAGTAAAATCTGATGGCAGTGAAGTTTTGATCAATACAAATCAAGCTAATCAGTCTTCGTCCTCACCTAGTTATGTAGATTTGACAGATGAAACTAATTCAAGAGAAATAATACCTGATCAAAATTACACTTTAAATTTAATTTTGAAGAACAATGATGAAGGAAATCAGTCATTGTATCTTAGATACAAGATAGAATTATATGCTTGCAATAACGGAGAAGACATTTTACTTCATCCGACAATTTCTGGTTTTACTGTTCCTAGTGCGGGAGCAAATGGATTTGTATATGATGAAACTGATGGATATTATTATTACAGAAACAGTGCTGGAGAAAATCAAACATATAATTCAATGGCAGACGATAGTATAATCGGCACATTTAGCATTCCTTATTCTGACTTTGCTTTCACGGATAATTATTCTACAATAAATGGCAACAATTTGAAATTAGTGTTGACTGTAGAAGGGTTTGATGTGAACCCACAAGTATAGGAGGTGAAGTATGAAATCAGACTTTAACAAGTACGATAAAAATGATTTACCATTTGATACTTACACCGATTTTCCAATTCAATCATTTGATTATGATACTCAAAAGGGAGACGAAAAGAATTTAAAAAAGAAAGAAAAAAAATTAAAACAAGAAAAAAAATCGCATCAAAATGAACGGCAGTTAGACAATAAAACTGGAGGTGTTTTAGAGCAAAAGCCAAGGGCAAGAGAGAGATTGCGTTCAGATCGTTATGACCTAGAAGAACTTGAAGAGCTAAATGAACAAAATCTGAAGTATTATAGAAGTAGAACGAGGAGAAATAGAGTGATAATTATTGCTCTAGTGCTTTTGTTGCTTCTTGCTATTATTGGGATAAGTTTGTATGCAAATATGATTTATTTGCAGAATAATTGTTTTTTATATACGCACGGAAATTACAATGCTTCTTACATTGTAGACGGCGTGGAGATGAAAAGATTCAGGACTCCGAATAATCTGCAGGGCAACCGCGTACTTCGTGCGGATTTCAATCTAAAAATAGAAAGTAAAGGAAGATTTGATATCAGATTTAGGATAGATGTATTTCAATCTGATGAATTGATAGACAATATTATAATTTATTATCCCAATAGAGAATTATTTTACAATGGACAAGATGGATACTATTACAGCAAAGAACCGATAGACGGAGACCAAACGATTGATCTTTGCCAAGGTGTCGTGTTGGATATCGCATACGAAGAAACATTGAATGTAGATAATTTTAGACTAGAATTTCATACTTACTTAGAGCGAATATAAGGAAAATAATCTATATTTTTTGTAGGATTATTATTATTGATTTTTCATAGAATTTGTGCTAAAATGTTTGCGTGAGGAAAAATGATAGAACTTAAACATATTTACTATACAATCAAAGACGGAGATAAAGAAAAAACCATTCTAAATGATGTGAATTGTATTTTTTTAGATAATTGCATCACTGCTATTACTGGTCAAAATGGTAGTGGGAAATCTACTCTGACTAAAATCATCATTGGAATCATTTCTCCGACAAGCGGAAAGATATATTTCAATGGAAAGGATATCACAAATTTAAGTATAGATGAACGTGCTAGATTGGGTATTACTTATGCATTTCAACAACCAATTACCTTTAGTGGAATTACGATAAAAGAGTTGATAGATATAGCATCAAAAGAGGATAACTCTATACCTAAAGCGTGCGAATATCTGTCTCGAGTGGGAATATGTGCTAAAGATTATATAAGTCGAGAATTTGACAAGACGCTCTCGGGAGGAGAGCAAAAGCGAATAGAATTAGCTCTGACGCTGGCAAAAAAGGGTGAATGTATTATTTTTGACGAACCAGAAGCTGGCATAGATCTTTGGAGTTTCGATAGATTGAATGATTTATTTGAAAAAAATATTTGTTACATTGTTGTTAGCCATCAAACTCAGTTATTAAAAAGAGCAGACAAAATATTAGTTTTAGACGATGGCAAGATCTCGGCTTATGGAGATTCCAAAGACATAATCAGCCATTTGCAAAGTTATCAATGCAAGCGTGTTGGGGAGGACTAAAATGCATTTAGATAAGATTTCACAAAATCTATTAGAAAAAATTGCTAATATTCACGAAATTCCTGATGGTGCAGTATCGTTTAGGAAAAATGGCAGGGGTGAATTTTTGCGTTCTACACCCAGTATTGAAATAGTGAAAAAAGATGATGACTCAGGAATCGATATTTTCGTCCATTCTAGTTGCAAAAAAGAAGCTTGCCACATTCCTGTAGTTGTTAGTGAAACGGGACTTTTTGATGTGGTTTACAATGATTTTTATATAGAGGATGGAGCAGATGTGGTGATAGTCGCAGGTTGCGGAGTGCATTCAACATCTCAAGCAGGGCACAATGGAATACATACCTTTCATATAGGCAAGAATGTCAAAGTAAAATACTATGAAAACCATTTGGCGATTGGTAAGGGAAAAGGAAAAGAGTTGAATCCCGTCACTATCATTAAGTTGGGCGAAGGTAGCAGTATGTTAATGGAAACGAATCAATTGGGTGGGGTAGATTTTTCAATGCGTGACACGAAAGCATATTTGAAAGAGAATAGCTCATTGGAGGTAAAAGAAAAGATATTAACAAAAAATTTTAATGTGGCAAAGACAAATTTTAAAATATATCTTCAAGGTCAAAATTCTAGATGTAATATTATTTCACGAAGTGTGGCACGTGATGAAAGTGAGCAAGTGTTCAAAAGTGACCTTATTGGCAAAAGCGAATGCTTTGGTCACGTAGAATGTGATGGTATACTGCTTGAGAATTCGAAGATTGACTCGATACCAAAAGTGAGCGCTAGATCAAATCTGGCATCACTTAGTCACGAAGCTGCTATTGGCAAAATTGCTGGTGAACAGATAATTAAATTGATGACTTTAGGTCTTACAGAAAAAGATGCGGAAGAAAAAATTATTGAAGGTTTTTTAAAATAAAAAAATATTTATTAAAAATGATAAAGAATAATATTCCATAATATTTTACTATAAAAGAACAATTAAAAAATTTATAAATTTTTTTTTAAAGTATAATAAAATTTCATATTAAATTAAAAAATATAAAAAAATGTAATTAATTGATAAAAAATAAAAAAAGAAGGATTTTAAATTAAGCGTTCAATTTCCTTCTTTTTATTTTAAAAAGAATTTTATATTCCAAAAAGAGCTTCGCTTTCATCATTTTTATTTATTTCTTTTTTCAATGCTTCATATTTCAGTTTGGTTGACTCTCCGCCGTGAATATGTTTTACATTGAAATTTTCTTCCATTAGCTTTTTTACTTCCAAAAATAAATTATAGTTTATGTATTTCAATTTTTTGCTCAAATCATTATGCACCGTGCTTTTAGGTATGTTAAATGCTTTTGCGGTTGCTCGGATAGTGGTGTGATTTTCCAATATGTAATAGGCTAATTTTATCGTTCGCTCATCAAGATCATTGTAATTCATTTTTATCTCCTTGATTTAACCTATTTTTTTTGGGATTAAAATATGACAAAAAAATCAAAAAAAATACAAAATTAGTCATTTTGTATCGTTGAATTTTAATATTCTAAATAAAATTATATAAACCATTATTTATAGGCATATAATTAATTTTAGGAAAATATATTTTATTTATGAATTTTGTTTTTGGAATTAAAAGGAAAATTGCATAAAATTATTTTAAATCGAATCATATTTTATATATTACTAGCATTTAAATAGAATAAAAATAATATTTGCTTTTAATAAAATTAGATTATTAACTTTTATCGATCTTGTTTAAAAGATTGTAATTTTCAGCGGATAATATAGCTGTTTCTATTCGCTTTCTAGATAGCGGGAATGCCTTTTCGAGTTCTTTTAAAAAATCCTTTATCTCTTTTCTTTTTGAATTGTCATTAGCTGGACATTGACTTTTTAAAATTGGATAATTTCTACTGCAATTAATTATTTTTTTCTCATCTGTAAGATATAGTGGCCTAATCAATGTGATGTCCGCTCTTGACATATAAGATTTTGGTAGCATCGTGGAAAGTCTCCCTTCATATAACAATGAAATGAAGAATGTAGTCACAACATCTTGTAAATGATGAGCAAGTGCGAGTTTATTGCAGTTTAGTTTTTTACATACGCTATTTAATGCTCCCCTCCGCATTTTGGCACAAAGCGAGCAGGGATTTTTTTCTTTTCTGATATCAAAAACTATATGTTTAATATCTGTCTTTTCTACGATTAAAGGCACATTGATTTCTTGACAAAATTTGTTAAGAGAATCATAACTTACTTCGCCAGAATAGATGTCTATAGTCACTGCAAAAATTTCAAAATCATACAATTTGAACTTTCTGAAGTCGGACAATGCTTTGAGGAGCACCAAACTATCTTTTCCTCCAGACACGCCTACAGCTATTCTATCTCCATTCTGAATTAAGTTGTATTTTTGTATTGCTTTGCGCATACTACTGAGAACTTTTTGCATATTTGTCTCCTAAAAAATTAAAAATCAATAAAATTATATCAAAAAATATTATTTTTTCAATAATTTTTTTGTAAAAAATAAAAATTTTAATAAATTTAAAAATTTTAAAATAAATAAAAATGCTATAAAAAGATTAATATAATAATTATTTATTATCAAATCATTCGAAATTTATTTAGCTATTTTTTATGGATTATAATTTGTTAATATTAAGATATTAATACTACAAAATTAGATATTTATCCAATTTTCTTGACTTGATTCGCTATTATTTTATATAATATATTTATATTATTTAAGCATTAGCACAAATTAAGGGTGAGGGGTTATGAAAAAGAAAATTTTTAGCATTTTAACAGCTGTATTTATCTTCGTGATTTGTGGAGTCTTTTCTGCGTGTGGAGATAGATATAAAGATTTGGAATTCAAAATCTATTATGCTTTTAGTGAAGAAGCTACTGAATGGCACGATGCTAGTCAGGGCATAGTTTTGAATTATGGAGGGGCTGATGATGAATTTCAAATAGACGCAGAGACAGGCGTGGGTACTCTCTATTTGAAAGTTGAAATTGCCAATGTTAAATCAAAGTATATTGACGAGATCATTGTCACCAAGCGTGGCACAAGTGGAGGCGTAAATTTTTCTTCTGCTACAGTTGATCAAAATGAAGTATTTAGTATTGATATCACCGGCAATACAAATTCCTCATTGAGATTTTTTGAAACCAATTCAGGCAAGCAGGTTGATATAGATTTGTCAATCTACAGAAGTCTAACAGGTATTCAGGTGGATACATCTATAAAGCCTGCAGTGAAAGTGGGCGATACAATAAGTCTGATGAGTTTGAAAAACCTCTATTATTTACCAATGTTAAATGGCAATACTCTTACTAATCAAACGGGCGTTGATTATCAAATTTTGGGAATCGGTTATTATAATGATCAAATTGAAGATAATCACAAAGAATTTGTTTTGGTCCGAACTCAGTCGTATGCATATCAATATATGTCTATATCAGAAAATGGAGTATTGCGTGTAAATTCAGATTATACTATTAATGCTAATGAATATATTGTGCGTATATCTGCAGTTTCAAAACATAACCCAAGTATATCAGCAGAATTTGATGTCTATATAGTTGAGGATCAAGAATTTTCTCCGTCAGTATATTATTCAAGTGACGCATCTTTAGAGGATGTAGGTTCAAGTTTCACATTATACAACGGAAACGATAATTATTCCTCAGTTACTCTCACTATAGATACACAACAGTTAGCGAGCATTTATAAAACTCCAATCAATACCATAGATAGAGATGGTCAAGCGATTTACGAAATCTGTATATATGTGGATAACGTAGCTGTAGATTTATCAACTTCTCAAGTGCTCAATGGATTGTTGATAGAAAGTTTGAATGAATCAAATAGTGTGATTCGTTTGACTTCCACTAGTGATAATTATCCAACTAATAAAATTAAAATTAGTTATGAATTAAAAGATTTTGATTTTTCGGCATCAAATGCACCGAATTATTCGCGTGAAATAGTGGTGAATAAAAGCGTGTTGCCAGAAAATATTTCAATAAATGATACATTGCCTGAATTAACTGATTTGCAAGGCAGTATGGAGGGGATAATTTATAGTTCAAGCAGTTCAACGTATCAAGGATTGAGCTTGACATTGCTTGCTGTGCCTACAAATATCAATCAATCTACAGATATCTATATTTCAGCTAACGAAAATGTGATAATTACTGGACAAGTTGAGAATTTAGGTGCTAATTCATATATTGTCAAAAGCGGTGGTACAATTTATATTCGCGTGGCATCAAATGTGAATGCTGATCAGACAATCACTATTAGCACGCAAGTTACACCAACAATTTTTGAAAATCAGGTGATAACAGAAAGGTTTGTTGAAATTTCATATAGACTTAGGAAAGTTGTCACAGCGGACAGCATAGATATTTATGCGGACGAAAACCTGACAACGCCTATAAATAATGGATCATTAAACATTGATGCTAGGAATTCAACAGACGCCTATTTGAAAGTTTATTATACGGGGACAACTCTTGAAACATCTTCTATATCCTTGGAAAGCGACAATACAGCAATTAGATTTGAAAACAATTCTACTTCAATCTTGTTGAATGATCCAACGGTGGAAAGAGTACAAATAGCTACAAATGATGCTAATGGCAAATATGATCTTTTCCGTGTGTCATTTTTGGGTGCCAATGCAATAGAGAAAGCTAATATTTTAGTTAACGCAGGCGAAGGTTCGATTGGCGTTGGCACTAGATTTGAAGTGAATAGCGTATATCTATTGCAAGATGATACAATTATAGTTGAGTCTACTAGTAGGAATGTTACTACCTTCACAGGTATAGACAACGGACATTTCAATTTCGCAGTCGTCAAAAATCAATTGGTGGAATTTAGTATTTTAGGAATGGTGCAGGGCGGAAATGAATTGAACGATATAGGGATTATCAATTCAACAGTAAATGTGAACACTGATTATGGCAATAATTATGCAGGAAATAACAACTTTAGTACCTCTGCGGTTACATATAATAAATTAGATGCGAATGAATTTAGTTTGACTGGACAAATAGGTTCAAAAACAACCGTTTTGTCTATAGAAGTCAACTTTTATGCTAGAATTAATAATATAATTTCGCTTACAAACAAAATAATTTATGTAGATATTGCAGTGTATGATCCTATCTCTGAAATTTATAGAACCATAACTGCAGACGAAATTGTTTATATCAATGAATACTACGAGTCTGCATCTACAAGTGAGATCGCTTTCTCCTCTTATGCCTCTAATTATTCAGCCGCTTCAAATAGTGTGGTATTTAGCGGCGTAGATGGTACAGAAATTGTTCGAGCAGATGCTTCACAATTGAGATTGGAAATTAATCGTGATTTAAATATAGATAACACAATTGAGATCTATTTAGTAAACAATAAAGGGGAAGAAATTTCTATCTCGGATGAGAGTATTTTAAGAATAAATTCTGAAAATATATTGTCTGGCACATTGCGTGTGAAATTGAATGGTGTGAGCGACTATAATGATTTGACATTGAGTTTGACTGCATTGAGATTCGGAGAAGAATCAAATACTTCAATATCAGTTACAATTGAATTTGCTCAGCACGAACCAGTTGATGGAATTACATTGTCAGGCAACAGTATTGTTCAAAATGGCGTAGATAGTTATTATGTATATATGTCGTTTATTGACGTTGCGGAAAATGGTAATACATCTACTAGTTTTACAGCAACGCCTTATTACGAATCGAATATTGCCACAGGACTTAGATATGATGATCTGACTTATAATTTATATCAAATCGTTCAAGACGAGAATGGAAATATTGTAAGAGACGAAAACGGGCAAGCCCTAGAAGACGCGGTGACTTCGGCTCGATTAAATATATCAATAGACCCTGATACTCATTTAGTTACTATTCGGGCTTTTGAAAATCTAGGTGGCGGACTATTTAGATTGGAGTTGGCTAGTTTGGATTCGTATGATACATTAACTCAGACTTTTACAACTGCTCAGTCATTATTTGTTTCAATTAGCGATGGTACACGACAAAATAAATATGTTATCAATAGCGCGGAAGATCTCTACAATATAAATAATAATTTGGAAGCAAATTATGTATTGCGTAGCAATATTACAGTAAGCGATGTTACAATAGATGGTCAGACGATTTCAATCGCTCCTATCGGTGGAGAAGAAGCATTTAATGGTACGCTGACAGGGACTGTTGAAAATTTGAATTCTGACAATGAAATCGTGACCTCCAGATACAAAATCACATTGAATTTGAAGAATTATATATTGAATACAAACAATAGCGTATATGCAGGATTATTCGCGCGTATCGGTGCCAATGGTGTAATCTCAGACCTGGACATAGATGTCAATTTTGACACTTCCAATTTCACATCAACAGCTGGCGGAGAATTGAATATTGGGGCTGTCGCAGGAGCCAATGAAGGCGGCATAATAAAAGGCGTGAACGTAAAGTTGATTGGAGGCAATCAAGATAATATTAATTTCGTTGTAGATAAAATATCTACACCGATCAATTTTGGTGGAATAGTAGGTTTGAATGAGGGACGCATAGATCTTAGTAGTTCAAATGTAAGTGCAGATGCGCAGATCAAAATCAACACAAATGCCACTGTTCAACATAATGTTGGCTTAGTGGCTGGAAAAAATTCAGGTGAAATATATGGAGGATATTTAGGGAAAGATAGTTTAAATAATATTAGTTATTCCGCCATTGCAAATCTTGAATTAATCAATTCTGCTACAGCTAGTCCAAGTTTGTATTTAGGTTCAATTGTAGGATATAATTATGGTGGATACATACACAATTTGATCGCAGGCGGATTTATTCGTGTTACGGATAATGATATCACTAATATAGGTGAGATTTCTGGATTCATTGGTGGAATTGCGGGATATTCGGACGATGATCCAGGATCATCCGTTAGCGTAAAAGGTATCAATACAGTAGCTGTGTTAGGATTGGATCTATATGCAGACAATCCTAGTTTGGAAGTCGCAGGCATAGTGGGCAAATCCAATAGATCTACCATCACAGATGTACGTGTTTTGGCTTCAAAAGTGACCTTTGATCAAGGTGGATTGACGAGCTATGGTATGATTTATGGCGAAGGAATTGTGGCGGGAATTGTCGCAAATTCAGACGCTGATAAAATCAATTTTGCTAGCGTAGAAAGTTTCATTTCAAGCGCTACCACGGCTAGTGGAGATGCTGAACTATTTTATATGTTGAACAGCGGACAAAACAAAGTGGCAGGTTTAGTTTACACTGCTTCTAATACCACGCTGAGAAATTCCTTCATATCAGCAAATATTGATACAAATTCGAATTTGTCCTCAGGTCTTAAAACTATCATTCTGACATCAAATGCAAATGAAACTAATGTGTATTTCTTAGGAAGAGTGAACGACCTTGATCAGATGCAAAATAATATTTATTCACGAGACACAAATTCAGGATATTATGTCGTTTATACAGATAATTCAATCATAGATTTTAATGCAGATACGGCGAATGAACTTGATTTGTCGAATTACTTTAATGCAACAACAGTCAATAGTGATGACTTATATACAGAACAACAATTCTTGCAAACGATAGCTTTGACAAATGCAGAATTTGAAAGCCAAAAAGAATTTTTATATACTTTGACTGATGGTGTATATACAAAAATTACAAGCGATGCGATCTTTGATGAAAATATTACCTATTATATATTTGACAACAATTTGTGGCAGAACAATAGAGCCAGTCTATATGTTGCAAATATAGAAGGATATTTGTATAGTTTGGTAGACTATAATTTCGATCCAAATACTACTTATTATACTATTGAGAATATTAATATTAGAGATTATTATATTATCGAAGATGATCATTATGTGAAAAATGATAATCCTAATATCAATATAAATGCTATATATTATGAACTTACTTGGGAAACAGATAACGATTGGGAAGATACAGTTTCTAGTTGGATAGGCACAGATTTAGATAGTTGGCAGATAAATTCAGAACGCAATTTCGTATCAATATATGGAATGAATTTCTATTTCCCTTATCTGTTGGATGATGAAGGTAAGATCTTGATGATTGAGCGTCCTACACAGATTCAAGCTAATGTGAACGCAAACTATATCATAGAGATTAATTCCTCCTATGTAGATAAAGATTATCCAATGCAAGGATATGAAGTAACCAGCACTACGATAATTAACTATCATAGTGATGTCAACAACCCTTTGAATAATGAAACATACAATAGATACAATATAGTCAATACAGCAGGAATAGGTGATGAGCCAAACGGACTTGTTGATTTGAATGTCATCCCATCTAATGCGCAAGGTGGTGTGGGATTTGAAATAGTGCGTGGATCGGCCTATGCATATATCAATTCTCAAAATCAGATCGTATTTACCGGAGTGAGTGGAGCGGATCCAATAATTGTCAGATGTTATTCTCTATTCAATGATGAATTGGAAGAATTTGTAGTATTCTTTACTCAACTAGGACTAAGCGATTTGATGTTGACTTCGAATTCAATATATGAAGTGGAAGAAGAGAGTGTAGACTTTGAACTCTATACTCATACTGGTGCGAATTCTACACTTGTGAGCATCTCAGCAGAAAACATCTATCAAGGTCAACAATTCGCTTCTATCTTGGATGCGGGTATAAATAATTATTTAGAGGTGGAAGCTGTTTCAAATAGCACGAATTCAATTCTAAACATTGTGAATGCAAACTCTACAAATGGCATAATGATACAAGTGGAAGATGATGAATTCGATGGCAATATGACTACAGAGATGATTACTTTCACACTCAAACTGAATTTGACAGAATATTTTGGAGAAGAATTCTATCCTGCGAACGAAGGTGTAGATCAATATCTTGATCTGGCTAGCACAAATCTGAGAGTTGTTGTGTATAAAACGGCTACAGACATAGAGATAGAAGGCGGGGATTATTCTGTATATACCAATGCAAATATCGATTTTAATGTAAATTTATATACTGGTTACGTGAGTGAAGAGGAATCTGGCTTTGCGCAAGATTACATAGTTAATAACACAGTGATGTTGCAAGAAAAGGATAAAGATAGTATTAACTTGACTATGGAAATTGTCTCAGGGCAAGATGAGTTGGATAAATTACTAGAAAATACAGGGGTAGATTATATAGTAGAATTATTTGACTTTGATTTCTATTATTCGCTTTTGTTAGCTGGCAATAATGAGGTGCAAGGTTATCAGTATACTATTGAAATGAATTTGAAAGATGATTTCAACTTTAGATACATTACCTCTAGTATAGGATTTAGATTGACAGTATATGGAGCTAACAACACGGGCATATCAGATAGCATCCTAATTACTTTCAATCCGACAGAATTATCTACTATGCGTATAGAAAATTATACGGCAACGAGTGTTACAACTATCACAAATTACACATCTTTAATAGAAAGTAATACCACCGAGACATCCATAATATCACCAGGAGGTTATGGTGGAGTTATGATGATTTATTTAGAGCCTAGCTACTCTAATATTGTTTCTGCGACTCTCACGAGTTCTAGTCTATACATTCCGTCACTTGGAAGAAATGTGTCGATCATATTTGAACAACTTGTGAAAAATGAAGAAGGAGATTATGAGACCGTATATCCAAACAATGAAACGATTGATGGGGGAATTAAGTTAAGTCTAGTTTCGAATGTAGATAGTGATGGAAATTATACTTATGATGGAATAATATATATCCATACACAGATGGATAGATTCGTGGGAATGACTGGCACGATCGAAGCGCGCTTGTCAGTAGAGACAGGCGAAGGAAACACAATCGAGCAGACCAAAACGCTTATCACGGAATATTTGCCAGGTGCTACTCTTAGTTATAATGGTATCAGTGTCAATAATAGTACAGATGAGTATTTGATTCAAAAAGACACTTACAACAATGAAATAGATATTCGAATCTATGGCTATCAATTTAATAGCAATCCAAACATAAGCTTCATTTGGAAGTTAAACGATACAGATCCTAATTATACTTACGATAAAAAGTTGGCAACAGATATAAACGAGGATAATTTTGAAAACAGGAAATTGACATTATATGTATTGCAAAGTGGGACGTATGTAAAATGCGATTCATATTCTACTTTCAACCCTTATGAAACCTATTATGAAGATAATAGAAATATATTAATAGACAAAAGTGGCAATCAATATAATGTATTGGATTATTTAAGCTACAGGTTCCAAGATAATTATGATCAAGTGATGCAAAACGATGACGGCTCATATACTATGACAGTGCTATTAAATATATATCCAAGCATTCCTGCGGGCTTTGAAATGAACGCTACTTTGACATTGGCGACTTCGGAATCGTTAATTACAAGCGAACAAGAGGATAGTTTAATATTCTATCCTGTAGATTACATTGTGACTAACGCACAGGTATCTAATCTTAATAATGGCAATCTCAATATTGCATACAATAGATCGTCTGCTATTAATCTATCTTTTGCAACCAATAACCCAAATAATGATTTATCAGAAAATATATATGATAAACTTTTGCAAGACATTGGTGTGAATAATTTGGCTACTTTATTCACTTATGTGAATTCGGAGGGAGCTATAGTTCAATTCAGTGATTCAGATGAATTGCACCCAGAGTTCTCTATCAATATTATCAATGGCAGATTGACTATTACTGGATTAGACTCATTCTATAGGACAATTGAATTCAGAGTACATTATGGTTATGTACTAGAAAATGGTCAATATGTTTTAAAATTCGGTACAATGTCTAGCAATTCACTCAATAGGACATTAGAATTTAGTTTCACATTGAATATATATGCAAGCACTACAGAAGAAAATGCGATTCCATTATATTCTGTAGACGATATATTTGATCCAGATACGGGTGCTTGCTTATTGGGAGAAGATGCCGACTATATTTTGATGAATGATATAGTTTTGGAAAATCTGGTTCCTATTGATGTAGATATTGCAAGTTTTGATGGCAATAATAAAGTGATTAAAATTAGAAGTTTCGCTGTAAGTGTAGACAGGACTGAATATGGTCTTTTTGCGAATATTGGCACATATCAAGATATAGATGGAGTCACTCAAACGACTATTTTGAAAAATGTAATAGTTGATTATAGCGAATTTAATTCGAGTTTGAATTTGACAAACAACGACATTACAGACATTGCGTTCGGTGGATTAGTTGCGAACAATAATGGATTGATCTACAATTGTGATGTATTAAATTTAGGAACAAGGTCAAAGACTATCAACATCTTGTTAGACAACGATAGTGATGTAGAAATTGTGTTCGGTGGACTTGTTGGAATCAATTCAGGTATTATCACAAATTCTCGTGTGGGTAGACTTGGATATACAAAAATAACTGCAAACGAAAATAGTGAGACATCTATTCAAGTAGGAGGAAGTGCACTTACTTTCATTATTGGAGACATCACCCAGACTAGCCAGACAGGACAAGGTTTTGTCGGAGTGACTGCAGGTTTTGTCGGAGAAAACTCGGGGACAATAGCTAGTTCGTATGTGGCAAATACAGGTATTACCAACTATTCAACCGCACCTGAGGGTACTACAGGAGATCATAGTATTACAGCAGGTTTCGTTGGAGAAAATACTAGCACAGGGAGCATTTCTTATAGCTATGTCAAAGCATTGGAAAGCACTATTAGTGAGACGAATCCATATTCTACAGGGGTTGAAATATATTCACCTACGAATGGCAATGTGGCAGGGTTTGTATACCTCAATTCTGGACGAATCAATAATTCTTTTGCAAACACTGTCTTGACTTCTACTTCAGCGTATGTAGCAGGATTTGTGTACAACAACCAAGCTAGTGGTGTGATTAGCGAAAGTTATGCAGCTTGTACGTTGAACGGTGTGTTTACGGCTAATGATGCCTCAGAACAGCCATTTGTCGGAGTAAGTAATAGTGATGAACTCTTGTCTTATGGCACATTGGATAATACATATTATCTAATTGATGATGACAATTCATTTATCATAAAGACGGAAAATGGAAAAGATCAAGCGACTGGGCTAAATCAAGAAAACTTTGCAAATAGTAGCAGTTTGAATGGATTTGTATTCATTGAAAGCAATTCACGCACTGAGAGAAATCAAGGGGTGTGGTCATATTATAATCAAAACAATTCATACAGAATATTGCCAGAATTGCCAAATGCAAATCAAATTGCACATTCTTATAGATATTTGTTGCGTCAAGAAAATTCAGTTTATATTTATTCAAATGCTGTTTCTTACGAGCCTGGCAGTGCAAACAATCCAAATATTATTAGAAGTGTAGAAGAATTCAATGAAATAATGTTAAGTGGAAACACTAGCAATAGTTTGACGGGGTATGTGCGCTTTATCAACAACATTGATTTTGCTAGTGATGAAACGGCAATTAAAACCCGTACAAACTTTATTCTTGGAGACATCAATAACAATTCAATTACTTCTATAGACGGAAATGGTATGACAATCAGCGGTATATATCTTGACGTTGGCAACGCGCAAGAAGAATCTATTGGTCTGTTTGCTGAAATACACAATGCGTATGTCAAAAATTTGAATCTGGAGTTTGCTACTACGGTAGAAACTGATGGACAATTTAGTTCACTCAGTGCGATATATTCAGGTGGTTTGGCGGGTGTGATTGACAATAGTGTAATAATAAACATTGATCTAAATGGTAAGTCTACCACGATTAGCGGTCAAAACTTTGCAGGTGGTCTGGCTGGAATAATTACAGGACAGAGCCTTGTCTATGGTATTGATTCGAATTTGAGTGTCAAAGCAGTCAATACTGATACAATTCATTATTACAATTATTATAGTGAACAGGAATTCAACACAATGCGTGCCTTTGGTGCGATAAACTATACTGGAAATTATGAAACTTATCTAACTCAGCTATCGTTCGCTGGTGGTATTGCTGGAGTAATCGATTTAGAAGCTAGACAATACGTAGATTTCAACTTATCTTATATCAATGTGTATGGCAATGAGATGTATGATAAGCGCACAATTGATGCCAATATTCTTGCAGACTATGCGGGTGGAATTGCAGGATATGCAGGGAAAGAGACGTCAAGTTTGAGATTGAAGTATTTTGTTGGTCAAACGAATCTAATTCGCGGACAATTCGCGGTCGGTGGAATCTTTGCGGTGAGCAGTGGAGATATCACAGCGTCACAAGTGACAGCAGAAGAAGATGAGCAATTTGTCTATGATACAACTTTAGGGCAGTATATTCTTGCTTTGGAGAATGGTGAAGAGGCTGTAATTGATACTGCCAATGCTGGCAACTTGAATTTGCTTGAGACATACGGATATGGTGGCGGTTTGATTGGTATTTCTATTAGCTCGCGAATAGATTCTTGCTATAGCAAAGCAGGTTTCAAAGTCGGTTCTACATTAGGAGGCTTGCTTGGCGTATCAATTGGTTCGAATATTGTTTATTCGTATGCTATACCTTATGTAAATGTGGATGATACATATTTGACAAAAGTGGGCGGACTGATTGGTTCAGCTTATGGAGTACGTAGCGGAACAATAGACAGAAATCAAGAAGTTAGCGAATATATCAATTATCTGACTTTAATAATAGGTGAAACAAATAAAAATACAGATATTCAGTTCACATTCTCTACAATTTTGATGGATATCAATGATATTACTATCAAAAATTCTATCACTGAAGAATATGTCAACTTTGACTATGTTTGTGCAGATTATGGTCAACTGGAAGGCAATTCTACAGGGTATATAACGAGCAATAATGGCAGTGCATTATTGTATGTTTTCGCAGGAAGAGTTGGAGCTTATGATAGTATCACAGAAGAAGGGGAGCCGATCGTTAAACACTCGAATGAAGCACGTGCCAGCGATGAAGAAATCAAATTGTTGTATGACACTAGCGAAAACAATGTTGAACAAGTTTCCACATTCAACAATATTTTCTCAGGATGGGATACAACATACTGGACATTGAATGCAGAGAGATATTTCCCTCTATTGTTAAACGAAGAGGCAGAAAATTATATTATTATTGAAACTGCAGACGATTTCTATCAATTAATTAATGATCCAGACGGAAGCTTTATGATAGTGAATGATATAGATATGAGTGATTGGTGCGCTCGAAACAACACTAATTTCGTATTTGATATAGAATTCACAGGTATTCTGATAGGGCAAAAAGAAGATGATACAATTCCAATTTTATACAATTTGTATTTATCTCCGACGAACGCTGAAGATGCAGGATTGTTTAGAGCGACAAATGAAGCGACATTACGTAATATTACATTTAAATGGGGATCAAATCCAAATGAAACGGTTAGTATGATGAGTGTGTCTAGTTCGGTTCTGTTGGGCAATACGATTGACACATTTGGTGGAGTATCTGCACAAGATAATGGATCATTATTTAGCAACTTGACTGTTCGTGTAGCAAGTGAGGAATCAGATAGAGAGACTAGTTTATTCAGCTCAATTGATGGCACAATCGCTGGCTTCGGAGGCATTGTTGGGCGAGCTACAAATAGCAATATATTGAATTGTACTTTCTCTGGAAGAGTGGATGTAGCTTTGGCGTCAATGGCCACGAATAATGAAATACACTTTGGTGGCTTAGTAGCAGATTCGGATATATACGTTGACAGTGGTGGCGAAGATGAAGATGATGCAAATATGACTATTATGAATTCGTCAATAGGCTTGAACAATACTAATACGACAGAAAATATTGAACAAACAGTATTTAATTTGACTATCAAAAATGCAAGTTTGTCTTATATAGGAGGAGCCGTAGGATATGCAAATAATACGTCAGTAGCATCAATTTCTGTCGGCAACTATGCTTATGATCCAAACTATAGACGAATCGTTTTCAATATCAATTTGGATAATTCCAATGCCAATAATTATTTCGGCGGAGTTGTAGGAGGCTTGGCAGGAAGTCAATTGTCAACTGTCGATGCGATCACTGAGATAAATGTATCAGGCAGTGAGAATCGAGCATTAGAAGATGCATCTACGACATCATATATCAATGCATTTGCTGGGTTGGTAGGGTATTATACCCTATCAGGAAGTGCGAGTGCTGACTATAGCATTAATTCTTCTAGCACTTCGTCAAATCTAAACATTTTGGGCGGAACGGCAATCACTAATTTGTTCGTTTCGACAGGTGTGGCTTATGCCGAAAGTCATAGAGAATCAGAGCTGATTATAGAACAATCATTATTTACAGGTACAATTAGTTCAGAGCTTTCAGAGGATGATGCTGATAGCACTTTGAATAATGTATATGCTGGAGGCGTGATTGCTTATGCGTATCAAGGTACAAGTACGAATTTGGGAAGTGCAATATCTCTAACTGACGTTATGACAACTTCAGATATTATTATAGGTAGTCCGCAAACGACACGTTTGTATGCGGGTAGCCTAGCAGGTCAAGCCAATGTTGTATCAGCAGTCAATTTTGCAAGCACAGGTAGGATAGTACCTATCACAGGTTATTCAGATGATCCAACCAATAATCATTTCTATATAGGTGGCTTTATTGGACAGGCAAACAATGTGAATATCATAAATGCATATTCATTGACCAGTATTATTGCTGATAGTATAGATTATCAAGCAATACAAGCATTGAATATCAATGCATTGTTTGGAGACGTTGAAACAGTTTCTACCGAATATGTATATTACTCTTCTGATTATGCATTATTCTCAGAGGAAAGCGGTGCAGGATACAATCTTTCAGCATACACTTTGACTAGAAATAATGTTTGGAGATTAGATACAAGCAATGGCTTAAATTACCGAAATGGTTTTTGGGCGGAACTCAATGCCTCTTCAGGTTCATATTATTTACCATATATAGCCAGCTTAAATACTCAATTAATCAATTATGGTATTTTAAAGCAAGTAGATTACACATATATTTATCAATTGAACGCACTTACTCCTATTGTAATTGATGATAGTAGTAGTATGGATATTTTAGTTTCAGATGAAACGAGTAGCGAATTCACATATTATATACTATCTACTAATCTCACGAATTTGAATTTCTCTGGCGGTGGAGTATTGAATGGAATTTTGATAGGTGGAGAGACCGAGTACAATCAATTTGTTTCTACAGGAGGATATTCAAATACAGAAGGTTCATTTAGTGGAATTATACCAAAGGTAAGTAGACATAGTGCAATCTCTAACCTACATATCAAACTAGCTACAAACACAAATTACGATATAGGCAATGGCAATATTTCAGGTATATTGGTAGGATTGAACGAGGGTGTGATCTTCAATAGTTCTGTACAAGGAACTGGAGTGGAGATAGATTCTGGCAATTTAGGTTTAATCTCAGGAAGGAATTCAGGGCTGATTTCATACTCGTATTCATCTTTGGAAGTTGTAGAAGTATCTGCAAATTCTATTGCAGGCATTGCGAATCAAAATCAAGGAATGATTTTGTCCTGCTACTTTACTGGATATATCAACAACACAACAGCTAGTGAAGATACTATCACTACGACAGCGATAGCGGCAGGAATTGTAGTTGAAAATCTTGCTAAAGGAACGAGCGGAGAGTATGAAAACAATTTCATATTCAACACCTATTCCACTGCAGTAATTGAATCTATCAATGAAGCTGGAAATTCATTTATCGCAGATAGCAATGGCTTGATGGGAGTGAACAACTATGTTGACTCACTAGCAAATGTGGAAAACATAAATATTGTGGATGAAGATAGTACGACTATAATATTATCAACTATAAATACTGCTAGATTGATGTCAGCAGATGTATTGGATGGATATTCGGATGGAAAATGGTATTACACCACATACAAGGTTGACAACAATTATTATTTAATTGATAGGAAAAGTGAAACATTTGGTTACAATTATCTATATCCAACACTAAAGATTAACAAGATAATTGTAGATGAAAGTACAGATTGGAATGATCCAAGCTCTTTTGAATACTTTGATAACCAGTATCAATTGTATACAGGAAATGGTTCAGTAGCTTTAGAGTTAGGGCAGGGCTATGAAGATGTGATAAATGCGCTCAGCTCAACTGAAACAGAACTGACTTCTAATGCGGAAACAAACATTATGCGTATACCACATTTGGGATTATTGTCAGCGATTCAAAGCTTGGCTATAGATTATGGCGAAAATGTTCAAGATCCTACACTTACGGGAAAAAATACTTCACTTTATTATGTATTAATCTATGATATTGATGGCAGATCAGGTCCAGATGTGACACCGCTCGAATGGAATGCTATAGGGACTGCGAATGAAAACGCTGAAGCAGATGCTTTCTACAACGGGTCGCAATCTTCATTTGCAGGATTCTTCGTATCAAATAAAAATTATGATTTTACCGATCTGAGTTTAACTGACGCTTGTCAAATTACAGGATTGAACAATGGAATATTCGCAAATATTAAAAATGCATATTTTGGATATCTCAAATTAGGCGGTGGAGATGAAACATTAGAAGAATCTGGTCTGTTAGGAGTGAATATCAATCCGAGTTCAGAATCAGAGACTACAGCCGACAATGTAATTGTAGATAAAATTCAAATTTTGCAAAACACAGTTATCCGCGGGGATGGCCACATTGGTGGATTGTTCGGAGTGATTTCATCAGGAAATGTCAGTGTGAAAGATTTTGTCACATATAGCGCCGATGAAGCAGGCACTGTGAGACCAAATTTAACAATCAGCACGGCAGAATATGCTGGATTGATCACAGGGAAAGTGGAGTCAGGAAATATCAAATTGGGCTTTACACCAGATGGCTTGCACGGCGTGGAAGGCATAAATGAAATTAATGATACTTTCTATGTAAGATTTGGAGACAACATAAATTATGCTGGCGGATTGATTGGTTATATTGAGAACAATACAACAAATATAAATGCTAGCGCGTACAAGACAGATGATGGAGCTGAGAACAACAAAGTGATCATCTATACCGAAGAGGGCGGAGCATCTACAATAGGCGGAATCGTCGGTGCGATGATTGGAAACGAGAGTGAAGCGATAGCCACAGTCTCCAACATAACTGTCAAGATGAATCAAAATACTTCAGCAGAAGGAGAACAGACTCCAATAGATGTCAATGTCTTTGGCGGGTTGATTGCAAGACTAGGTCTAGGCACGACAGACATCAACAGTTCAACTATCACATTTGAAAATTGTGGATTGGATTTGGGAGAGGAAGGCTTATACATATCTACAGAGACCAATGAAATCAGCGATGTAGGCAATTACTTCGGACTATTGGCAGCTAAGGTTGACGGAGGAGTATTGAATGTTGTAGACTTCTATTTTGCAGATGAGGTCACAGATTCTCAGATTAGATACGAGACATCCACGCTCTCAGAATCAGAAGAGGAGGGAAAAAGTTATACTACCAGCAAAGAAAACCTACAAGGTATAGGTATGCTGGCTGGAAAACTTAGTGGAAATGCAAACATAATATTCGGTTATGATAGAGAACTTTCATTCCCAGCTCTACACGCAATTAATGTGTATAATTTAGGCGGAATAGTAGGCGTTTATGAATCGGGCAGCATAGGGATAGAATATTATGAGGAAAATCCATACAATGTGCAACTCTATGGTACGACGAATGTCGGAGGTGCAGTAGGATTGGTTGGAGGAGATACAACCGATATCAATGATATTGTGGTGGTGGACGGAGATAAATATTTCAATTTCCTAACATCAGATTTGGCTTTTGCTACACTACATACCGATCAGCAAGGATACCTGAATCGTTACAATTGGGGCGGACTATTTGGGTATTATCAAAAAGAAGAATTATATTACGAAACTAAAGACGGGTCGATTGCGATCAAAAATAACAATAAAATAATGATTGGCACGACAGGCGTTGAAATCAGGAAATATATTTATAATGTCGGTGGCGTAGTCGGCAAAATTGGTGCAGAAACAACTCTAGTAGATAACTTAGAGAATACAAAAGATGCTTATATTGTTCCAGAAGGCTTAGATACAGCCCCTACAAGTTGGGGTCTAGTTGAGGACAAGGTATACAATCTAAACACGGTAATGGGAAGCAATAGCAATATAGCAAACACCATTAGGACTATCAATGTAGGTGGAGTGATAGGCTATGCGGGAGCAGGAGAAGAACTTGAAATCACAAATATCAAAAATGTATCAGATATGGTATTAGGATATCAAAATGTTGGTGGATTAGTCGGATATCTTGATGAAGATGCAACCGTAACCAATGTGCTAACTAACAGTATTAGTGATAATCAACTTTACTTTGAACGTAGCGGAAGCAATTATGAATTGCATTTGGCTGACGGATACGAGGATGAGCTTTATGAATTGAGCGAATCGAGCATATCTTCACAGGGTTCTGTAATAGGAGTATTGAATGTCGGAGGAGCATTTGGAATATTCAATGGTACATTAGCAGAAAACATTTGGACAGACGCGAATGTCTATGGCAATGCCAATGTTGGCGGATTCGTAGGATATGTGTTCAATCAGAATACCGAGCTTTCAAATAACGTTGTAGCCAAATCGTCCACTGATGAAACAGAGAAAACGATAGTAAAAGGCGTTTATGTAGCTATTAATTTGAATAAATATTCAGCAGGTGAACTATCTACTGTCTCTGAGATGTTTATACCTACTAGCGTAGGAGGATTCGTCGGTACGGCAGAGCAGGGAGTGTTGACCAACAATTCGGTGTTCAATACGACTGTTCAATCTACAAACGAAGGAGATATTAGCTCAGCAGTTTCAACGCTGGAACAAAACAACATCACGATCTCAACCATTTCAAACAATATGCTGAAAATAAGTATGGGTGGAGCAACTGACAACGATGCTATCCAGCACTCAAACGAAGTGTTTGAATATTACTCCTTGGATTCAACAGGCTATAAGTATGAAATTAAGGAGGGGGCAACTACAGTTTTCAATGAAATGAGTTCGGGCTTCGGTGGTTTCGCTGGGACAGTTTCATCTAGCGTAGCATTAGTAGAAAGATCAGGTGGACAATATGCAATGGAAACTAATAAATTCCAGACATCCATCGATGCTCAACTGGGAGTAAATGTAGGTACATATTATGGTTTCTATTATGGAGCAGAGAGAGATAGTTCAGGAGCAACAGAGACGATGATCGCCACTCCAGAATTGCTAGGAAATGTTTATGTAAATGGCGGATATAATATCGGAGGAGTGACAGGGCAATACGCGGGTTCGGTCAATTTGAGTCAATTCTCTCTAGCGGACAATGCGAAAGGGGAAGGCTTCATTGAATTGCAACCAACTAGCCTAGGTATGTATGTCGGAGGATTGTTCGGACTGCTACAATCAGATCAAGTAGAAGGTTTGTCACTGGAAGGGACTGCAGGTATCAGTATCAAGATTAATGTGGCGAATACTTATTACTCAGGCGGTTTGGTGGGCAAATTATATGTGCAGGGCGACGCTTCCTTCAAAGGAACTATCACCGATGATGATATTGCTTCGGGTTCTAGTGAGGAACTGTTGGCAAATAGATTCGGAGGACTTCTCGGAATGTTGAAAGTGGCAGGCGGTAACATTAATGGATATGAAGTGACCGTCAAAGGTAAGCACAACTATCCATTCACGATCAATACGATAGAGAACTCGAATTATGAGGATGGCAAAAGTACGTCTGGCGTAACGTTGCCAGAGGATCAAGTCGTAGATTTAGTCGCAATGGCTACCTATATCAATAAAGACACATTCAATATATCTCCATCTGCGAATCCGGTCTATTACAATGAAAATGCCAAGAATCCTACAAGACCTAATGACTCTTGGGGTTGGGCAATAGATTATACGATGTTCAAAACGATCCAAAGATGTATACCTGCGGATCAAAACAATGGATTATGGGATTCTATATCTCAAGTCTATGATGCTTCAAATATTACCTATGTCGGTACGATTGCGAATTTAGGACTGACAGATGAATGGCTCTATGGTGACGACTCAGAATGGACCAATATCACGAATGATGCTTTTAACATTGGTTTATGGTTTGATGGATCTGATATTATTTCCGAACCAACCGTGGGCGATGAAAATTATGACCAACAGCTAGCTTTCTATAGAAGTTGCAAAATGATAGAAAAGTCAAAGGATGAGGATGGCAAATACATATTCAATCCTAATTATATCTGTTACACAATCTATGAAGAAGATGAAGGAATAGAGAGATTATATTCAGCGATAGGTATTGCGAAGCCTTATTTGGATCAAAATGGAGATTATGTTGAAGAGCCGAAATCAAAGACACCAACAGATTCTGTTAGTGATTTCTTGCAATGGATAGGAGCATTTACGGGTTGGTCAAATCCTCCTACCTCATATTATCCTTTATTATTAAATTATGATAAGGATGGGTATGATGGATTGACTTATATTGATTACAGTAGTGAAGCAAAATATAAAGTTACTGATAGGAATGAATATCAAGGATTTTGGCCAAGCGATTCATCATATAGAGACTATTTCTGTGCGATTGATAATTTCTTCGCGTTAAATGATGATGGAGTGAGAGTAGAAAGAACGGATAAAACCTACTTTATGTTCACATATTTCTATACCAATAGCACATTGAATGCTGATACTATTGCGGGAGTGGGTGACACTTTGGCAGATAGCGGATCTATATTCGAGGTGAATGGTCTGAAATCTAGCAGTTTTGATAAAAGAATGGAAGAAGAAGCAGGAAGTGCAACTTATCCTTGGTTGAAATATGTGCAAATAGCAATCGTTGTGGCTTCGATATTGATAGGTGGCGGTGGTCAATTGCTATTCAATGCCGGAAAAGCGGTTGTTAAGAAATTGACTCAGAAGATTGGTCAAATGACATTAAAGCAACTTTTCAAGTTTCAAGGATCAGTTGCTATTAGTACTTTGGCATTATTTGGGTTGTCCAATATCCTGCTGTCACAGGTGCTGGCTAGTCAATCGGCAGAAACTGTATATTACGGTGTCACAAACGAATCATTGGGCTATCTCGGTAGATCGTATAGGAGAGAGATCATTTATGATGAAGAAGGTAAATTGTTAATTCAAGTGGATGCTTCAGCTGAGAATGATCAGGAAGTGCAATATGTATATTATTCAAACACTCGACCAAATGACTATTATTCACATAGATATTATGTATACGTCGATAATGGAACTGACGGATATGACACAATCTTCTTAGATTCGATTGAGAATGCTACTCTACAGACAAGTGGAAATTTCGAAGGAGCATATTACTTCCAATATGGAAAAAAGAATGCTTACGCTTATGAATACTATATATATGAAAATGGTGAATATTATGTTTTGTTGGATGCATTAGAGACTGCTATGGTTCCGACACAAATGCCAATTCCAGAAAATTTGAAGAGCCCAGAGGATTATATATTCACGCGCGGAAGTTATTACGTTCGTGGCAAATATAAAGATTCATCATATATATACGATAGTAATGAGGGTGTAATTGACAACGCTATAGAGTATGATGAACTCACTGGCAAATATACTATCAATAAAGTGTCTTGGGATGAGAGTCGTTATGGAAAGATATCAACGACCACAACATTAAGATATATTATTGACAAGAACATAGATAAGAACGATGAAGTTGATGGAGTTATAAATTTAGGAGATTGGATGACATCAGAAGATTTATATTATTATGGTTATGGCTATATGAAGAATGCCTATTACACTGCCAGTGGCAATGATATAGGCGGAGATAAGAAAGTAGGAGTCTTCAGCTGTGTTGGCACAACTGCTCCAGCAGGCACCGCAGGTATAGATTATATCACTAGGACATATTGGGAAGAGATCCGAGAAGAAGATGGAAGCATCACTAGAGAGCCTACTCAATATTATTACACCATAGATAGTGATAGTATATCTGATAATTCCACTCTATTTGATTCTGCAGAAGGAGCAAGTGGCACGATTGCAGAACGTCCAAATACTGGCGACCGTATCAATGTCAGACTATATCCACATTCATTCGAAAATCCGTATTCTAGCTATATAGCAAATTCTCAAGATGAATATTATTATTTTGTCAATACAGATAGTGATAAGGTAATTCAACACAAGGTAACTTACTACTATTATGAAGGAGGTTATATTACAGCGCCTTATAATAATGGTGAATTGCTTGCATACAAGAAAATAGGTGAAGGAACTAGTCTTAGTGATGTAGAAAATGTTGTGCTTTATGATAGTTCCGGTAATAGTAAACTATATTCGTATAAGTCTATTTATAACAAACTTGAACTTGGAGCTGATCTATACACTATTGATATTTCAGCATATACTACGACAGATACTGATACTACGACAGATACTGAATTATATAAGATTGAAAATCAATTCAAAATTATTAAAGACGATGAAGCTGCTGGAAAAGATTATCTATATCAAATTATTTCAGACAAGCAGATATCTGATGGTAAGTTGAGTACAATAGTGTTCACAATGCCGAATTCAAACAGCAAAGATTACAATGAAAATAAATACTTGATGAATGAAGATTTGCTGTTTTATACTAGATACAAATATTCCGGCTTAGAAAACGAAGGTAGAGATTTGTTTGGCACAGGTGCTTGGATCTATAATAATGGAGATGCGAAAGAAGCGTTCTACATATATCGAGAAGATCAGACTATTCCGAATGCAGGTATGAAGACTTTCTTAGTAGAAAGTTCTAGGATAATACTATCAGGCATTTATTATGATGGAACATCTTCCAGATCTGTCGGAGGTGTCAATATGGTATAAAAAATACGCTAGCGGTCGCTAGCGTATTTTTTGTATACGAAAACCTCCAGATAGTCTGGGGGTTCGGTTGAGGTTTACCGGTGGACAGATTTCTCCTTTTATGTTAAGATTTACTCGTAGCCTGCAAAGAAATATGTTAATATCTATATTAATTGATTAATATATTGTCAGGATTTATATTAAGGGTATATGAATTTGTGTTTGGTGGTGTAAAACATATAGTTTCCTCTGCACTATTTACGAATCCGTCATAATCTAATGGATTTGTAAATGTTGGTCCATTAAGTATCGTGCTATCATAGCTTAAGGTAGAGACATCGTCAAAGCTTGTTGGCTCCAATTCGAGATATCTAATCACTCCTGAAGTTCTGAAGCCGATAGAATTATGATCTCTGCCACGCACTGCCAAGAGCACTGTTTGATTTGAGATAGAGGCATCTAACCAGTCTATTTCAATTAATTTATTACTATATAAATTCTCTGCATGATCCGATTTGGTGAATTTATTATAAAATTCATTATATGCAGACTGTGTCAATTTGAGCGAATGCTCTTCCACTGGTTGACGCTGTTTTGACAGTTCTTGTATGAAATATGCAGAATGAATCGCTTTATGATTATTCAAATATAAAAGTTCTTCAAATTCTCTATCCGATATTTCATATTTCAACGTTGTGCAGATATAATAAGGATCTGGTGCATCATTGACGGATATACGTGAAGTCACATATACGTGATTCTTATCATTAGTTTTTACATATACGTTTGAAGAAAATCCCATATTGTTTTCATAAAGCTTGTTGATATCTATGCCGAATTTTTCCTTGAGGTAGGCAGAAGGAAGTGTAGCGTATTCGTCTTTTTCTGCCTTATTATTTGCATATCTATCTGAAATTTCATTGTAATAGGCACTAGTTGTAATTTCTGTCAATATTTTTGAATATCCGGTCTCTGGATCTACTTGATCTTGGTATGGGCCGTCGTATGGCTTGTCGTATGGCTTGTCGGTCGAAAAGTCACAACCTGCTAGACCTAGACTTGCCAATGTAAGTGCTCCAGCCAATATAGTGGCAGCCACTTTTCCCTTTTTTCTTGGTTTTCCGTTGCTTGATGATTTAGCACTCAAGCGCTCTATTAGGCGGGAGATTAATCCTTTCTCTTTTGCAAAAACTTGTTCGTCTCCTGACGTACGTGGATTTTTCTTTTCCATATTTTCTCCTTTTGTTTTAGAATAAATATTCTCCGAAAATATTAGCACATAGATTAGCATTTGTCAATACAATTTTTTATTTTCAATCTGTACTACAGATACAATCATTTGAAAATCGAATGAAAATTGTCGAAATTATATCAAATTTTGAAAAATCATTAAAAACTATTGACAAAACCTTTTGTTTGAGTTAAACTAAAATCAGTTAAATAAGATTCTAAGCCAAAGACCACAAGTGCGAAAGCGTAAAACATCTGTTGCTTGTGTAGGAAGAGAAAAAGAATGTCGATTGTAGTGTTCCTTTTGTCTTGGCAAAAGGAATTTTTATTTAATAGCATAAAGGAGGATTAAAGTGTCAGCAAATCAAGAAGCTAAAAAAGTTGCGGTAGAAGAAATCAAAAAATTGATAGATTCTTCAAAATCAATCGTTTTGGTGGACTATCGCGGTATCACTGTTAGTCAAGACACCGCTCTAAGAAAAGAAATGCGCAATAATAATGTTGTTTACAAAGTCATTAAAAACACTCTTTTCAAAAAGGCTTGTGAGCAATTGGGCATTGCAGGTTTTGACGAAGCTCTCAATGGTACCACTGCATTTGCGTTTGGCTTGGATGATGAGACAGTTGCTCCTAGGTTGGTGAAAAATGCTATGAAAGATTATACTTCGCTGTCTATCAAAGCTGGTTTCTATAACGGCAAAGTGATAGATGAAAATGAAGTTAAGGTTCTTGCTAGCATCCCTACGAAAGAACAACTTGTTGCACAATTGCTATACGTCCTCAATGCACCAGTTTCGAGTCTTGCTCGTGCATTTAAAGCTATCGCAGAGAAAAAAGATTAAAAGACTAATTTAAAAAGGAGATAAATTATGACAACACAAGAAATCGTTGAAGAAATCAAAAAGAAAACCGCCGTTGAACTTAACGAGTTGGTTAAAGCATTGGAAGAAGAATTTGGTGTTAGTGCAGCGGCTGCTGTAGTGGCAGGTCCGGCTGTCGCTGGTGAAGCTGCAGCTCCAGCTGAAGAAAAGACAGAATTCAATGTAGTATTGAAAGAAGTTGGCGCAAACAAGATCGCAGTCATCAAGGCTGTTCGTGAGGCTACTGGACTTGGCTTGATGGAAGCTAAGAACCTTGTTGAAAGTGCTCCAGCTACAGTTAAGGAAAATGTCCCTACTGAAGATGCTAAGGCATTGGAAACTGCATTGAAAGCTGCAGGCGCTACTGTTGAACTTAAATAATTCTTTATGCTAAAAAATGGCTCTTTGAGCCATTTTTGTTTGATTTAAGATTTGTTATAATAAAATGCATAATTAAATAGGAATTTCATTTATCTGATTTTTACTATTAAAAAATAGAAGGGCAAATTATTGCCCTTCTATTTTGCTAAGGCTTAGGAGGCAAAGGTTGCCCCGGCGCCTGTGTTTCATTAGTGTAAATCCAATCATCTATTTCTGACATAAATTGACCCTCCTTTATGGTCATATAAATTATATCATATTCAATATTGATAAGTCAAATTTGATTAAGATTTATATTATTAATTTATAAAGCAAGATTTTTAATTCATTGAATTATAATAGAAATGTTGATATTTCAAGTGGAAAATTAAAAATTAGCATTACAAGAGGCGTGCATTTTTAAACTTCGCTTCACAAATGTATATTTAGGAGATGGGGATCTTAGGTTATGAAAATTGTGGTTATGGATAGATACTAGAACAATCATACAAGCGTATTATATGAAATTCAAGATTTCAAAGACTTGTGTTTGCTATATTAATGATTGACAAAATCACACATTTGATTTAGAATATGGTATATGGATATTAGTTTATATGAAAGAGAACAATTGATGGATGAATTGTATGAAGAAATGGCGTGCGATATAGAAGGTGTTTCTAGGCCTGGCTTAATTTTTATAGGTGAAGATAATGAGGAATTTTGCTCAAACACGGGCGTGACTGCAAGCAAATTTATAACTATTGAAGGGCGAAGATATTTCATAAAATATCCAACGCTCAGTCAATATCCTGCTCGGCACGAGATTTTTGCCGAACTGCTGACAGCATTCATTGCCAAAAAGGTTGGATCTGACTGTGTAGATTGTCGTCTCGCCGTTGACCACAGTCAAAGGGCAATTGGGATAATCTCTCCTGATTTCGGTGAACATTTTTTGTATGGAGACATTGGTGGAAAGATAAAATACGGACTTGATTCGTCTACTTGTGAAGAGGTCGCCGACCTGATAATCGACAAATTTAAGGAATTTAAAGATGTTGAAATCAATCGAAAAGAATTGATCGAAAAATTGAATAAAATGTCGTGTTTTGATTATCTGACGAATCAAAGGGACAGACATTCTCAAAACTTCGCTTTTACGATCAGGGAAATAAATGGGGTGAAGAAATTGGATCTAGCACCGATTTATGACAACGCCAACGCCTTTTTGCGCGTCTATGCGAGGCTGTTCAAATTGAACCCTAACGATTGCGAAATTTATGGGATGGAACAGCAAAAATTGTTGAATTCTACTTATAAAGATATGCTGATTAAATTTCAAACTCTTTTTGGCGAAAAATTCGAAGATATCAAGAAAGAGTTTGAGCAATATTATGGACTTGATGTATTGTTTTCAAGGTTAGAATTGGATGATTGGTGGGAGAGGACGCAGACCAACGTCAAAGAAAAAGTTGAGCAATGTAGATTTAGACGCGAGGGTGCAAAATTTATTTCTCTAGAGGCGATATACGCAGTGATGTTAAGGCACAAGACTGAACTGGAAGAAGACGAATATGTTAAGGTTGTGAAAAGAATTGTACAAGATCTTAGCGAGTATATGGATGAGAGCAATTTTAGTGATAGTTACAAAAATTTCACGAAACAAAAAAGTGGAGAATTGGCTATGTGGAAATGGTATGACGAATGTGAAGAATTGTCTAGACATCCAGATTCTCCAGAAATTAAAAACGCGAAGAAAATTCTGGATAAAAAACGCAAAGAATACAATACCACCATCCTTTCATACGCGATGGAGCGAAGATTCATAGAATTCAACATATACAATCAATTGAAATATCTTTTCTTTGATGTTGAATCCATACTTTTTTCAAGACCGGTGATTAAGAGTTATGCAGAGTATACAGCAGGTATCACTTTTTCGGCTCAATACCCAGTATTCAAAGAATTGCGTGCCTGGTGTGCGGAAACTGAAAGAAGAAATGATCTTTCTATAGAAGAAAAGAATGAATTGGTGAAGACGAAAAAGTTGTTGAAAAGATATCTCAAATATTATACTGCGATATTTAAAAAGCAAATAAAGCATAATGATGAACGAGTACTGAATGATATAGGTTTGAGATTTGATGGAAAATTAGGCATAGTGGAGGTCGGAGATGAAAATAAAAATTTGCTATAAAGATTTTTTGCTAGGCGAAATTGAAAAGGTGGATAATCTCTATGTCTACACCTCACTTGAAGATATGGAAAAATTCAAAGAGCAATATGGTTTTATCAATTTTGAATTGATGGATGTCAAGAAAAAGACCTATAAAACATTACCATACTTTTTTCTAGAGTTTGTGGATAGACTTGTTTTCAATCCACTTATGAGAGAAAAATTAAATATAGATCTAGAAAAAGATAATTATTTCGATATTCTGTATCGTTATTCGAAACTTCCTCAGAATAAAAATTCCTTTCATTTTATATCAAAATAAATTCCTTGACTGCCGTGATAATTGAAAAAAGGCAAATAAAATATTCTAATATACGGGTAATTTAAGATTTTGATTTCGATATGGTGTATTATAAGTAAAAATGGTTTTTATAAATATAATATTGAAATAAATAATATTAAAAATAACTAAATAAGATAAATTAATAATAAAAACGCATTAAAATAAAGTAAAAATTAATTAAAAAATGTATTAAAATAATAAATTATAATTAAAAATAAAGTAAAAAATATAAAAATAAAATATATTTGCAAAATTATTAAAAAATTTCAAAATTATAGAAAAATACTGAAAATAGTGAAATTTTAATAAAAAAATAGATAAAATAAAAAATTTTTAATAGTTTTACCAATGAGGAAAAATGAAAAAGATAAATTTTGGCAAACTGAAAGAAAATATTTTAGATTTACTTTATCCACGTCATATTAAATGTATTTTTTGCGGAGAAGAATTGAATGAAAAATCGTATAACGACACTTGTGAAACTTGTTTAAGGACTCTTCCATTCATTACTCATTCGTGTTCGCGTTGCGGTGCGCCAGTGGCACTTGACAATGACGGAGTGTGTCTAAACTGCAAGGCAAACAATTTTGACTTTAACTTGGCTAGAAGTGTGTTCGCATATACTGATAGAGTGGTGTCCGTTGTTCATAAATTTAAGTACAATAGGATGAGGTTTTTATACGAGCCGTTGGCAAACTTCATAAGTGAATATTTATCCACTTGGGAGATTTCTCCAGATATCATAACTTGCGTTCCTTTATATGAGTCAAAGCAAAAGAGGAGAGGATATAATCAATCTGAGTTGATGGCAAGATATTTGGCAGAAAAATCAAAAATACCTTTCCACATTTTATGTACAAAAATTGTGGATAACGCCAGTCAAGCAGAACTGGATCTTAAGCGAAGAAAAGAGAACGTGAAAGGTGTGTACAAATTCAACAATGAGTATAGACAAATGATAAAAAATAAGACTATTTTAATAATTGACGATGTGTATACGACAGGTTCGACTTGCAATGAGTTGAGTAAGATAATAAAAGCGAACGGATCAAAAGAGATCTATGTGCTGACGCTAGCTCACGGTCTAGGCAATCAAAAATTATAATGTCATAATTTCGTACTTATCTTAAAAAATTTATTAATATTACAATCTTGTTATTCAAAAATAATTATCGTTAGATTCTCTTAAAAATTTAATATAAATGATTTTTATATATTTTTAAACAATTAAAAGTGATAAATATATAATAATATTTTGAATTAATATTATTTTAATAATTATTGATTTCTAAAATCTAAATTTATAATATAATTAAAATGCTTAGAGGTGATAATTTAAAATTTAGAGTAAATCTCAGCCTATATTGTTTTAGTTTAACTATGGTGTATACATATTTTTTAATAAATAAAAGTAACTTAGGAAAATAAATATTTCAATTTTTAAAAAAATATTTCAATTAAAATTATTAATTCATACTTTTTATTTCATTAGAATAATTTTTTTGTAGATTATATATAATTAAAAATAAAAAAACAAAAAAATTATATAAATTTAACTAATTTTTATTGTTTTTTTTAAATAAAATAATTTTTTTTTGATTTTTAAAATGATTTTAGTCAAAATTTTACAAAGGTTAATATAAAAAAATTTTATCGTGTGAATACAATTGAATATTTTATGATAGTAAACTGAAAATCTTAATGATAGACATTCGAAGATAAACGATCAATCTTGGCTAAATTCCTCAATTAAAAAATCTTTTAATAGAGTATATCGCTTAGCGGTATAGTTGTTGTGGATCATTCGGGCTAAAATTTGCTTGCTACCAATTAGTACCACTGTCTTCTTTGCTCGTGTTATTGCAGTGTACAATAAATTTCTAGTGATGATAATTGGAGCTCCGGGTACCAAAGGAATAACGACACAATCAAATTCGCTACCTTGACTTTTGTGTATCGTTATAGCATAGGCAAGACTTATTTGATACAAATCCGTTTTGGCGTATTTACACACTTTGCCATCATCAAAGCGAATTGTCACTTCGTTTGTGTCGGGTTCAATATGTGTGATATAACCAATATCTCCATTAAAGACGCCTGTGCCTTCTTGAATTGTTCCGTTGGGCTCGTATTTTTCGTATTTTTGTTCATAATTGTTTTGAGTTTGCATAATTTTATCACCAACGCGAAATCTTGATATATCCGACAAAAGTTCAACGCCACTAAAATGCGGATTGAGTGTCATCTGTAAACGTTTGTTTAGATTGTCAATTCCACAAGGACCGGCTTTCATAGGGGCAAGGACTTGGATGTCTTTTGGGCTATATCCAAAATAATTGGATAGACGAGTACTTACTAAATCAATTATGGTTTCACTATTGCTAATCAAATCTTTTCCGCTTTCGTAGAAAAAGTCTCTACTGGTATTATCAATGATTGGCATCTTACCACTATTGATCAAATGAGCGTTTGTGATGATCAAACTATCGTTTCCTTGCCTATATATATTGACAAGTTGGGTTACATTCAAGCGCTTAGATTCAATAATGTCTCGCAAAACATTTCCGGCACCAACGCTAGGTAATTGATCCTTGTCTCCTACCATAACGATGCGGGTGGTGGAGCGGACAGCTTTTAAAAGATGGTAAAATAGTCCTACATCTACCATACTCATTTCATCAATTACAATAACGTCTGCATCAAGCGGATTGTTTTCGTTTCTGTGGAATATTCCCTCGTTTTCGGTTGGATTCATTTCCAGTGCTCTATGAATGGTTTTGGCCTCCATTCCCGAACTTTCGCTCAATCTTTTTGCCGCTCTGCCAGTAGGAGCACAAAGCAAAACGCGTTTGTTTTCTTGTTTGAACAGCTCCAAGATACAACGAACTATGGTAGTCTTACCTGTACCTGGACCACCAGTAATTATTGACACGCCTTTTGTTTGGCTCGCGAGCACAGCATCTGTTTGTTCGCCGTTGAGGGTTATATTGTGAACTCGTTGATAATGATTTATGCTGTCGATAAAATTTGTGTTTTCTTCAAATTGGTTGTAAGATAATTTATATAGTTTTCTAGCGATGTATTTTTCTTGAAAATAAAATTTTGTCAGCACACAGATGTCTTCTCCGTGATATGAAAAATTTTTGATTAATCCTTCAATTTGCAAATAATCTACGCTTTTTTGTACAATTTCGTGCTCATTTTCACTGAAATTCAAAATTTCCAAACAATTTTGAATCAAATTTTCACGTGGCAAATAAGTGTGGCCTTCGCGTTCGCTATACGTTTTTAATGTATAAATGAGTCCTGCTTTGATTCGGTTTTCACCAAACATATCTATGCCCAATTTCAGTGCTATCTTATCTGCGGTCGTGAATCCGACTCCATCAATATCTTCAATGAGTTGATAAGGGTTATTTTTCACTAATTCAATTGTTTTATTTTTGTAAACATTATAAATTTTGATTGCTAAGTTTGTGCTAATAAAATGAGATTGTAAAAACATTATGACATTTTGCATATCTTTCATTTCGTTGTATGCATTGGAAATCTCTATTGCTTTTTGTTTGCTTATTCCTCTGATTTTGCTAAGTTTTACAGGATTAAATTCTAGGATAGATAGAGTATCTTCTTTGAATTCGTTTACAATTTTTTTTGCTGTCACAGGACCAATTCCATAGATTAATCCGCTGGATAAATATTTTTCAATTGCGGGTAAACTTGTTGGCTCGACTACGGATATTTCATTCGCTTTGAATTGTTCTCCAAATTTTTTGTTGACGACATATTCACCTGTGAGTTCTAGGGTTTGTCCCTCAAAGATTTCAGGGAAGTTGCCCACTGCAGTTACTTTCTTTTTGTCGCAAGAAAGATTCACGACTGAATAGCCATTTTCTTCATTCCTATAGACGATGTTATCAACGCTACCTGTAATTTTCATATTTGTTATAATATAATAAATTTCTAATAATTGCAAATGTTTTTCAATTTGATTTGAATAGTTGAATTGATATTAAAAATTTAAGTTGTTTTAATATTCATAAAAACAACTATGAAATCTCATAGATATTTTTTTATTTAAGATATTGACAAGCAAGGTTAATGATGTTAAAATAACCATAATTTTAAAAAGGTTGGGAGGAGTCTATGGCTAAAAAAATCATAGCTAAAAATAGGGAAATAAAAGAGGAGCAAATGGAAAATGGAATTGATCAGATCAAAAGATTTATATCAATTCTTTATGAAAACAAAGATTCAAATACTTTTAATCAATGTCTTACTTTTATTAATGATGCTCAAATTACTGCGTTAGTGAAAAAAAATTTAATTAATTATATTGTTCAAGTCATTAGAAACGATTTGAAACAATTATGTATTAAAAAAGATTTTAATTCTTTAGGAAAAACATTGAATTTTGTTAAAAACTTGAAAATTGATTCAAAAATAAAGAATAAAGTTTTTAGTGAATTCACGAAATTTTACAATAAGTTCATTGAGGAAGAAAACGTACAGAAGGAATTGCGCTCTAGGAAGGAGAAAAAGAAAACAGAATCAAATGAAACTAGAAACAATGAAAGAGATGACGTCTCGACACAAACAGAAGGTATAAGAGATGAGCAATCAACGAATAGTGGTGATAGCTCCAACGTGAATAGTGCAAAAAAAGGAGCAAAAGGCGAAGACCACAAAGGCTCTGACAAGAAAATTGAGGGAAAGAAACCGAAGGCGAGGGTTGAAGACAAAAAGAATTCCGATTCAAGTCAAAAAGGTCAAGAGCCTTCGGATGAAGAAAAAACCACTTTGCCACTAACGGGAGAAAAAGTGTCAGAGTCCGAAACTCTTGGAATAGAAGGAAGCGATAATACGAAGCCATCAAAAATCATAAGGAATAGGATATCTCAAGCAAGAAATAAGGGGAAACTAACACAAGAAGAGATTGATATTAAGACAAAAGAATTGATTAAACGTGGAAATTTCAGTTCAATCACCGCCTTTTTGCAAACTTATGGTGGAAAAATTTCTGATAGTGAAAAAATGAAATTAATTTCAGTATTGAGTACGCGAACGAATTCGGATGAGCTATATTTGACAGCGCGTGATCTTGATGAGTTGCATATAGGTAAATCAAACAAACAGTTGGCTATAGATAAACTAGCGAATGCAATGGCTAGAAAGAATGGCAAAGATGACATAGGTTTGATGTACTATTTCCTTCGCGATATTCAAGAGGTGAAGCACGAAGATATTTTAAAAATTGTGGATAAAATGGTGAAAATCTATGGAAGCGAAGAGGCATTGATAGCTCATTTGGAAGAAACATATAAGCAAAACGGCAAGTTGGCAAGTAGAGTCGAGGAGACGTTGAGAGCTTTTATTTTGATGAAAAATAATCAACAGCAATAGATTTGATATTTTATTTGGATTTACAAATAGTCAACACGAACCGGCTATGTTGAAATTTTAAATAAATATTCTGGATCTCTTATAAGTAAAAAATGCAACATCAAAAGTCTATGTGTAATAATCAAATAGTCAGATGTGTATTGTCGCGTTTTTGTAAAGATCAAAACTATATTTACTCAAAATTCATATCAGTGTACATCAATGTGCTAATGAAATAGAGTCTTAACAGACATAGTCAAAATATAATAAGTTAGTATAGAAAAGTGAATGATATATTAAACGGTTATTTGTTTCAAATAATCGTTTTTCTAATATATTAAAGAAACAATATAATATGTGAAGCCATTATTTGGGGTTTAATATCAAAGCAATATAATTATACTTGTAGCGAAAAATTTTCATTTAATGTCGATGAATGTTACATAATTTCATAGTCAATTCTGAACAAATATAAAATTTTATAAATTTTAATAAAATTCAAATTGAGTATTGACAAATTTTTAATTTAGGTTATAATAAATGTAACAAATAATTGTGGGGAAGGAATTATGAAGAAATTTTTAATTTTTCTAGTAGCAATCGTTGTGGTAGTATGTATTGGACTCACTACATATTATTTCTTGCGCAACGATGAGGCAATAGATTTCAAAACAAAAGAGATTTATTGTAATGTTGGCGATGTTGTAACTTTGGAAGATTTGGGTTACACCGTTTATAAAGAGCATAGAAATACTAGTTATGATTACAATGCAGGTGGCGAAGAAGTCACCGAATACATAAGTTTCGACGAAGATAAAGGGTATTATGTAGCAAATAAGGGTGGGGAAGTCAACCTTATAATTACTACGACTAATGGAAAATACCCAGAATTCCAAATTAGCGTACATATTGGAGAAGGGACGAAGGAAAACCCTTATTATATCGACAGTCAAGCAGATTTAGAGAAGATCGGAGATAGCTATTCGTTAAGTTCTAGCTACCTATTGATGTCAGATATTAATCTAACTCAGGATTTCAAACCAATTGGATGTTCAAATACGACAATTGGTTTCAGTGGTACATTCAATGGAAATGGCAAAACAATTAGTTCATTGCATTTGAGTGGAACGGATTATGCAAATGCAGGATTGTTTACGCGATTGAGCGGAACTGCAAGCGTAACAGATCTTAATTTGCGAGATGTAGAAATATCTGGTAATTATCAATCAGCAGGTGCTTTAGCAGGGATAGTTAGTGGTACTGTAACTAGAGTACAGGCAGTAGATGTAAATATTAATAATACAATGAATAATTCAAAGACTGGTGGATTGATTGGAAGTCTAAGTGGAGAAAATGCCTCAGTCACCATATCAGGAGTTCAAGGGGCTACGATCATTATCGGTACAGCTTCAAGTCAAGCAAATCCTACGCCTTCCAATGTTAATGCGACAGTTGGTGGATTGATTGGAGAGATCGATAGAGCGAAAGTTCAAGCAACTTTTGCAGATGCCGAAATCGTTATGATGAATGCTAGTGGAGAAGTAGGTGGCTTCGCAGGAAAATTAATTATTACCACATACAATGGATCTATTCAAGAATCTTATTCAGTATCTACTAGCGAATACGCAAATTATGGATCATTCCTAGGCAGTATAGAAAAGGGAACGAATTTCGTTACTGCGAATGCAAATCAATTGAGACATTTAATCGGAAACTACACTATTGCTGGCGGAACTGGTACAGTGAATAGTTATGACAACACATTCTTTGACAAAGGTTTTTATGATAGTGCGAATCACGTGTACTTTATCGTTACGTACAATTCAATAGAAGAACTAGAGGCTAATACAGAATATATATTCTATGCAATTGATGGGCAAAATAGAGTTTATTGGGATAATTCAGCTTGGAATATCGTAATTGGATCACTTCCTGAACTTAGAATGACAAATGCAGGTTTAAGTACAGTTTCTAGCGAATATTATCTAAGAGATATGGAAGAAGACAACATAGGAGATCCTACTGAACCAGTAGACCCAGACGATCCAGACAGCCCTGGAGATGATACGGCAGAGGAGAATGGTCAAACATTCCTTGAAAAAATAGAACAATATATTCAAGAAGGGAATGGAGCAATAGTTGATAAAAAGATTGTATTGAATGGAGATGTTGACTTAACAGGAATTAATTGGACTCCAGTTGAATTGAGAAATAGTTCATTCGATGGAAATGGTTATACTATTAAAGGCTTGAATTTGACGACATTAGAAGATGGAAACGCGGGATTATTCTCAGTTATAAACAATTCTACAGTTCGTGATTTAACAATCAGAAATGTCACCTTCAATTTGACTAATTCAGCCACTAATGTTGGAGCGTTAGCTGGAGAGGTGGTTTCAGACGCGATCAACAGTGCATCTTATATAGAAAATGTCAATGTTGAGTATTCATCTAATATAGATATTCAAACTGATTACTTCGGAGGCTTGGTAGCCAGAGTGGATGATAATTCGACAATTACTAATAGTGGTGTCACAGGATTAAATATTTCATCAAGCGCTAATATATCGTATGTGGGCGGTTTGATTGGAGGATTGGATAGCGGAATACTAATGAATTCTACAGTTTCAGCATCTAGCATATATGGTACACAAAGAGTTGCGGGCATTGTGGCTATCAATAGCGGTACAATCAATAATGTATCTGGTAGTGCGACTATTACATATTCTTATAACGATGCGGATGCTTATATCGGTGGTATCAGTGCAGAAAATAGTGGATCTATAAATAATTCATCAATAAATACGCTAATCACTATTCAACAGACTAATCGTACCTTGTATGTAGGTGGTGCGACTGCGGTAAATAATGGCACCATATCAAACGTTACTTTGACTGGCGCAGGTATTGCGATTGGCAATATCAATGCATCAGATATTTATGTGGGCGGTATTGTGGCTACAAACAATGCTACCATAACGAATGCATACAATTTAATGGATAGAATTGGATCTTACATTGAAGGAAAGAACTTCTATGTGGGTGGAATTGTTGCGAATAACTCAGATAGTAGATCTTCAATTATTCAAGCTATCGCAGGATCTGATATATATGGAAATTATGTATCTGGCGTAGTTGTGAATATGAACAATGCAGGGGCTAAAGTGGGACAAGTTTTAATAGGAGCATTTGATCCTGCCACAGACACTATTTCAGAAAATTATATCACTGGAGATAAATTTGTAGCAGGTGTATGTTATAACTTTACTGCAGGTGCAATGACAGATATTCAGGCGGTGAGTCAACTTTATGGACAGACGAATAATACAAGGACATCTTTGTTAGTTTTGATCTTCCCTAATTCAGCTAGCTTAATTAATGCCACTGTAAATAGTTCGCTCAATGGATATGGCTCATTCTATCGTGAAACTTGGCGAGATTATACCAACACGATGGCTTCAGGCACAGCAGATAATTATAATATATATGCAGGAACTGCGGCTTCAGGTAGAATGGAAAGTGTAGTAGTCAATAATGACAAGGCTACATCTTATGGCAAGACTCTTATAGTGGCTGAATTCAATAGCGGACAATGGAATACTTCATATAATGAAAGCGGAAATAACAATAATGTAAAAGTTGTAACTTCAAGTGAGTTTAGTCAATATTCAACGTTTACAGGTAGTCATACTTTGACAGCTAGAGTTTGGTATTTGTTCATTCCGATCAACCAAGAATATGTAAGAGAATTGACATTTGATTTTGTAAACAATGTATGGAGCCAAGCTTCTGGAATTAAATTGTCATTCTTAGCTAATGTATAATTATTATAAAAATCAAAAACGAGCATATTGCTCGTTTTTTGTGTTGTAAAAATCTTTTGTAAATTCGGCGAGATATAGAATCCGAATTTTGATAAAAAAAATCTGCATAGTATTGAACTAATGCAGAAGTGTACTGAGACTATTGATTATTTTTTTCTTTCTCGTAAGCAGCTAGTACAGCAGAACTAATTTGTTCTCTTGTCTCAGTGTTAGATGGGTGTACTATATCTCTGTACTCGCCACTAGGTGCTTGCTTTGATGGCATAGCGATAAAGTTGCCATTGGTGCCTTCAATAATCTTCACATCGTGCACAACAAATGCATTATCAATCGTGAATGAGGCAACGGCCTTCAACTTGCTATCATCTTTGCTGACCAATCTGATTCTAATGTCTGTGATGTCCAAGTTTTTCACCTTCCCCTTTTTTAGATTAACTACAATGTAGTCATTATTATTTTACCCTATTAAAATTTATTTTGCAAACATTTTTCACTATATTTATATAATTTTTAAAATATAATTTGCTTCTACAATTTACTTTTCGGCGATTAAATTCATATATGAGTATAGGTGATCAAGATGAAAAAAAAATTTCAATCAGTTTTGTTTTTAGGCATAGGCGGAGTGAGTATGCATCAACTTGCTCTTGCATACAAAGAAAAGGGTTATACTGTTTACGGCTATGATCAAAAGAAGAGTGTATACACGAAGATATGCGAAAATGCAGGTATTGAGGTGACGAATCGATTCAGACGCGAATTTTTGCAGGTAGATTTTTGTGTGAAAACTGCGGCCATCAGCGATACCAACAAATATATAATCAATTTAAAAAAATTGAAATGCCAGATCTTTGATCGTGCCGAAATTTTGGCGAAACTGTGTGATGAATTCAAGTGCGTCATAGCGATCGCAGGCACGCACGGAAAAAGCACGACAGCATCGATATTATATGAGATTTTGCGCACCGCAAATAAAAAAGTTTCCTGTCATATAGGTGCAGAGGTTTTTGCTCCTCGATTTAGTTGCGGAGATGATTATTTGGTGGTTGAAGCATGCGAATACAACAAAAGTTTTTTGAAGCTAAGACCAGACATTTCAGTGGTGACCAATGTGGAGGCGGAGCATTTGGATACATATAAAAATTTTTTCAATCTACGCACCGCATTTTTGACCTTTTTAAAACGCGGGCAAAAAAGATTTGTGTTTGAAAGTCCGAATACGAAGTTTTTGAGGCGAACAAAAAATGTAGAGTTTGTATCTAAAACAAAATTAAAAATAGATCCAAAGATCAAAGGAGGATACAATTTAAACAACATTTCACTTGCCATAGCGGTGGCTCAAACGATAGGTATAGATGAAAAGACGATCATAAAAGCTGTCAATGCGTTCTCAGGAGTGCCGAGAAGATACGAGTATCTTGGTCAATACAAAAACACAAAAATCTTCATAGATTACGCTCATCACCCTACTGAATTGAGGTCGTTTATAGGGGCGTTTTCAAGCGAATTCAATGAATACAAAATCGTATTTCAACCGCACACATATTCTCGAACTAAACTGTTTTTGTCCGAATTCATATCTGTTTTGCAAGACGTAAAGAATCTGTGCATTTTCAAAGAATATCCCGCACGTGAAAAATCAACTGCTGGACTCAGCGCACGCGATTTATATCAAGAGTTGAAAAAATATAATCACAACGTAAGATATGTCGCTTCAATAAATGGTTTGCTCAATTTTTTGGCAATCAAAGGTGCTACAGCATTTGTCGGAGCAGGAGACATTGACGAACTTGCCAAAAAGATTATGAAAAGTTATTCGAAAAACTGTTGACAAATGGCTATTTTCAAGTTATAATCATTTAGCTAGAATTATTAAGGAGTAGTTATGAAGAAAGATATTCAACCTAATTATGTAGAGGTAACTTTTCTATGTGCTTGTGGCAATGAGTTTAAAGGCAAGACGTCAAAGCAGGGAGTGAAAGCTGGAGATACTGTGAAATTGGAAGTTTGCGACAAATGTCATCCATTCTTCACTGGTCAACAGAAACTCGTTGATACAGAAGGTCGTGTAGATAGATTCAACAAGAAACATAAATTGAAATAGCCAATTTACGTGTCTTTTTTGCATTCGCAGATTAGGCACGTATTTTTTTATTTTTGGTGCTGTCGAAGCAAATTATATTTAGAGCTTACTATATCTATGAAATTAATCAAATTAAGAAATGAGTTAAAGAAGGCTTATTCTCAGCACGGAAAAGATAGTGCTGATATTGATTTTATAATATCCGAATTGCTGGGAGTATCACGAACAGAATTGTTATTAATTGATGAGGTTTCTGCTCGGCAGGAGAGAAATATTCGCCGTTACGCGAAAAAAAGGCTAAAGAATTCAATTCCAATAGATAAATTGTTCAAAAAATCATATTTTTATGGATTGGAATTCTTTGTGAATCAAAACGTGCTCTCTCCGCGTCAAGATAGTGAGATTTTGATTGATACTGCTATAAAATTTATTAGGGAATCCAAATGCAATACAGTTTTAGATTTGTGTACAGGGAGCGGTTGCTTGGCCATTGCCATTAAAAAAAATTGTGCAGTGAATATGACTGCATCCGATCATTCTAAGTCCGCTTTGAAAGTTGCTAGAAAGAACGCAAAACTATTATCTGCAGATATCAAATTTATATTGAGTGATTTATTTAATAAAATTGAAGGCAGATTTGATTTGATAATCTCGAATCCGCCATATATCGTTCGTGATGAAATTGAGACTTTGGATAGAGAAGTGAAATACTATGATCCATTGATGGCACTAGATGGGGGCAGTGACGGATTGGATTTTTATAGAAGGATCGCGCTTGATGCCATAGATCATTTGACGGATCAAGGGGCTATAATTCTTGAGATTGGTTATAATCAAAAGCAAGACATCATTTCAATATTCAAAAATTATGAACTATTAGAAGTTGTGCCTGATCTAAATGGAATTGATAGAGCGCTAGTGTTTAAAAGGAGTAGTGTATGTTGGAAAAACTAAAAGGAATCAAAGAAAAGTTTGATATATTGACTCGTGAGATCGCGGATCCGCAAGTGATAGCAGATACAAAAAATTGGCAGAAAAAAGTAAAAGAACATTCTTCACAGCAACCTTTAATGGAAGAATATGAGAAATATGAGAAATTGAATAAAGACTATGAAGATGCACGGCTTTTGATTGAGACCGAGACAGATGTAGAGATGAAAAATATGCTCAAAGAGGAGTGTGAAGATTTAAAGAACAAACTAAGTGCAAGTGCTGAACAGCTGAAGATTTTGCTCTTGCCGAAAGATGAAAATGACACTAAAAATGTGATACTAGAGATTCGCGGAGGTGCAGGAGGAGAGGAAAGTGCACTTTTTGCTCATAGTTTACTCAGAATGTATCAAATGTATTGTGATTCACACAAATTCAAAATGGAGATTATGAACATTGAAGAGACCGAACTAGGCGGGATCAAAGAAGTGCAAGCAATGATTAAAGGAAAGAATGCGTATGCACGTTTTAAATATGAATCAGGCGTGCATAGAGTGCAGAGAGTGCCCGAGACAGAAAGTCAAGGTAGGGTTCATACTTCTACCGCCACAGTGGCTATTCTGCCAGAGATGGAAGATACGGACGTGGAGATAAATGACAAAGATATTCGAATCGACCTATTCAGGAGTAGTGGTGCAGGCGGTCAGCATATCAATAAGACGGAATCTGCCATTCGCATTACACATTTTCCCACAGGTATAGTGGTCAGTTGTCAAGATGAGCGTAGTCAGACTCAGAACAAGGAAAAAGCATTCGCAATGCTTCGCGCAAAAATTTATGATTATTATCAACAACAGAAAGAGGCTGAATATAGGCAAAATAGGAAAAGTCAAGTTGGCACAGGAGATAGAAGCGAACGCATTCGTACTTACAATTTCCCGCAAGGTAGAGTGACAGATCATAGGATAGGTCTTAGTTTGTATAATATAGAGGACTTTATGAATGGCGACTTGGATGAAATGATAGATGCTCTAACACTTGCAGATCAGCAAAGAAAGCTTAGTGCACAAGAAAAATAAAAGATGAGCTCAATAGCGAAGTTAAAATTGTAATTATAAAACAATGATTAAATAGCGTTTTGACGCTATTTTTTGTTTGCGAATTTCAAGTAACTATGATATAATTTACCTAGGAGAATTATATGGCTAAGTATTTGAAACAGGATTCTGATTTGGGATATGTAGAAGACGGTGCAGAGATTGAATATCTGAAATTCAACAATTTGCGACATACAATTCTTGGTTATATGTGGGGAGATTTTAATTCTCAAGGTGAGTATGTATTGTCTCCAGAAATAGAGCGAGAAATGATCGCTATGCAAAAATATGTTGTAGATACGATTGACAATATTGAAGTTTGCCTTAGCAATATCAAGTTTGACAAACAGATCACATTCATAGTTACCACTGAAGGAAATCGCGCTACTCTTTCTTTGGTGGAAAAAATTAATTTTGAAGCAAACAATAAATTGAATGCTGGCACATATAGCAATATAAATGAATATATCTTGGATGAAGTGGAGACGTCTGGAGTTGTAGATAAAAATGCACTGTATAGACGTTGGAACATATCTTTCACGCCAGGAGAAGTGCTGGACATATTTCATATAGATGATGAGAGTTTGGCATCTCTATTCGGACTAACTGCTAGATTCAAGTATCTCATTAAGGCAAATGAAATTTTATTAAATCAAGAAGAGAAGTTGGAAGAGGTCGAGGCGGAGTATTCTATCAATCTGCTTTCAATAATAGACCATTATCCTAAATTGAAATTGCTAGTAGATGAAGAGTTGAAAAAGACTTTGTCAGAAAAAAAGGATTTTATTAGGATAGATAGACCGAATTTTGCCAAAACATTGAACGAAATCATAGAGAAGTCCACTAATGCCAACTTAAATATATTGACAGAGGAGGAAAGGTCAGAATTCCTATCAGAAAGGCGAAATGCTCAAGTGACGTATAATATAAAATCTAGAGATACAGTAGGCATCAAGTCTGAGACACTAGAAGTGAAGCAAGAGCATATAGGCAACGAACTGAGCGCAACGAAGAAAGATAGAATTATTTTAGATACTCACGATTTAGAACAGGGCAGATCTATTGTTGAACTTATGCAAAGCACCATTCAGGCGGAAAAAGATGTGGTAGAGAGAAATACCTCTGAGGCAATTGCTGTCAATGTTGGAGATGTGAAAAATGCACCCGTTGCTGATGCTTCTAGACTGCTCCTTGCGATCGAAAATGCTGGAAAGAAAGCGGTCTTAGGCACACCTGCACAAGGAAAAGAAATTTCTTCATATCGCGCTGAATTGTATAGATATTTATCAAATAAAGGTGCTACAGTAACGCACAACACTAGCCAAAATACTAGCGAGCAGATATCTCAAATTGAAAAGGGAAGATCGGCGGATATTATTGTCGAGCAAGCAAATCAGCCCACAAAGACAGATAGTAAACAACCAGTCAAAGAGACACAATCTTCAGCGAACAAATCTGCGGGGAGTAGTTCAGGTGGCGGTAGCGGAAGAGGAGGCGGTGGTAGCGCTGGGAAAAAGGTAACAGTGAAAAAAGTCAATGGAGCCAGTCCAAATGCAAATGGCAAGCCCAGAACTAGTCGGAGCACTTCATCTGGCGAAAGTTTGATACGAGGTGCTGTAAAGAATTCTACAGCGAATTTAGGACGCAAGATAGATGGGACATTGGCGTCAAAATATGCTCAAAAGATGATGGATAATGAGGATGCAAAACAAAATGACGAAGGAGAAAAAACTAAACAAGCGGATACTCTTTTGACATCAAATAAAATGAATAATCTCAGAGGTAGACGTATTAATGAAGTTGTCAAAACAAAAGCTCCAATTCCGAATACCAGAATAAATACGAATTCTGAAGATATACTTTATGAAGAAAATACAGATGACAAAATTTTATCTCAAATAAATGAACAAACATTATAAAAAAATGAAAAAACGCCCAATTTGGAGTCAATTCCAACTAGAGCGTTTTTTATTTTACGCATTTAATGAATTAATATAGCTTAGACCATCCAAACATTTTTCAGAAAGGAAATCCGCCAATTGAGCAACAAAACCTTTTGCTGAGAAACTGTCACTACGTTTGATCTTTGAGACATATTGAGCAAATTCCATATTTTCACCCAAAATTCTTTCAACATCAGACAAGATTGATTTCATATTAAATTTGTAATTTTGCGGTATATAAGGCTCAACATCTCCGTGCAAATTTGTAATAATGAAATTCATCGGAGTCCCTCGCCAAGATAATGCCTTTGGGTACAGAGATTTGTTCGCGGAATTAGGAACAAATTTATCTAACTCAGTGCTGTATTCGTTCACTATATCCCAATTGGAATTTTGAGCTCGAACGAAATACCTATCAAACAATTCTTTGTCGCTCATTTGTAAAATTTTTTGGGCAGTTGGTGATTTTTCTGGGTCAAATTCATAATTTATAAAATGTTGCTTTGTGTATGCCATAATTTCACTCCTTAATTTTTAACTCATCCGAATTTTATCACATTATTTTGTATTTGTAAATACCTTTTTTCAAAGTTTTTCAATTTTTGCAATACAAGGTGGCTTTGTAGCGTATTTCAGTAATTGGCTAATTGCCATACTAATGCTTATCATAATATTAGCATCTCGAATCCATAGTTTCATTGTATTAAATATATGTTACTGTTGTCACTTTAATTACAATCATTCATTGTCATTAACTTTATAGAGCATTGGATCATAAGTCTTGTTCATCAGCTTCAATATTGTGGAGAAATTGTCATCCTCTGCGGACTTATTGTTATGAAGTTTTCCGCACTTGCTACACCTATATTGTATTATATATCCCTTTTTCCCGCTAATTGTGACATCTTGAGGGAAAAGCATCCCACCGCAAGTGTTCATCCTATCACCCGGATTGATGTCTAGGTGAAGAGAAACAAGACAGTTGGTGCAGTGATCTCGTGAAGTGTATTTTAGTTCCGGCACGATTTTTCCACACCATACACACATAAAGCTATTATCGTTTTTTTCAAATTGTTTCATAATCTCAGTATATCAAAAATTTACGGTAGTGTAAAGGAGCAGAGATCAAATTTTGAGTCAATATTTTTTCAAGACTTATATTTTCTTATGTTTGCATTTAAAATGATTATTACTCTTAAAGTGTACTTTATCAAAATTTGACAAGAAATTTAATAAATGTACAGCAAAGTTTTCATTTGTCATACACACAGTTTTGTGCTATAATCAACCTATGGAGCACGACAGAATATCTCATAAAAAATTTGTAAAGATTAGAAAACAGTTTTTCTTAACACATCAAGAATCTGATTTTTATTTTGAAGCAAAAAATAGTCCGATATTAATTTCCGTTCCACACGCAGTCAAACAAACGAGATTGGGCAAACAAAAAAATGAAGAATTGGGAACAATTTCAACGGGTATGATCCTAGCGGATAGATTAAATACATCTTTGATAGTGAAAACTAGAAACAATTTTGATGACGCTAATTTTGATAAAGAGTCGAGATATAAAGATAAAATAAAATATTTGATATCAGCAGTCGGCGTAAAATATATTATAGATCTTCACGGATTGAAAAAAGATCGAGAATGCGATATAAATCTTGGGATAAATTTCGGTGCAAATATTAAAAATGACATTAAATTGTATGACAAAATTTTATTTGGGTTGCAAAACTCTGGGTTTACAACCACGATAGACAATCCGTATAGAGCGGGTGAGAGGACCATCTCGGGATATTTTGCCACGAATTATAATATATGGACGATTCAAATTGAAATTAATAGTCGTATCACAAATGATAGTAAATATATCTCTAAACTAAATAACCTTTTAGATATATTGACAACGGCACTTAAGACGATAAAAATTTAAAAAGTATCTGAAATGATAAACCATATTATATATAGAGATCTTGGTACATCATTTTTTGGGTGATTATATAATAGTTTTCTTATGAATACTGATTTTCATCAGTTTTATTCATAGTATACAAAACATAAGATCTCAACAGGATTCTAATCTTTAACGAATTTCAACTGAACAAAATTAAATGAAAAAGTTATGAAAAAGGGTTGACAATCGTCATTTTCTTTGATAAAATAAAAATGCTGATTAATGGTTTGACGCATAAGGTTGCATTTGTTAGCAAGCGACAAATGGGAATTTATGTTGACCTAGTCTAGTGAGACGCCGATAGAGAATATGGGGTAGACCCAATTTATTTTTGAAGATCAGCACTTTACACCCGGCATAGTGTAAACGAGTAAGTGAGCGATCAAACTGCCGTATATACTAGTCATCATTTGATAGTGATTATAGGTCTGCAATTAAGGTATTTTGATGAGGAGTATAAACTATCTAAGCTATTGCGGTATGTAAAGGAAGTCGGTTCAGTGTTGACTAAATATGAAAGGAGAAGAAAAATGGCAACAACAAAACTTAGAATCAAACTTGCATCTTATGATACGGGTTTGCTAGAGAATGTAGTATCAAGAATTCTTGACACTGCTACGAAGTCTGGATGCAAAGTGTCCGGACCTGTTCCACTACCTACGAAGAAGGAAGTGGTGACAATCATTCGTGCTACGCACAAATACAAAGATTCACGCGAACAATATGAGTCTCGAACTCACTTCAGACTGATAGATGTGTTCGCGCCTAACGCAAAAGCAGTAGATACATTGCTGAAAATGAATGTTCCTGCGGGCGTAGACATTAAGGTAGAATTATAAGGAGGGAACTGTGGAAAAAGCGATTATTGGTAGAAAGATCGGTATGACACAAGTGTTTACTGATGACGGAAGAGTTGAACCTGTGACAGTGATTGAAGCAGGTCCTTGCTATGTGACTCAGATCAAAACTGCTGACACAGACGGCTACAATTCAGTGCAAGTAGCATTCGGAGATATAAAAGCGAAGAATGTGAATAAGGCGCAAATTGGCGCATTCAAGAAGGCTGGAGTTGAGCCAAAACGTGTGGTGAAAGAGTTTAAATATGACGATGTATCAAAATTCAGTCTTGGTCAAGAGATCAAAGCTGATATGTTCAGCGAGGGTGACCTAGTGGACGTGTCTGGCATCACAAAAGGGCACGGATTCACCGGCGTTATCAAACGTTGGAATCAACAGAGATTAAAGATGACTCACGGTGTAGGCCCCGTTCATAGAGAAGTGGGTTCAATGGGTGCAAACTCAACACCTAGTCGTGTATTCAAAGGTAAAAAGATGCCTGGACATTACGGTAGCGAAGCCGTGACAGTGCAGAATCTTAAGGTTGTACGTGTAGATGCGGATAGAAATTTGATATTGGTCAAAGGAGCGATCCCTGGGCCTAAAAAATCAATAGTTACTATCAAGTCTGCAGTAAAGGCTTAAAGGAGTAAACTATGGCGAAACTAAAAGTTTATAATATGAAGAAAGAGGCGGTTGGCGATATTAGTCTGAATGATTTGGTGTTTGATGCAGACTACAATGAACCACTTGTTCATCAAGTGGTGGTGGCATTGCACAACAACGCTAGACAGGGAACTAAATCTACCCTTACTCGTAGCGAAGTGAACGCTAGTAAGAAAAAGATATATAGGCAGAAGGGTACTGGTGGTGCTCGTCACGATGAACGAAGCGCTCCACAATTCGATGGTGGCGGTGTAGTATTTGCTCCAAAACCACGTGATTTCAGTCAAAAGATCAACAAGAAGATGAGGGATATAGCATTTTCTTCTGCGCTATCTCAAAAGATTAGACAAAATGAAGTGTTTATCCTAGACGAAGTTAAATTTGCAGACAACAAGACTAAAAGTGCTAGCGAATTTTTGAAGACCTTTGGTCTAAATAAACGCACTATGATCTTAACTGATGGAAAGGATGAGGGTGTGATGAGAGCAACTGGCAATATCCAAAAGGTTAGTTGTGAAGATGTTATGCTACTTAATGTGGCGCAGGTTGTGGAAAACACATATCTTGTGTTCACAAAGAATGCTATTAAGAAATTAGAGGAGGCATACGTATAATGAAAGCGCAAGAAATTATCTTGGAGCCTATTATGACTGAAAAGTCGTACGCAGGCTTCCCAAACAAAGTGTATACATTCAAAGTGAATGTTAATGCAAACAAAGTAGAGATCAAAAAGGCAGTTGAAGAATTGTTTGAAGTGCAAGTGGCACGCGTGAATACAGTCAACTGCTCAGGAAAAGAAAAATCAAGAAATACAAAACAAGGTCGAGTGACTGGTCGAACGAGCGATTATAAGAAAGCAATTGTTTTCCTAAAACCTGAATCAAAGGCTATCGCATTCTTCGAGAGTTTGAACTAAAAGGAGTAGATTATGGCTATAAGAAAGATGAAACCCACCTCTGCTGGTAGTAGATTTGTGACTTATAAGACTTATGATGAACTTACGAAAAATCCTGAGACGCCAAAGTCATTGCTGACAGAAGTGAAGAAGACTGGTGGTCGTAATGCTCAAGGTAAAATAACCGTTCGTAACATTGGTGGTGCCAATAGGCGCAAATATAGAAAGATCGATTTCAAACGAAACAAAGATGGAATCGTGGCAAAAGTTGAAAGCATTCAATACGACCCAAATAGAACGGCATACATCGCATTGATCACGTATGCTGATGGTGAAAAAAGATTTATCCTTGCTCCAAAAGGACTTAACGTTGGAGACAAGGTGATGAGTGGCGCTGGCGCAGAGATCAAGCCAGGCAACGCTCTTGAATTGAAAGATATTCCGCTAGGTGCTATTGTCCACAATATTGAATTACAGCCAGGCAAGGGCGGGCAGATGGCAAGAAGCGCGGGAATGTCTGCTCAACTTATGGCGAAAGAAGGTGCTTATGCAACTTTGCGTTTACCTTCTGGCGAAATGAGAAAAGTGCTTGCAGTATGTCGTGCTACTATCGGTACGATTGGCAACGAAGAAAATGAAATTGTGTCTTTGGGTAAGGCTGGACGTAAACGTCATTTAGGGATTCGTCCATCTGTTCGTGGTTCTGCTATGAACCCAGTTGATCACCCACACGGCGGTGGTGAAGGTAAATCACCAGTTGGACACGCAGGTCCTGTCACTCCTTGGGGTAAACCAGCACTTGGATACAAGACTAGAAAACATAAAAAGGCTAGCGACAAATTGATTGTCAAGAGAGCCAAAGCTAAGTAGGAGTAGTTTATGAGTAGAAGTTTGAAGAAAAAACCATTTGTGGAAGAAAAATTGATGAAACGAATTAGTGAAATGAATGAAAAGAACGAGAAAAAGGCAATTAAAACTTGGTCACGTTCAAGCACAATCTATCCAGAATTCGTAGGACATACAATTGCTGTGCACAATGGCAAAAAACATATACCTGTATATTGCACTGTGGATATGGTAGGGCATAAGTTGGGAGAATTCGCTCCAACTCGTACCTTCAAAGGACACAAGCAAAAAGAAGCGAAAGGTAAAAAGTAGGAGTGAACTATGGCAAAGAGAATTAGAGAAAAAACAGAAAAAATCAAAGCGATCAAAGATATTCGTCCGTATGCTAGTGTTCGTCACGTGCGTCTTTCTCCTACAAAGGCAAAAATCGTTATTGATACAGTACGTGGCAAGAGTTATGATGACGCAGTGGCAATACTTTCAAATATGCCACAGGACGCAGCGGCAATTCTTTTAAAGGTTGTGAAATCTGCTGGCGCTAATGCCGAACATAATAAGGGACTTAATGTTCACGATTTGTATTTGGCTGAAATCGTGCTTGGTGCAGGTCCTACACGTGTGAATAAAGTATATTTCCGTGGCAAGGCACACGGTGCTGATAGAATTGCAACAAAAACTAGCCACATCAAAGTTGTGCTAGATGTAAAGGAGTAGAAGTATGGGACAAAAAGTTAATCCGAATGGAATGAGAATAGGTATCAACAAGACTTGGAATTCTTTTTGGTACACTGACAAGAAAAATATTGCAAAGAACATTAAGGAAGATAATGTTATCCGTAGCTATATCCTTAAAGAATATAAAAATTGTGCAATTTCCAATGTTTTGATTGAGAGGACAAACGATTCAATCACTGTGACCATCACTACAGCTAAACCTGGAATTTTGATTGGTCAAAAGGGTGCAGGAGTGGAAGCTCTCAAGAAAAATGTTGAAAAATTGACTGACGCAAAGAAAGTCAACGTCAATATCGTTGAACAGAAAAATCCAGACTTAGATGCAAAGTTGGTGGCAGAATCAATCGCTAGTCAACTAGAAAAACGTGCTCAATTCAGACGCGTTATGAAATCTGCAATGCAAAGAGTGATGAGAGCGGGTGCTGTCGGTGTGAAAACTATGGTATCAGGACGTCTTGATGGTGCAGAAATTGCACGTAGTGAGCATTATCACGAGGGTTCACTTCCTCTTCATACAATCAGAGCAAACATTGACTATGCTTGCACTGAAGCACACACGACTTTTGGCGTTTTAGGTGTAAAAGTGTGGATTAACAAAGGTGAAATTTTGGGTAAAGTTTCTCAAAGTTCAGTAAATCACAAGAAAGGAGAGAACTAATATGTTGATGCCTAAGAGAGAAAAGAGAAGAAAGCAACACCGTGGTCGTATGACCGGTCGCGCTATTCGTGGTAGCAAAGTAACTTATGGAGATTATGGTCTTCAAGCCACTGAACCTTGTTGGATCACACCTAACCAACTAGAAGCGGCTCGTGTTGCGATCAATAGATATATGAAACGTGGTGGTAAACTTTGGATAAAAGTTTTCCCAGACAAACCTATTACTAAAAAACCTGCTGACACTCGTATGGGTAGCGGTAAGGGTGCACAGATTGGTCACGTAGCAGTAGTGAAACGTGACAGAGTGATTATTGAAGTGAGCGGTCCTAGCGAAGAAATTTGCCTAGAGGCATTGCGTCTTGCTTCACATAAACTTCCTTGCAAGACTAGAGTAGTCTATAGGGAAAAAGGCGGTGAAAACAATGAAGAATAATTATAGAGAACTATCAATTCAGGAGTTGACAGCAGAGGAAAGCAAGCTTAGAAGCGAATTGTTTAACCTCACTTTCCAACACAAAGTAGGTCAACTGACTGATACGTCAAGAATCAGAATTGTTCGCAAGAACATCGCTAGGGTAAAGACTGCCCTAAAAGAAAAAATGGCTGGAACGAAGGAGTAATGTATGGAAAGTAAATTAGTAAACCGCAAGACAATTCAAGGTGTTGTTGTTTCTGACAAAATGGACAAGACCATTACTGTTTTGGTCACCAGCAAGAAAAGACACCCAATATATAAGAAATATACAACTTATACAAAAAAATATAAAGCTCACGATGAGAAGAATGAAGCACACGTTGGCGACACCGTTTTGATTGTAGAAACGCGTCCGCTTAGCAAAGACAAATATTTCAGACTTCTTTCTATCGTTGAAAGAGCGAAGTAGGAGGCAGATATGATACAACCATTATCAAGATTGAAAGTTGCCGACAACACGGGTGCAAAGGAGATTATGTGTATCCGTTGTTTAGGAGGCTCTGTCAGAAAATTCGCAAATATCGGAGATATCATCGTGGCTTCTGTCAAAAAGGCTGATCCAGATGGAAAGGTGAAAAAAGGTGACGTAGTTATGGCAGTTATCGTTCGCTCAAAAAAGGGAGTACAAAGACCAGACGGAAGTTCAATCAAATTCGATGAGAACGCCGCTGTAATTATTGACAAGCAAAAGGCACCAAGAGGCACGCGTGTATTTGGACCGATTGCAAGAGAACTTCGTGCTAAGGGATTCAATCAAATCATCTCACTAGCACCGGAAGTATTATAGGAGGCAAAGATGAAGTATAGTGTTAAAAAAGGTGATAACGTACTTGTACTTGCTGGAAAAGATGCTGGCAAAACTGGAGAAGTGCTAGAAGTGAATAGAGAGTCTGGAAGAGTGATTGTTTCGGGCATCAACATTCAAGCACATCACAAAAAGCCAAGAAGCAAGGATGACAAGGGTGGTATTTTAAAGACTGAAGGCGCTATTGACATTAGTAATGTTCAAGTCATCTGCCCAGTATGCAAGAAAGCAACTCGCGTATCACATTCAGTACAAGGAGATACAAAATCTCGTATTTGCAAAAAATGTGGCGCATCTTTGGATGTTGCAAAGGCAAAGAAGGCTACCAAAAAGGTAGAATCTAGTGCAAAGAAGGTTCAAAAGGCTGAAAAAACAGAAGCAGTAGAAAGCAAGAAGGCGACAAAGACAGCTTCTGAAAAGAAAGTTCAAAAGAGCGAAAGTGCAGAAAGCACAGCTACGAAAAAGACTGCAAAGAGCAGTAAAAAGGCATAAAGGAGTATGACTTATGGAAAAAGAAATTAATAGACGTCATGCATACTACAACGAAGTGGTAAAAAAGGCTTTGAAAGAGAAATTTGGATATAAAAACGTAATGGAAATACCAAAACTCGACAAAATCGTTTTGAGTCTTCGTCTGGGTAAAGAAAAAGATAACGCAAAGAGTTTCAACACCGCCGTTGAAGAATTGAGCTTAATCGCTGGTCAAAAGGCAGTTGTGACTACTGCGAAAAAATCAGTTGCAAATTTCAAACTTCGTCAAGGACAAAAGATAGGTGCAAAAGTGACACTTCGTGGAGAAAAAATGTACGAATTCTTTGATAGATTGATCTCAATTGCTCTTCCACGAGTAAGAGACTTTCAAGGACTGAGCACGAAATCTTTTGATGGACGTGGAAACTATAGTTTCGGTGTGAAAGAGCAAATCATTTTCCCTGAAATCATATACGATAAGATAGATGCAGTGAGAGGATTTGACATCATATTCGTAACTACCGCAAAATCGAACGAAGAGGCGCTAGAATTGTTAAAATTGATGGGCGTTCCGTTCAAGAAAAGTAAATAGGAGTGAATTATGGCAAGAAAAGCAATGGTAAATAAACAAAAAAGAAAGCAAAAGTTCACAACTCGTGAATACACGAGATGTTCTATTTGCGGACGTCCACACGCCGTACTTAAGAAATATGGAATTTGCAGAATATGTTTTAGAAATTTAGCTAGCAAAGGTGAGATCCCTGGCGTTAAGAAGGCTAGTTGGTAAAAGGAGAAGAGTATGTTAAGTATAGACCCTATCGCAGATATGCTCACTCGTATTCGTAATGCGAATATGAGTAGGCACGAGAGTGTACTTGTTCCACAATCAAAGACTAAACTCGCAATTGCCCAAATCTTGAAAGATGAAGGATACATTGTAGATTACAAGTCTAGCGAAGAAAATGGAATCAAGATGATCGAAATCACACTAAAATATGGTCCTAATGGTGAAAAAGTCATTCAAGGGCTGAAGAGAATCAGCAAACCGGGATTAAGAATTTATGCTAATACTGAACAATTGCCAAAAGTTCTTAACGGGTTGGGAATCGCTATTGTGTCTACTAGCAAGGGCATCGTTACAGATAAAGTTGCTAGGAAATTGAATGTAGGCGGCGAAGTGCTTGCCTATGTATGGTAGAGAGGTGTGTTATGTCAAGAATTGGAAAATTACCTATCTCAATACCTAGCGGTGTGACAGTAGAAGTAAAAGACAACATTGTTACAGTCAAAGGTGCCAAAGAGACTTTATCTCAAGAATATTCAAAGAACGTAACAGTCGAAGTCAAAGACAACGAAGTTATCGTCACTCGCAATGATGACACAAGAGATTCAAATGCAAAACAGGGCTTGTATCGTCAACTTATAAACAATATGATCATTGGCGTGAAAGATGGATTCAAGAAATCTTTGACAGTGCAAGGAGTTGGTTATAAATTGGCAAAACAAGGCAAAAAATTAGTAATGAATTTAGGCTTGAGCCATCCAGTAGAATTTGAAGAAATAGAGGGTATCACTCTCGAAGTTCCAGACAATAGCACCATTTTAGTCAAAGGTGCAAACAAAGAATTGGTTGGCGAAATTGCTGCGAAGATCAGAGCATTGAGACCTGTTGAACCTTATCACGGGTACGGAATTCACTATACGAATGAACGTGTAATTCTAAAACCTGGTAAATCTGCAGGCAAGAAAAAGTAGGAGGTTAAGTTATGATTAGTAAGATCAATAAGAATGCTCAACGTGTGAAACGTCATATCAAATTACGTCACGACTTAACAGGCACTAGTGTTCGCCCAAGATTGTGCGTATATAGAAGTTTGAATCATATCTATGCACAAATAATCGATGATAGCAAAGGCAATACATTAGTTGCTTGCAACACTACTCAAAAAGAAATTCAAGAAAAAGTAAAAGGTATGACAAACAAAGAGCAAGCAAGATATGTAGGAACTGAAATTGCACGCCTTGCAAAGAAGAAAAAAATCGAAGAAGTTGTATTTGATCGTGGTGGATACCTTTATACAGGAAGAGTGAAAGAACTTGCTGACGGCGCTAGAGCTGCTGGCTTGAAATTTTAAGGAGAAATTATGGCACAAAAACGTGAATTTAGAAAACCAAGGGTTGAAGAAAAAGACGAATTTGACAAGAAGATGTTGGACGTAAGACGTGTGACAAAGGTTGTCAAAGGTGGACGTACTATGCGTTTCTCTGCTCTTGTTGTAGTAGGAGATAAAAAAGGTAGAGTGGGTATGGGCATTGCGAAAGCAAGCGAAGTGCCTACAGCCATTGAAAAAGCAACCAAAGCTGCAAAAAAAGCAGTTGTACTTGTTCCAATCATTGACGGAACAGTTCCGCACGAAACTATCGGAAAGTTTGCAAAAACTAGTGTAAAAATGCTTCCTTCTAAAAAGGGTAGTGGTTTGATTGCTGGTGGTGCTGCTCGTACAGTTTTTGAAATGGCAGGGTATACAGACATTAGTGCAAAAATTTATGGTTCTACTGATAAAATCAACGTGGTTAGAGCTACTCTTAATGGACTTAAAGGTATGAGGACAAAAGAGCAAGTTGCTATGCTTCGTGGTAAATCAGTTGAAGAAATTTAGGAGGACTTATGGCTAAGAAACAAGAAAAGACAATCAAAGTGACATTAGTTAAGAGTGCAACAGGCTTTGACAAACGTCAAGCAAAGATTTTGGAAGCATTAGGTTTCAGAAAACTTGGTCAGACTAGAGTTCTTCCAGACAATGATTGCATAAGAGGTAGCATCTTCAAAGTAAAACACTTGTTGAAAGTGGAAGAAGACGCATAAAGGAGAAAATTATGTATATACACGATTTAAAAAATGCAGAAGGAGAGAAGACCAGCAAAAAAAGACTTGGAAGAGGTATCGGTAGTGGACTTGGCAAAACTTCAGGCAAGGGACACAAGGGTCAGAATGCACGTTCTGGCGGTGGAGTTCGTCCAGGTTTTGAAGGCGGTCAGAATCCATTATACAGACGAATACCTGCACGTGGATTTAGCAATGCTAAGTTCAAAAAAGTGTATTCAGTGGTAAATGTGAGCAGTTTAAATAGCTTTGAGCCAAATACCGTAGTTGATGCAGTTAAACTTCTTGAAAGTGGAATTTTATCAAAGATAGAAAAAGACGGTGTTAAAATTTTAGGCAATGGAGAATTGTCCGTTCCGCTCAAAGTGGTGGCAAACAAATTTACCGCACAAGCGAAAGAAAAAATTACAGCACAGGGTGGCAGTATAGAGGAGGTATAATGTTTAAGACATTAGCTGACGCATTTAAAATTAAAGAGGTTAGAAACAAGTTAATTTTGACTTTGGTCTTGCTCTTTGTTTATCGTCTTGGCTGTTGGTTGCCGATTCCTGGCATAGACAGTGAAGCATTGGGTGTCAACGTGGAAGATAGCACATTTTTGAGTTTGCTTAGTTCTGTGAGCGGTGGAGCGCTAGCTCAAGGCTCATTCTTGGCACTCGGTGTATCCCCATATATCACCGCTTCGATAATAATCCAGTTGCTAGCAGCTGTAATCCCTAGTTGGCAAAGACTTTCAAGAGAAGGCGCTGATGGAAGGAAAAGAATCAGCAAATACACAAAGATTGCAGCATTAATTATCGCACTCGCTCAAGCAATTGGTATAGCAGTTGGCTTTGGTACTGCTGGTAGTGCTCAACTAGACATCTTTGGAGGAAATGAATTCGTATGTTATGCCTTCATCGTGACTATGTTGGTAGCTGGCGCGATGTTTACTGTTTGGCTAGGAGAAAAAATAACTGAAATCGGTATTGGCAATGGTATGTCATTATTGATTTTTGTAGGAATCCTATCCAGTGCGGCTAGTGCAATTATGGGCAACTTCCAAAATCTATTTGTAGGTGGGGAGACTACTCAAACAGCAATTTGGCAATTAGTATTATTTGTTGTTGCTTTGATCGCAATTTTCGCTCTCGTAGTGTTTGTTGACGGGGGAGAAAGAAAGGTCGGAGTGCAATATGCAAAACAGATGAAAGGTAGAAAACTATATGGTGGACAGTCTACCTATATCCCTATCAGAGTGAATGCTAACGGCGTTATGCCTATCATATTCGCCAGTGCGTTACTCACATTCCCTCAACTGTTGATGAGCGTATTTGATTCAGATTCGAGCAGTGGATTCGTTCGCTGGTGGAATACTTGGATCGGCGCAGGAAGTTGGGTTTATGCAGTGTTGCTGGCACTTTTGATACTTGCATTTGCATACTTCTATACTATGATTAACTTTGATACGGACGAGATCAGTAGGCAAATTCAACAAAATGGCGGATTCATACCAGGAATTCGTCCAGGCAAACCAACTTCTCAATATTTGAGTAGCATTAACAAACGTATCACATTATTTGGTGCAATATTCTTGGCGTTTATGGCACTCATTCCTACCCTTGTGTTCACAGGAATAGGAGCGGGCGGACTAAATAGTGCATTCAGTGCTACGGGTATGCTGATTGTCGTATCGGTTGCACTTGAGTTCGACAAGCAATTAGAAGCACAAATGATGATGAAAAATTATAGAGGATTTTTGAAATAGGGGTGAAAATGAATATTGTTCTATTAGGAATTCAAGGTTCAGGCAAAGGCACTTTGGTGCAAGATTTATCAAATCATTTAGATTTCTCACTTGTGTCCGTTGGTGCACTTCTTAGAGAAGAAATTGCTACGGGCTCTGAGTTGGGGAAATTGATAAAATCAAAGACAGACAAAGGTGAATTGGTTGATATCAAAATCGTCATAGAGACGGTCAACAAAAAGTTATCTCAAAATAGGAAACCTATCGTAATATTTGATGGTTTTCCAAGATCAAAAGAGCAAGCGGATGAATTGGATAAGATATGCAATGTAGATCTAGCGATCTATCTTGATCTGAAAAAAGAAGATGCAATAAAACGCATTATGAATAGATTAACTTGTTCAAAGTGTGGAAATATCACGACAAGAGTGAAATGTCCAGATTTGATTTGTCCAATTTGTAATGGCAAATTGACAGTCCGTAGCGACGATACACCTGAGGCTGTGAATAAACGATTTGAACAATATGAATTGGAGACCTATCCATTAATCAAAAGGTATAAAGAACGTGGAGTTTTGGTAGAAATTGATGCCTCCAAAACTCCAGATGAAGTTTTAAAGGCAGTTATGAAGGTAATAAAATGAACATAACTATCAAAAACAACGAAGAAATAGAGAAGATGCGAAAGGCAGGCAAGATTTTGAAAGAAACGCTTGATTTAATGGAGCGATCAATCTACCCTGGCCAAACCAGTGCGCACCTTAACGATTTGGCCTACAATTATATAATTTCACAAGGTGCAAAACCTTCCTTTTTAAATTATGAGGGGTTTCCGTACACGATTTGTGCTAGTGTTAATGCGCAAGTGGTGCACGGATTCTGCTCGGATGTTCCGCTGAAGGAGGGAGATATTATCTCCATTGATTGTGGAGTGATTTGGGAAGGTTATCATTCTGACGCAGCAAGGACATTTGCTGTAGGGAACATATCTATTGAAAAATCGAACTTAATTGAAGCAACGAAACAATCCTTTTTCGAAGGGATCAAAGGAATCAAGGCTGGCGATAGATTGGGGCATATTAGTCATAGAATACAAACTTATTTGGAAGAACGTGGCTACGGAGTTGTTCGCGAATTATGTGGTCACGGCGTTGGCAAGAATTTGCACGAGGACCCGCAAGTCCTGAACTATGGCAAGTACAATTCTGGTATTCAATTAGTTTCTGGTATGACCTTGGCGATAGAACCAATGTCTACTATGGGAAAACGGTATGTGTATCTAGAGGACAATGATTGGACAGTGACGACTCGGGATGGTTTGCCTAGTGCACATTACGAAAACACCGTGCTCATTACAGACACGGGTGTGGAAATCTTAACTTTGTAGGAGTGTTATGGATATAGAATTTTTAGTGGGAGATATAGTGAAATCACTATCAGGACACGATAAAAATCGCTTATTTGTAGTCACAGCTATTGACAAAAACGGATATCTTGTTATAATAGATGGTAAGTATAGGACTATGGACAAGCCGAAGAGCAAAAATCCAAAGCACTTGATAAAAGTTGGACACGATGACGAGATAATCAAAAAGGTTAATTCGTCAATAGCAACGAATGCAGAGATATATAAAATGATTAAAGTTTATTTGAAAAAGGAGTAATATGTCGAAGGAAGACCTTATTGAAGCAGAAGGCGAAGTGATCGAAGTTTTGGGAAACACCAACTTCAAAGTTAAGATTATGAACAACCATATCATCACCGCTTATATTTCTGGTAAATTGCGTACCAATTATATCAAGATATTGGTGGGAGATAAAGTAAAAGTAGAGATGAGTCCGTACGATTTGACGAAAGGTCGAATTGTGTGGAGAGATAAAAACTAGAAGGAGAAATTATGAAAGTTAGACCATCAGTTAAACCAATGTGCGAAAAGTGCAAAGTGATCAAACGTAACGGCAAGGTTATGGTTATTTGCTCAAAGAATCCTAAGCACAAGCAGCGTCAAGGTTAATAAAATTGAAAATAAGCACAATGTCTCGCGGCATTTTGGCATTGTGAGTAAATAAATTACATTAAGTGGAGGAATATTATGGCACGTATATCAGGCGTGGATTTACCTAATGAAAAAAGAGTTGAAATCGGGCTTACTTATATTTATGGTATAGGAAGAACTAGTGCAAACAAGATTTTGCAAGCAACTGGTATCAATCCTGACACCCGAGTAAAAGACCTAACTGAGAATGAAATTGCTTCTATTCGTAAATATATAGAGGCTAATTTTGTCGTTGAAGGTGAAAAACGTAAAGATGTAGCTATGGACATCAAACGTTTGAAAGAGATTAGGTGTTATCGTGGACTTAGACATATTGCTAACTTACCAGTTAGAGGACAATCTACAAGGCATAATGCGCGTACACGTAAGGGACCTAAAGTGACAATAGCTAATAAGAAAAAGTAATAAGGAGTAAATAATGGCTACTAAAAAAGAAACAAAGAAAAAGAAAATTTTAGTTAGTAATGGCGAAGGGGCTATACACATTAAAGCTAGCCAAAATAATACAATAGCAACTTTAACAGATAGCCAAGGCAACAAGAAAGCTGAGAGTAGTGCAGGAAAACTTGGTTATAGAGGTGCCAAGAAGAGCACTCCATTCGTTGCTCAACAGGTTGTTGAAGATGTTTTGAGCAAAGCAAGTTCTTTTGGTATCAACAAGATTGCTATCTATATTAAAGGTGCTGGTACTGGTGGCGGTAGAGAGGCTGCAGTGAGAGCTGCTACAACGTATGGACTAGGAGTCACAATGTTCAAGGACGTTTCTCCTATTCCGCACAATGGATGTAGACCACCTAAGAAGAGAAGATTATAGGAGGAAATATGGCAAAAAATACTAGTCCAGATTGTAAGCAATGTCGTAGAGAGGGTATGAAGCTTTTCTTGAAGGGCGAAAGATGCCTTACTAAATGTGCATTTGATAAACGCCCAGTAGTCCCTGGTCAACACGGTACTGCAAGGAAAAAGTTTTCTGAATATGGAATGCAACTTAGGGAAAAACAAAAAGTTCGTAGAGCTTATGGCTTGCTAGAAAAACAATTTAGAATATATTATGAAAAAGCTACTCGTAGCAAAGAAGGTACGGGTTGGGCATTATTGAAGATGCTTGAATTAAGATTGGACAATGTTGTTTATCGTATGGGTATCGGTTCATCTAGATCAGAATCAAGACAGATTGTTAATCACGGTCACATTACCGTTAATGGCAAAAAAGTGAACATTCCTTCTTATCAAGTGAAAGTTGGAGATGTGATTCAGATCAAAGAGAATAAGCAGAGTTTAGAGATGTTCAAAGCTCTTAAAGAAGCAAAAGTGAACACTCCAAAATGGTTGGAATTCAATCCAGCGACTCTTACAGGAAAAGTGCTAGCACTTCCTGAGCGTGAAGATATTGATATGAACATTCAAGAACATTTGATTGTAGAATTTTATTCAAGATAATAGGAGAAACTAATTATGATGGAAATCGAAAAACCAAAAATATCTTTGGAAGAAAAAGACAATGGTGCAAATGCAATTATCACAGTTGAACCATTAGAAAAAGGCTTCGGTATCACTATTGGAAATATGCTTAGGAGGACTTTGCTTAGTTCATTGCCAGGCGCTGCCGTTGTCGGAGTGAAAATTAAAAATGTATTGCACGAGTTTTCAACAATAAAGGGTGTGACAGAGGATGTGCCGGATATCATTTTGAATCTAAAAACTCTTGCAGTGAAGACAGAGAGTACTGATGAAGATTTCAAAGGTACTATGACTCTGAAAAAGAAAGGTCCAGCAGTAGTATACGCGAAGGATATTGAATGCGAAAGAGGTATCAGTATCGTCAATCCTGATTTGTATATTTGCACCATTGATGATGATGCGGATCTAGATATGACTCTTTACGTTGGTAGAGGCAGAGGATATGTTCCGGCAAGTTTGAACAAAGATTTTTCAGATGAAGTAGATTTTATAGCGATTGATTCATTGTTTACTCCTGTTAAACGTGTCAACTTTGAAGTTCAATCTAGTCGTGTAGGTCGTAGTCTAGATTTTGATAAACTTGTTTTGGACGTCCAGACACGCGGTACAGTTAGTGCAAAAGAAGTCGTTGCACTATCTGCAAAATTATTAAATGATTATGCAACTATGTTCGTCGAACTTGTAGAAGGTATGGACGGAATGAACATTTTGGTTGCGAGAAAAGAAGACGAAAGAACAAAACTATTTGAAAAACCTATTGAGGAAATGGAATTAAGCGTTCGTAGTTACAACTGCTTGAAGAGAGCGGGTATTGATACGGTTGGCGACCTTGCTAAAAAGACACGCGCAGAGATGATGAAAGTGCGTAATATGGGTGCTAAGTCTATGGAAGAAGTTATCAATAAGCTTGAATCTTATGGAATTATCCTTGAAGGAAATGAAAATTATTAAGGAGTGCCAGTATGAAAGTGAAACAATTAGGACGCCCTACCGAAGAAAGATTGGCTATAATGAGAAATCAAGCGACTGATCTTCTTTGGAAAGGAAGGATTGAAACTACTCTTGCCAGAGCAAAATCACTTAGAAGTTATGTTGAAAAGCTTTTAACTTTGGCTATCAACTCTTATGAAGATGTTGTCACTGTGCAAAAATCTACAGTGAATAAAAAAGGTGAAAAAACTACTCGTGAAGTTTTGAATGATGGACCAAAGAAATTGTCTGCTCGCAGAAAGATTATGGCAAAAGTTTATTCTGTGAAAGAAGAGCGCAAGCCGGGCGAGAAAAAGGCGGATTACTTATTGCGTATTGACAATATCAAAAATCCACTTCTTGAAAAAATATTCAATGTATATGCACCAAAATATGCAGAACGTGCAAAAGAATTAGGAACGAAGGGTGGATATACCAGAATTATCAAATCAGGGATTCGCAAAGGTGACAATGCTGAAATGGCAATTATAGAATTGATTTAAAAAGGACTTATGTCCTTTTTTTATTAAAAAATAAAATAAAGAGCTAGTACGTTTGAAACTAGTGAAATAAAATACACAATCAGTTCTGATTGTGTATTTTTTATATTTGTA
>CALWEL010000005.1 GCA_944377305.1 uncultured Clostridia bacterium
TTGGGAAGATTGCAGAGCGGCCAAATGCAACGGACTGTAAATCCGTCGACTTCGTCTTCGGTGGTTCGAATCCACCTCTTCCCACCAAAATTGATAATTCAGATTATCAATTTTTTTTTATGAAATTTATTAAATATTTTGTTGTTACCGCTTTAAATCAACAAAAATTTAACTTTGTGTTGACCAACTATTGCTATTCTCATACTATAATAAGTGTGTGTAAGGAGATAAGTATGAACACAGATAAACTTTATGCTGAACAGATTGCTAACGAATATGCACCAAAAGATACTTCTAAAGTTAAGGCTCTTAAAAAATTGGACAAGAAAGCTAAGACCCCTGCAAATGTATTTGCTTATACAATTGGTATAGCATTTACATTGATATTGGGAATTGGAATGTGTTTAGCTATGGAAATCATAGCAACAGGACTTGTATGGCAAATTGTTGGAAGCATTATTGGTGTAATAGGGATAGTAGGAATGAGTGTAAATTATCCTATTTATAAAAAAATTTTGACCAACAGCAAAAACAAATATGCCCAAGATATCATCAATTTAGCAAATGAAATTAGTAATGAAGCCGAATAAAATTAAAGGAGAGTTTTATGAACAAAGCGGAAAGTAAATACTTTAATACTGCACGTTTGATGGATGAGGCTCTCCTTATTTTATTGGAAAAAAAAGATATAGAATATATTACAATAAAAGAAATTTGCAACAAAGCAGGTGTCAATCGTTCAACGTTTTATCTTCATTATGAAAACATATATGATCTGCTTGCAGAAACAATTGAAATGCTCAATAAAAATTTTATGCTATCGTTTGATAACAATACTATTGTATCAAAAATTAAAGATGCAAATTTAAGTGATCTAATATTAATAACGCCAGAATATTTAAGACCTTATCTATTGTTTGTAAAAGAAAATAAAAGAGCATTCAAACTGATCAATAAAAAGCCGAATTTATTCAATGTTGATAAAACTTTTCAAAAAATGTATAGAGAACTGTTTGAACCAATATTAAATAAATTTGATATTCCTAAAAATAAAAAAATATACATATTCGATTTTTTTACAAATGGCGTTGTTTCTGTAATTATGAAATGGGTAAAATTAAATTGTCTAGATGACATTGAAGAAATCATTGACATACTATCTAAATGTATCAAAAAAAATATTGATTAGCATTAAAAATTTATAATAAAAAATAAAAACTCTACCATAAAATTCGACAAAAATTTAATTTAATCATAATTGATATTGAAAAAAATTACAAATTAATAAAAATTTTAATTTTATTTTGAATTATTATATTATAAAATAATAACGTGCTTTTTTAGCATAATAAAGAGGTTGTGCCTTATTCTGTCATCTAAAACGACCTCTTTATTTTTGTCAGTTCTAAAAATATAATAATTGTTTTAATTTCATTTGATAAATAAATTTAGATTTCTTTACATAAAAATTAATTTATGCTATAATCATATACGTAATTTGGAGATTATTATGAAAATAGCAGAAATCAAACCAGGTAAAGTGGAGTTTCAAGGCTTTATCGAAAATTTGAGAGATAAGAAAAGTATGCAATTTGTTGTGATACGCGATTTGTCTGGCAAGGTGCAGGTGACAGTTGTTAAAAGCGAAAAACCAGAAATCGCTGAAATATTTTCCCATGCCACACTTGAGTCCACTGTGAAAGTTGTGGGCGAGGCTGTTGAGAACGAATATGTTAAACTTGGCGGAATTGAAATTATTCCAGAAAGCGTGGAAATCACATCGCACGCAGACGCTCTTCCAATAGGTCCTGAAAGTTCGATTGACCAGCGCTTAGACTATCGTTGGCTAGATTTGAGGCAACCAAAAAATCAACTTCTTTTCATGGTTCAAACGGCTATGAACCAAAGTTTAAGAGAATTTTTGCTTAATAGGCATTTCATTGAAATACATTCGCCAAAACTCATTCCAACTGCCAGCGAAAGTGGCTCGGAAGTTTTTGAAGTAAAGTATTTTGACCGCAAAGCATATCTTGCGCAAAGCCCACAATTCTATAAACAAATGGCGATGGGCGCTGGCTTTGAAAGGGTGTTCGAGTGTGGTCCAGTTTTCCGTGCAGAAAAGTCGCACACCAGAAAACACGCCACCGAATTTACAGGTTTCGACCTTGAATTTTCCTTCATAAATTCCTTTGAAGATGTTATGAAATTGGAAGAGGAAATGCTTGCGTATATGCTGAAAAATTTGAAGGAAAAGTTTGGCGAGAAAGTGAAAGAAGTATTCGGCGTGGATATTGTTGTTCCAACTCTTCCATTTCCTGTTATGAAACTTAGCGAAGTTTATGACGAACTCGAAAAACGCTATAACTTCAAAGTTCGCGACGAAGAAAAGGGCGATTTGACAACAGAGGCAGAAAGGCTTTGCGAGAATTTGGCGAAAGATAAGTTTAATCATGAATTTTTGTTCATCACAGATTACAGCGCTGAAAAAAGAGCCTTCTACCACATGAGAAAAAACGGCGTGCCACAAGGATATGACCTCATATGGAAGGGTATGGAGATAAACACTGGCGCACAGAGAGAACATCGCTATGAAATTTTGAAAAAGCAGGCAAAAGAAAAAGGGTTGGGCAAAGATGTTGAGTTCTATCTCGAATTCTTTAAATATGGTATGCCACCACATGGCGGTTTTGGACTTGGGTTTGACAGAATGATTATGATCCTTCTCAATATTTCCTCAATTAAGGAAGGAATGTTCATCTTCCGTGGCCCAGACAGGTTGAACCCATAAAAATAGGAGAAAAGTATGAAAAAGTTAGATATTAAATTACTTCACGATGATGTTAAAAGTTATGTAGATAAAGAAGTTGTTGTTGCTGGTTGGGTAAAGAGTTGCCGTGGAAACGGCTCTTTCGGTTTCATCGACCTTAACGACGGCACAAGTTTCAAAGGCGTGCAAATTGTTTTCAACAAAGATAAAATCAAAAATTTTGAGATTGTGGAAAAACTTAACACTGGCTCTGCAATTATGTGCACGGGAAGTGTGGTTTTAACGCCTGAAAATAAGCAACCATTTGAAATTCAAGCAAACGGCGTCACAGTTATCAGTGCAACTGACAACGAATATCCTCTTCAAAAGAAGAAACATTCTTTGGAATTTTTGCGTGAAATTGCATATCTTCGTCCACGAACAAATTTATTCAATGCAGTATTTAGAGTGAGAAGTGAATTGTCCTTTCTGTTGCACGAATTTTTCAACAAAAAAGGGTTTGTTTATGTCCACACTCCAATCATCACTTCATCAGATTGCGAGGGTGGAAGCGAATTGTTTAGAGTGACAACGCAAGATATTTACGACGAAACGAAGAAGTTTGAACCAAAAGACGAATTGTTTGGCAAAAAGACTTACTTGACTCCTACAGGGCAATTGGAAGGTGAAGCTTGCGCGGCTGCGTTTGGAAAAATTTATACTTTTGGTCCGACTTTTAGAGCAGAAAACAGCAATACGAATAGGCACTTAAACGAATTTTGGCATCTCGAACCAGAAATATCATTTATGGATTTGAATGGCTTGATGGAATTGGAAGAAGAAATGATGAAATATATCATATCAGGCATTATGAAAAAATGTCCGGACGAAATGGCTTTCTTCAATAATTTTGTAGACAAAGATTTATTCAATAGATTAAATAATGTCATCGAAAATGAGTTCGCCCATATTACCTATACTGAAGCAATCGAAATTTTAAAGAAGAATAACAAAAATTTTGCATATCCTGTTGAATGGGGAGCAGATATTCAGACTGAACACGAAAGATATCTATCTGAAGTGATTTTCAAACGCCCAGTTTTTGTCACCGATTATCCAAAAGATATCAAGGCATTTTATATGAAAATCAATGATGACAACAAAACGGTTCACGGTTGTGATCTTTTGTTTCCTGGCATTGGCGAAGTGACGGGCGGAAGCGAAAGAGAAACTGATTACAACAAATTGAAAGCTATAATGAAAGAAAAGAATCTTAAAGAAGAAGATTATTGGTGGTATATGAATTTGCGAAAATTTGGATCAGTTCAACACAGCGGATTCGGTCTGGGTTTTGAAAGAATCTTAATGTATGTGACAGGAGTTACTAATATTCGTGACGTAATTTTATTTCCACGTACCCCAAATAATTGTGAATTTTAATTTTATTTAATTTCCTTGTTTTTCAAAGAATTAGCAATGCTATGCTGGACTTCAAAGCATACGTTTTAAGATGTCCACTTCATATCTAATTCTTTTTTTAATTTTAAAATAATTTGAGAAAATAACACGATAAAAGATTAAAAATGATTTTATTTACTGTTAAAAAAACTAAAATATTTATAAAATTGATGTTTTGAATAAAAATTTTCAAAAATTAATTGATATTAATTATATTATTTGCTATCATTAGTTTATGTTAAAAAATTGTGAAAATTGTGGCGGACAATTACATTTTAGTCCAAAGGATAAAGGCAATATTTGCTCAAATTGTGGCTCGATTTTTCCTGTGGCATATAATTATTCTTTCAATAAAAAAACATTTGATGAACATACGATGGATCAATCGACAGATGAATTAGCCAACTCTTTACGCAGTTTTAAATGCAAGTCTTGCGGTGCAAACGTAATGCTCTCAAAATTTCAAATGCAGACAATATGTCCATACTGTGGAAATTCAACGATAGTTAAGTCAAAATCAAAAAATCTATTGTATATAGATTCTATTTTGCCTTTTACTTTCGGAAAAGCAGATGCATTGAAAAAATTTAAAACGACAACAAATAAAAAATTTTATGCAAATAAAAAGGTGTTTAAAAAAATAAACGAAAATAATGTAACTGGGATTTATGCGAATGCTTTTGTATTTGACATTTCTACAGCTTCCACATATCGCGGAGTGTTTAGCTATACTGATAGTTATAAAACAAGAGATGGTAGGCTTGAAACTAGAACCTATTATAAAAATGTCAGTGGAATATTTGACAAAGCATATAAAAACATTACAATTGAAGCTAACTCAAATATTGAACAGGATGAACTCGCTTCTATTATGCCGTTTGAATATGGATCCGCTGTTGAATTCAAAGAAGATTTTATGTATGGTTATATGCTAGAGTATAAGGATAAAATGTTTAATTCTTGTGTCGCGACTGCGGAAACAATAATTAAAGAAGATATCAAACAGCAACTTTTGAGAAAGCACGGTTGTACTAAAATTGAACAACTCACATTAAACACAGATTATATTGATCGTAGATACAACTATTGTCTCCTTCCAATATATTTAATTAGTTCAGAGGTAAAAGATAAAAGATATAAAGTGGTGATGAATGGTCAGACAGGAAAAGTCGGAAAACTACCTAAAGATAAACTAAGAGTATTCTTGACCATCTTCTTTGTTTGCTTGCTAATTGTAGGTGCAGTTCTATTAATTATGTATTTTTCTAAATAAAATTAATTTTCACTATTAATCAAAAGCAATCAATAAAATTAGAATAATATAAAAAGTAAATTTTATTACCATATAAATTATATAAAACAGGCTTAGGCTTGTTTTTTTTCATTTGATAAGGGAAATATAAAGTCAACAATCTTCAACAAAATACTATTCAAATTCAACAATAGTTATTATTTTTTTTAATTCTTGTTTTGTTAAAATGCTAATAAGGAGCGTATTATGCAAATAAAATCTAGAATTGTTAATAAGACATTATACATTTTGCTTTCTGGTGAACTTGACGAATATACAGCAGGTACAGTACGAAAGAATCTGGATACTTTACTAGATACTCAAAAAGGATTTGTTCAAATTGTGATGGATCTATCCGAATTGACTTTTATGGATAGTACAGGCGTGGGAGTTTTGATAGGGAGATACAAAAAAATGAGAGAATGCAACAAACCTATATTTATCTCAAATCCTAGTAGGAACGCGGAAAGAATTTTCAAAATGTCAGGGCTCTATGACATAATGCCAAAAATCATATAAAAGGAAGGGAATGAAATGAAAAATTGTATGGAAATTAAATTTAAAGCAATTGCAGAGAATGAAGCTTTTGCAAGAAATGTAGTGGCGAGCTTTATTTTGCCACTAAACCCAAGTATTAGCGAATTGGAAGACATAAAAACTGCAGTAAATGAAGCAATCACAAATGTAATAGTACACGCATATCCTGAAAAACCTGGCTATGTCAATATGAAAATAGTGACAATCAATAACAAAGTTTTAATTAGCATTACGGATAATGGAATTGGTATTCAGGATATTGAACGAGCACTGACACCCTTTTATACCAGCAAGCCAAATCAAGAGAGAAGCGGAATGGGATTCACAGTAATGGAAAGTTTTATGGACAAATTGGAAGTAAAAAACAACAAAGAAGGTGTAACAGTCAATATGGAAAAAGAGATTGAAAAAGCTGTAGTGGGGATCTAGAATGCTAACCAATGAACAGACTTTTGACTTGTTGAATCAAGCCAAAAATGGAAATGACTTAGCAAAAGAAAAATTGATAACTCTTAATTCTCCACTGATCAAAAGTGTTGTGAAAAGGTACCTTAATAAAGGAATTGAATATGATGATTTATACCAATTGGGAGCACTCGGGTTTGTAAAAGCAATAAATAATTATGATCCAAATTTCAATGTAAAATTTACGACTTATGCTGTACCTATGATTGCAGGGGAGATAAAGCGATTTCTCCGTGATGATGGAAGTGTCAAAGTGTCAAGAAGTATAAAACACACTGCGATATTGATCAAAAATTATATATACGATTATAATAAAAAATATGGTGAAAATCCGAGTTTGGAAAAACTTTCGCAGGAATTTAAAATGGATATAAGCGAAATAGTCTTCTCTATGGAAGCGAATACAACCCCTCTTTCTTTGAACGAAAAATACAATGAAGATGATGACTCAACGACAATTCTAGATAAACTTAGCGACAATTTTAATGTAGAGACTTTTTTAGATAAATTAACTCTTAGAGATATGATAGAAAATCTAACTGCACGAGAAAAACAAGTGATAATTATGCGTTATTATTTAGATAAGACTCAAAGCGAAATAGCAAAAGAACTTGGCGTTAGCCAAGTCCAAGTCAGTAGAATAGAAAATAAAGTTTTAAAAGAGATGAAAGACAATATCAAGGCTGTTTAGATTCGTTATTTTTGGAATCAACATTATTATATTTATATATAGGATTTTCATATTGACCCTTATGCTTTGGTACTGAAAATTTGGCGAAGAAGTTAGACACAGATTGTTTGAATTTGTTGAATTTTGATTTTAAACTAGGTGTATTAGCATCTTTGTAGGTGTCAATATTTTTTTGCAATTTATTAAATTTTTCATTTGTTTTTTCGCTTTCTTGCTGTGCACTATTATGTGTAGCATTACCATTATTTACACTATCTGTAGCATTGTTTTGATTATTAGCATTGTTTACGTTTGGATTCAACACATTGTTTTGATTGTAATAATTCATTCCATAAGGATTGTTGTACATATAATTGTTAGCATAAGGATATCCGCTTCTTCCATATAAAAATTCATTATCTAATAGTGCAGTATTAAAAAAGGTGTCAGTATTTTTAAAATTATTCCCATAAGTATCAATATTTGAATTGAAGCGTCTATTGTTGTAGGTGTCGACATTATTTAATTTTGAATTTCTTGTCGTTCGTGCATTTTGTATGGTGTTTGAGTCGTCAACATTATTTGGATTTTGAATATTATCGTTTATTAGTGTGTCAGGATTTTTGGAATTCATCTGAGTAGTTGAATTAGATTCTTCATCACTATTTATTTTATTTTCTTCCTTATCTTCATTTGAGTTTGAAGAATTATTTTCTACAATTTGACCATCTTCTTTTATTAAATAATCTTTAATGATAGGAAGTTCCTTATTTCGTCTAAAACCATATAAAATTCTTCCTCTGTTATTTGGCTCAATATTTGAATTAATATCAAATAAACTATTAATCATATTCAATGATTGAAGTCCATTTTCTAATAATTCATTTCCATTGATTAGATTATCTAAAACTATCAAATATTTCAAAGATAAACTATCTATATCGTTGACATTTTTTTGAGTAAATGTTGATATATCTGCTAGACTTAAAGATAATTCACGCGTGACAGCAGATAGTCGACGTCCCAAATTTTTCAATTGTTCTGATTGTTCAGATAGGAATATTTTTTGTTCCGCAGTCAATTCGATTTCTTTCAATTGAAGTTTTGATATCAAATTTTGAGTTTCAATTATTGCATTCACGATTCGTTCTTTTAATTCACAAAATTCATCACAAGAATCTTCTATATCAGATGAAAGAGAATAAAGCGTGGATATCTGCGAACTATCATTATCAGTATCTTCGCCCGAATTTTCATTAGTAACAACATCTTCGTTGATATCTGTTTCGTTTAAATCGGAAGTATCTATAATGCTGTCATTATTGCTATTATTTTCCTCTTGTACGTTCATAAGATTGATATTATCTTTTTTATCTAAAGTTTCAGACTCTACATCTATTATTCTTTGTTTTCTAATTTCTCTATTTTCACTCATATTTTGCAAATTTTTTGATTTTTCATTAGAGTCATTTTGAATAGGATAGATAGTTATATCTTTTTGTATGATATCATTATTATGATTTAAGTTGTTTTGATTTTCTGTTATTAGCTTTTCATTAGTGTTGATTGCTGACAATTCGTTGCTTTCCTTAATATCAATTTGGTTTTTGTTTGTATTATTTACACTCTCATTAGCAATTTCTTTGATTTTATTATCATTGCTGATATCGTTTGTTCTTTCGATTATTGACTTATTTTGTGATTGATTTTTTGAATCATTAGAATTCACTAATCTCGCATTGATTGGTGAAGAAACTAATAATTCATATTTATTTAATGCTATTTTTGTCAATGATTCACTTCCATTTTTAGTATAATTATCTACTGTAGTCTGAAAATTGTTGATACTGTTTAATAAATCATTTGAATTTACTTTGACAGGTGAATTAGCACATCCTGTCAACATAATTCCAGCACTTAATATTGATAATATCGGTATAATTTTTTTCATAATTTCTCCTTTACTATCGTTAGTATGTATAAATTTAATATAAATATTTAAACTTTTCAAAAATTTTCCTACTTTTCCTATTTATATTAAGGTTTATATTTTATTTTTTATGTTAATAATCTGTTAGGAGAAAAATTATGGATAAAGAAAAAAGAAATGTAAATTATAATATTTATGTGGAATCAAAAGTCCCTAAAACACGTGCTTGGCCCTCACTTATCAAGGCATTTATACTTGGTGGAGCTATATGTGCTATAGGACAGGGATTTTTTGATCTATACACTTATTTTTTCCCAAGTCTCAGTGAAAGCGAAGTCAGTACTTGTATGCTTATGACCATAATATTTATTACTTGTCTGCTAACAGGCATCGGAGTTTATGATGTAATCGGTGCTTGGGGCGGAGCTGGTTCTGTGATACCGATCACTGGATTTTCTAATTCAATATCTAGCCCAGCTATAGAATTCAAAAAAGAAGGGATAATATATGGTATTTGTGTCAAAATGTTTACTATTGCAGGACCTGTAATTGTCTGTGGTGTAGTAGGATCAATAATTTGCGGTTTCATAGGATATTTTATATAGGATTGTGGTAAGAAAATTATGCAAACATATAAGTTGAAAAATAAGGTTTATATCCTTGAGGGATTTAGTATGGTTGGACCATTGGAAGGGAAAGGACCATTAAAAGATTATTTCGATTATATCATTCAGGATGACACTTTGAAAGAAAAAACATTTGAAAAATCAGAGCGAAAACTATTATACGATTTAATCATAAATGCTGTTGATAAGGCTGGACTGAAGATGTCCGATATAGATTTTTTCATAGGTGGAGATTTGCTTAATCAAATAGTCAGTTCATCTTTTGCCGCACGTGAATTGAATTTGCCATTTATAGGTTTGTATTCAGCCTGTGCCACTATGACAGAATCTCTGGCCATCAGCGGAATATTTGTCGACAACAAAATAGCTAATAATATTGTTGCCTCAACTTGCACTCATTTTAGCAGTGCAGAACGACAATATAGATTTCCATTGGAACTTGGAAACCAGCGCCCGCCCACAGCACAATGGACTATAACTGGTGGCGGAGCAAGCATCGTATCAAATATTCCAAGCAAAATACGTATTAATGCTGTCACCTTTGGAAAAGTTATAGATTACGGAATTTCGGATGTTAATAATATGGGAGCTGCTATGGCACCTGCCGCTTGTGATACCATCAAACTACATCTTAAGAATACCAACCATAAAGTTTCAGATTATGACATCATATTAACTGGAGATTTAGGGAAGCTGGGTAGTGAAATACTGATCGACCTTATGGAACACGAAAATATTATTTTAGGTCAGAATTATTCAGACTGCGGATGTATGATATATGATAAATCAGAGCGAGTATTTATGGGAGGAAGTGGTGCAGGTTGTAGTGCTAGCGTGCTAAATTCTTATGTTTTATACAAAATGAAGAAGGGAGATTTTAAACGCGTTTTAGTTGTGTCCACTGGGGCACTGATGAGCACAACCACATCTCAACAAGGTGATACCATTCCTGGCATTGCACACGCTGTAGAACTTGTATTTAATGATTTAGATGCTGAAAAGAATCGCAAAAAAATGGGTGAGACATCGCGTTTGAAAAGAAAGGAAGATGTAAAACCTTTATCTAATCTCAAAAAAACTGATAAGAAAAAAAGTAAAATAAATTGAAATATATTTTAAAATTAATGCAATTAAAACCAAATTTTAAATTATGTTACTGATTCAATTGCGATATATTGAAATTTAATTAAATAAAAAATGATAAAAGGAAAGAAAATGATAAATATATGGGATTACGTTATTTCTTTTTTAGTAGGTGGATTTATATGTTTTTTAGCACAAATTCTAGTAATTAGGACAAAAATTACAACAGCTAGAATTTTGGTGTTATTTTTGATAATAGGTATGATATTAGAAGTATTCAATATTTATGCTCCGTTCAAAGAATTCGCAAAAGCGGGTGCGACTGTGCCAATTATAGGTTTTGGAGCAAATCTTGCTCGTGGAGCCATTATGGCAGCGGAAGAAAAAGGAATAATTGGCATATTTACGGGTGGATTGACAGCGTCAGCGGGCGGTATTGCTATGGCAATTTTTGCATCATTTATATTTGCTCTAATATTTAGTAGCAAATCAAAACGAGGTGGACATTGAAATAAATCGATAACTTTATAAAATTCTAAATTAGATATAATTTTTTGCTACTTACCTTACCCAAATTATTTAATAATAACACTATAGTGATACTAAATCTTAAATAATATAGTGGCTATATATTGTTTTAATAAAATATATTGATTTTCATTTGATCTACTATTTATAAATTATTTAGTCGAAATCAAAATAATTATAAAATACATTAATAGATTATATTATGAAAAAGAAAAGATCCCATTGCAAAAAGAGTATCATAATCAAATTGACTATTGTTATCTTTTTAATAATATTTTTAATGTATTATTTTTTAGTTGTTAGTCCTGTTGTTAAAGCCTATACATCCGCTGAGACACGTGCAGTGACAGAAAAAGCGATTAATAGAGCTGTTAGCAATGTGATCAATCAATCTTTAAAATATGATTCGCTGATAGATATAAGTTATACAACTAGTGGAGATATTGCGTCATTTACAGCCAATCAATTTGAGATTAATAGCATATCACGAGAGATAGTAGAACAGGCTCAAAAAGAAATGCAGACTTTAGGAAGTATGGGATTAAACATAAACTTGGGAACATTTTCAGGGATACCTTTTTTAATTGGCAGAGGCCCTGTCATTAATTTGAAGTTGACTCCAATAGGTGCTGTTAGTAGCAATTTTGAAAGTTTATTTGAATCAGTAGGGATCAATATGACAAAACACACATTATATTTATATATAAATGTACATGTAAATATTGTACTTCCAATTAAATCGTATGATATATACACATCTAATCAAGTATTATTAGCCGAAAGCATTATTGTAGGCAAAGTGCCAGAAATATATCTTAATGGATCTATTTTAGGAAAAACTTTAAATCTTGTTCCATAAATCTTTTAATATATTGTAAAATTGTCAAAATTATGTTATAATATAAATATGTTATATTTTGACAATGCGTCTACTACTAAAATTAGCAAGGAATCACTTGATAGTTACATTAGAGCGAGTGACGATTTTTTCAATCCCAGTTCATTATATTATCCGTCTGTGAAAGTGAAAAAAGCTATTGAAGACAGCAGAGAATATTTTTTGAAAAAGTTTAATGCAAAGCCAAAATCAACTTTCATCTTTACAGGTTCGGCAACTGAAAGCAATAATACAGTTTTGCATTCGGTAATTACGAGAAAAGATAAAAAATATCTTATAGGTGGCGGGGAACATAGTTCAATATATGAAACTGCAAAAAAATATAAGGAAAGTGGCTATAACATTATATTTGTACCTTTACAAAAAAATGGCGGTGTAGATGTTGGCAAACTATTTGATCTGATAGACAAGGATGTTGCTTTTATTTCAATAATTCACGTCAGCAATGAAACAGGGGCTATTAATGATATAGAACATATAACTAAACAAGCAAAAGAAATCAATCCAAATATTCTAGTGCATTCCGATGGAGTACAAGCGGTAGGTAAAGTCAACATAGACCTATCAAAATTAGGCGTAGATTTCTATACAATATCTGCCCATAAAATCAAAGGACCTAAAGGAATTGGCGGACTATTTATTTCAAATCCGAACAAATTAAAGCCATTTATCCTCGGCGGAGGACAAGAAATGAATTTTCGTTCAGGCACAGAAAACACTCCAGCAATTTTCGCATTTAAGTCCGCTTTGGAAAATCTGAAAAAAATAGATTATACTCTTTATAAAAAAGAGATATTAGATAATCTTAATACTGACTACTATCTAGTTTCGAAAGATAATTGTGTAGATAATATAATATCAATTTGCTTTAAAAATTTACGAGGTGAGACTATTGAGCACGTGATGGAGTCAAAGGGATATTTAATTGGCACAGGATCTGCGTGTAACAGCAAAGCAGGATATAATAGAGTGCTATCAGATATTGTAGAAAAAGATTATTTATCTGGAGCCATTAGAATTAGTTTTGATTATGATGTTTCTATCAATGATTGTATAAAAATGGCGCAAGCTCTTAATGAAACAATAAATGAATTAAATAAGAGGTTAAACAAATGAATAATGTAATATTAATTAGATTTAATGAAATACATCTAAAAGGCGGAAATAAAAAATATTTTATCAAATTGTTGCACAACAATATTAAAACAGCTCTAAAGAATAATATCTGCAAGATTGAATCTATCCAAAATCGTTTTATCGTACGAGATTATGAAAATGAAGATGAAATCATTTCTAAATTAAAATGTGTGTTTGGTATACATTCAATTTCTAAGGCTGTAGAAATAAAAAATGATATAAAACAAATATGTGATTATATTTCAACAATTAAAATAGATACAACTTTCAAATGTGACGTCAATCGTGCGGATAAATCTTTCTCTATAAAATCAAATGAATTTGAGGCAGATCTAGGTGAAATTATCTTAAAAAATAATAGTAGGGCAAAAGTTGATATTCACAATCCTAAAACTACTATCCATATAGATATTCGCGAAAATGGTTATACATTTATTTTTTATGATATAATTTATGCTTATTCAGGTTTACCATTGGATGAAAAACGCAATGGTCTGCTTTTATTGAGTGGAGGAATAGACAGTCCCGTAGCGGGTTTTGCTATGGCAAAACGCGGACTTAGGCAAGACGTTTTACACTTTGATAGTTTTCCTTACACCAGTCCTCAAGCCAAAGAAAAAGTTATAACATTAGCAAAAAAAATCAGAAAGTTTATTGGTGCAAAATATATGTATATATGTTCAATGACTAAGCTTCAAGAGGAATTTCACGTTAATTGTAAGACTGAGTATGCGATAAATTTATTGAGACGCTCAATGATTAGAATTGCAAATATATTGTGTGAAAAGTTCAAATATAAAACTATAATCACTGGTGAGAGTTTAGGGCAAGTCGCTAGTCAAACAATAGAAAGTTTGACATCTACAAATGCTGTAGCAAAATTCCCAGTTTTGCGCCCATTGATAAGTTTTAATAAAGAAGAAATTATCAAAATAGCAAAAGATATTGAAACTTATGACACCAGTATTTTACCTTATGAAGATTGTTGTACCGTATTTTTACCACGTAATCCTGTAATTAAACCTAAAATTGAGGAGGCTGAGAAAGAAGAGAAAAAAGTGGATTTAGAAAATTTGATTAAGCTCATCATCTTAAATATGGAAGTGTTTGATTTAGATAACAAGTCTTAAATGTTGTGTAAGATATTTATTATTTACACAATATTTTGTGATTTATTCTAATAAGAAGTATTTGATTTTTTTTAAATTTTATCTATTGAAATTCTTATAAATAAAATGACTTTTTTAATTTACCTTAAGGCTTGACTTTTAAATACAAAATGTAGTATAATTATGTTATCGCAAATGCGATATGAAAGGTAGGTAAAGATGAACATAGTAAATTTTAGTTTGCTATGTAGCGTAAGTAATAGTTTAGCAACCATTTTATCCATTGTTTTATTTTTGGTCGGTATAGGTATCGGAATAGGTGCAGGCTTCGGTATTTATGCCGTAGTTATGAATAAAAAATCTAAATCGGCTAAAAAAAATGCAGATAAAATACTAGAAGATGCTTATGCTCAAGCAGAAAAGATTAAAAAAGAGCAAGTTGAGCAAACCAACAAAGAAATTGGTATATTGAAATCAACTTTCGAGCAAGAAAACAAAGAACGCAGAGAAGAGGCAAAACGCAATGAGGAGCGATTATATGCTCGCGAAGAATTGTTATCTAAACGAGAGACTGCTCTAGATAAAAAAACTGAAGAATTAGAGCAGGCAAAAGAACGTGTGCATAATCAAATCGAAGCTTTGGCAAGCAAAGAAAATACGCTTGACGAAATGCAAGAAAATATTATCAAAGAACTTGAAAAAGTTAGTCAAATGACTAAAGATGAAGCAAAACAAGTAATTATTGATAGATATACTGATGAGGCAAAAATAGATGCCATTAAAATTGCAAAAGAAATAGAAGACAATGCTATAAACGAAGCAGATAAAAAAGCAAGAAATATTATCACTTTAGCTATTCAAAAATGTGCCGCTGATCATACTAGTGAAGTGACCACAAGCACCGTTACGTTGCCCAATGAAGAGATGAAAGGTAGAATCATTGGTCGTGAAGGAAGGAATATACGTGCACTAGAAGCGGCTACTGGAATTGATTTTATAGTAGACGACACTCCAGAAGCAATCACATTATCGGGATTTGATCCAGTTAGACGCGAAGTTGCTAGAATTGCATTAGAAAAACTTATTTTAGATGGTAGAATTCATCCCGCAAGAATAGAAGAGTTAGTACAAAAAGCACAAAGAGATGTAGAGGAGACGATCAAAGAAGCAGGAGAAAACGCTTGCTTTGATGCGGACATTCACAATATTCATCCTGAAATTGTCAAAGTTTTAGGTCGATTAAAGTATCGTACAAGTTATGGTCAAAATGTATTAAATCATTCTCTTGAAGTTTCATATATTGCAGGAATGTTAGCGTCCGAAGTGGGAGCGAATGAAAAAGTTGCCAGAAGGGCAGGATTGCTTCACGACATCGGCAAAGCTGTTGATCACGAAGTCGAAGGCACTCACGTAAGCATTGGTGTGGAGCTTGCTAGAAAATATAAAGAGAGTGAAGCAGTAATTCATTGTATTGAAGCACATCATAATGATGTTGAACCTAAGACGCTTGAGGCTGTCTTGGTACAAGCTGCAGATGCTATCTCAAGTGCTAGACCAGGTGCTAGAAGAGAATCAATTGAAAATTATATCAAACGATTGCAAGATCTTGAGTCTATAGCAAATTCATTCGCTGGGGTAGAGAAAACTTATGCTATTCAAGCTGGACGTGAAATTCGTGTTATGGTCAAACCTGAACAAATCAGTGATGATGAAGCTCAAGTTTTAGCTCACGATATTGCAAAATCAATTGAAGCAAAACTAGAATATCCTGGACACATTAAAGTAAATGTAATTCGTGAATCGAGATTCACAGATACAGCAAAGTAGATATATTTTAAAAATAGTCTTTTGAATTAGACTATTTTTTTCTTTATTTTATTAATGGATTAAAATGTTTGCCAAAATATTTTACTATAATTTGATCGTAAATGAGCCAATTTAATAGCAATTTTTTTGTATCAAATTTTACATCAATATTTAAAATAAAACTCAATAAAATGTTATCTTTCCTTGACAATGTATTTTTTGTATAGTATAATAACAAAGATAGGGGAGTGGCTCAATGGTAGAGTAGCGGTCTCCAAAACCGTCGGTTGCGTGTTCGAATCGCGTCTCCCCTGCCATAACTATAAATTTATATTCTATTTGAAGCATTCATATTAAATTGACAATTTATATTCAAAATTAATAATTTTGAAACTGATAATTAATATGAGATTTTAATAATATAAAATATTTCAACAATTTAATGTATATCTTCAAATCTATTATATATCCTTATTTATTTGACAAATAAGGATTGTTTTTTTATAATAATGGTTATGAAGAAGGTAACAATATATACAGATGGTGCGTGTAGCGGTAATCCTGGTGATGGAGGTTGGGGCGCTATATTATTTTATAAGGATGCAAAAAAAGAAATAAGTGGACATCAAGAAAATACCACAAACAATCAAATGGAATTGACTGCGGCTATCAAAGCCTTAGATTTATTAAAAGAACCTTGTCAGATTGATCTATACAGCGACAGCGCATATTTGATAAACGCATTTCGAGAAGATTGGATAACTAGATGGCAATTGAATGGATTTAGAAATAGCAACAAAAAACCAGTACAGAACTTAGAGTTATGGCATCAATTGATTGAATTAAATAATATGCACAAAATCAATTGGATAAAAGTAAAAGGGCACGCAGATAATATATATAATAATAGATGCGATGAATTAGCTACTGGCGAAATAGCAAGGATGAAAAAATAGGTAAATCAAATTGTTACCTATTTTTTTATAATACTAGCTGATATATAATTTAATTTGATTATTTAATCATTTATGAAAGACTATAATCCCAAATTATAATTCCTTTTTCTTGAATAATATTGAACCTAAAACATTAGCAATAATTATAAATAACAAAGTAACAGATATAGTTAATCCGATATTCGTACCCGCATAAACTTTTGCGCCTAAAAGAATATTTAGGAAATTATCTGACAAAGCATAATTTGAACTACCAAAGAGCGAATATAGTGAAATATGAGAGAACGGATAATATGCAAGCCAACTATTTATACCACCTGCAAATACTGGTAATAATGTATTTAGAAGATAGAGTACCAACATAATAGTGACTGCGAAAAGATCAGATTTAAATAGGCAAGATAACAGCATAGCAATTGAAGCATAAACCATCAATTCTAAGAACATACTCAATAGATAAATCAATAGCATCACAATAGGGTGCATAGTGATAGCAGTTGTACCATTAAATATTGTAAGAATAGTCAATGAATCAAAACCATACACCGCTCCGCCTACACACAAAGCAATTATTGCAGAAAATAAAATCATAATAATTGACATCAATAAGATAGCAAATAATTTACCGAAGAATAATTTTATTCTACCAACAGGGCGAATTGCCAGATATCTCATTGATCCTTCTTTTATTTCTCCTGCAATAGAGTGGCAAGCTGTCATCACTGCGTATACTATAATTATAAAAGAAAATAACTTTAAGATAAAATATGCATAGTCATATGCATTCGTTTCGTGATTTGATGTAACGCCAATTGTGAGAGGATGCGCATAATCATTTTCCGTCTTGCCATTTTCAAATAAATATGTATATCTAATTAATAATGAATCTGAATTGTATTGCGATTGATTAGTTAAGTACATAAGATCTAGTTGATCATTGGTATTGACTACTGAAAAAGCATTTGACAATAATTCATAATTTACAAGATTAATAAAAGTATCCGCTGTATTAATATATAAATTAATTAATCTTATCATCTCATCTTTTGAACTAATACTTTGATTTGTTTCTGAATCAAATTGTGCTAAATCTCTTAACTCATATATGTCTGTAATGATCTCTTGCATTCTAGCATTGATTGTTGAATATTTTGTTCCTTCTATGTTTGCTGAATAATCTTCAATAAAATCATCGCTTACATTAGGATATTTAAAATTGTCTATTGAACTGATAAATTCATCTTTAAAATTATCTTCGTATTCTTTGCATATCTCTGCAATGGTTGTCCTATTTGATTCAGTAACTGTAACATCAAAATTATTATACACATACTCATAATATTCTTCATAAGTGTTAAAATTTGAAGTAGTGGTAAGAATTGTATATGCTCCGTTTTGTGCATTGTTTATACCTATATTGATTGCATTATTTAGATTGATTAAACTTTGCAACAAATTGGTTTTATTTGTACTAATCGTATTAGAACTAGATGAATCATAAGCGCAATTCCTATAAGCCGAAAAGTTTGTCTCAAATTGATTAACTAATTCATTTATATGATCCTTAAATGTGACACCATTAATTCTATATAAAGTTACTGGGTAAGAAGCGTTCTCAATATTATCGTCTACATCATATTTGATACCAGCATTCAATCCACCATCAAATTGATTATAGATATCTAAAACGGTATCACCTTGTAAATTAACCGAAGTATCTTGATATACTGTAGGTCTATATATAAAAACACCTAAAACTAATATTACTGCAAGCAAAATAGCCAGTATATAGATACCTGGCTTGGATACCATTTTCTTTATCTCTGCTGAAACAACTTTAAACATAATACTCCTAAACTATACTTGTAGATGGACGTTCACTATTTAGCAATTCAAAATACAATTCTTCTAATGATTTTTGAATCTTTTTCAGGCCATATATTTTAACTTTTTTGTAGGTCAAATAAGATACTACAACTGCAATATTTGCCTCTTTTAAAGGCAAAATAACTGAATTCCCAACTACTTTTGAAGATATATTATATTTTTTCTTTAATATTAGTGCCGCATAATTAGGGTAATTACACATTAATTGTATACGCTGTCTAGATTCCACTATACTGTTAATTTCCTTCATTGTTTTATATTCAATAATTCTACCATTATTTATTAAACCAATGACATCACAAGTATGTTCTAACTCCGCAAGGTTATGACTCGATATAATTATTGCAATATTTTCTTTTTCTGCCAACACTTTGAGTATATTTCTCATCTCTACAATTCCATTAGGATCAAGTCCATTTGTAGGTTCGTCTAGTATCAGCAATTTTGGTTTATTTAAAAGCGCTTGAGCTATACCTAATCTTTGTTTCATACCGAGAGAGTAGGTAGATAATTTATCTTTTATTCTATTTTCCATTCCAACAAGCTTCACAATCTCTGGGATTCTTTTAAGCGCAGCCTTGCCATAAAAGCCTGCAAATAATTTAAGATTTTTTAATCCTGACAGATAAGTATAGAGTTGCGGGATTTCAACCACGGCTCCAACATTTGAAATAGCTCGCTCAAAACTTCTCTCTATACTATAACCACATATTCTTATACTACCTTTACTAATAGGAGTGAGTCCAGTAATCATTCGTATTGTAGTAGATTTGCCAGCACCATTAGGACCAACAAATCCAAAAATTTGACCAGGGTAAAGAGAGAAGGTTACATTGTTTACAACCTTTTTTGTTCCATATATTTTGGTCAAGCCGTTTACACTCAATACTGGTATCATTAAAACTCCTATTTCTTAGATCTTTTGATAAATAAATATGTGAATACAATATCTGCAAACATTACAGTCGATAATATAATTGGAGCATATAAATTAGCAAAATTATTTATACTAAACATACTATCCAACGTATTATTTCCAATATTCATATTTATGATTACACATATAACTATAATCAAAAATTCGATAGCGAGAGATATATATAATTGTTTTTTCAAATCCGGATTATATTTATTATTTTGAAGATACAACCTAAACCTATCATAAAAGCAAGCGTAAATTGAAGGATAAAATATAAGTACAAATAAAGCAATTAAAAAGAATACATAGTATATTGGTTTAGTATTAGATTGAAACGAGGCAACCACAGATGAAATTATAATCATTACTAACAAATATAAAGTAGAAGCAAATATCTTATTTTTCATATTCTTAGCTGTATTTTTTGCATAAATATAATTTGCATTCGTTTTAAAGTCTACAAAATCAACATACTTAATTTTTTTGCAAAGTTCATTATTTATATATGCATTATCATTTTCAAAATCAGATGTAATAGTCTCAGCTGATTTCTTTTCATAGAAATTATCAATTGATTGATGTGTTGTCTCATCAGAAGTATTTGTAGTAAATTGTTTTTTATATTCTTCTGAAATTATAGTAGATTCTTTTTTCGTAAATTTTGAGACATCTTTGTTCTCCGCGAATTTTTCTTCTACATTAATCCTTTCATTTTTCAAAATTTCTGTATTCGATTGATTAATTTCCAATTCAGTAGCATTGTCAATATGATTGCCAGCAAACACTTCACTTGATGGCAAAATAGACTCTTGAAGTGTAGGTGAGATATCGTTTTCGGTTTTAGCTTCTTCGTCTATTTGAGAACTATCATTGACTATACTATTCATTATTGATACAGCAGAATATGTATTCGTATTAATCGTACTTGAGATATGATTATCTTTTTCCTCAGCTCTAGAAAAATTTCGTTCATCATCAAAATTATCTTTAAACGACAATTGATCACCAGAACTATCCAAAACAATATTTTCAATTAATTTGTCATAATTAGGTAGGGTAGCAACTTGCATTTTACCATTTTCAGTGATTCGATAATAATGACGTTTCCCTCCAATATCACTATCTTGCCAATACGAAGAAATAAATTTAGATTTCTCTAACTTTTTCAATATTGTGTAAAGAGTGGGCTGTTTTATTATGATTTTTCCTTTAGATTTTGTTTCAATAGATTTAGTCAATTCAAAACCATATTTGTCACACTCATTTAATTCTAATAAAATCAATGGAATTAAATCTGCGGTTCTCATAATACCCCTTATATAATATATATTATTATATATAAAAAAGCTGATTTAGTCAATAGAAATAAAAAATTTATGCTTAATCTAGCATAAATCTTTTAAAATTTATTTCTAATCAATCCGACAACTTTCCCTAAAATTTCTACGTGATCAGTGATAATAGGACGCATTAATGAATTTTCTGGTTGCAAACGGAAATAGGCATTTTCTTTATAATATCGTTTTACAGTTGCTTCATTGTCGATCAAACACGCAACAATTTCTCCATTATTTGCTACTGATTGTTTGGATATCACAACATAATCGTCATTATATATGCCTATATTGATCATACTGTCACCTTTGACTTTTAATATGAACATATTAGTACCAGAAAATAAATTTTCAGATACTATAACTTTATCAAGCAAAGTCTCTTCGGCCAATATTGGTTGACCAGCCGCAATAACACCAACAACTGGTAGTGTGATATTGTTCATTGATTTATCTACCAATTCAATTGCTCGATTTTTATTGACTGAACGAGTTATTTTACCCATTTTTTCCAATTTTTTCAAATGATAAACCGCACTTGATGTTGAATCTAAATTTAGTTTATTGCAAATTTCTCTAATGGTAGGGGGGTATTTTTTATCTTCTAAATAAGAAACGATAAAATTATAAGTTTCTAACGTTTTATCCATAAATCTTAAACTCCTATTATAGGATAACAAAATATAAAACATTTGTCAAACATTTGTTCGATATTTTTGATTTTTTTTACACAAAAAATAATTAATATAAGGTACAAAAATATTATTAAGATTATATTATAATAGTTATCAAATATTATCATACATCAAGATATAGTGTATATATACAAGATATTTACGCATAATATAGTGTATCTAATCTTGATTTAATTTTACTTTCCCCGCTACAGATCGCCTTATGTCTTCACTAATAGCTGCATAATGCTTTTTAGTAGTATTCACATCTTTGTGTCCTAAAACTTCTGCTACAATGTATATATCTTTTGTTTGATTGTATAAATTGGTACCATAGGTTGATCGTAATTTATGTGGTGTAATATTTTTCAATGGAGTAGCTATTTTAGCATATTTCTTTACTAAATATTCCACTGCGCGTACTCCTAAACGTTTTCCTTGACTAGATATAAAGAGTGCACGCTCTTCCTTTGGAAGGTTCAAACTTTCGCGATAATGTAAATATCCTTTCAAAATATCTGCAGTTTCTTCACCAAAATATAAAATTACTTGATTACCTCCTTTTCTGGTCACACGAAAAGAATTTAGATTAAAATTTATATCATCTATATTTAAGCCTACACATTCGCTAACACGTATACCTGTTGTCAAAAACAAGAATAATATTGCGTTATCACGAATTTTAAACTTTTCATTATACTTTTGCTGATGATTTGAAAATCCTGATAGCGTGTCACAAGAGTAGAGTAATTCAGCTGTCTCTTGAGGTTCTAAGCGAATAATAGGTTTGTCGTGCAATTTCGGAGAAGAAACTTTTGAAGCAACGTTTGCTTTAATCATATCTTTATTAAATAGATATTTAAAAAATGCTCTGAGACTAGACAACTTCCTCAATTTCCCACGTTCACCATTTGTAATGACTTCGCCATTGTCCTTGTCGTAATAAGATAAATAAGCCATATATCGTTCAATTAAATGTGAGTCTATTTTGTCAACGTCATTAGTCGTGATATCCATTATTCTTTTATTGAAACATATTGTTTCATACGTCACTAGATAATTGAAAAATGTCTTTAAATCACTAGCATAATTTAATCTTGTTAGTGGGGTAGTAGTGTCTTGAATCGAAATAAAAAATGTACTGCAAAAGGGCGGTAGTTCAGTCAATAGTTCATTTAATTTTCGCATATTTTTTCGATTTCTATCTAGATAATAATTATTTGACATATCAATACCTCTTTATATATTAATTATTATATCAAATCTTTGCGTAAAAAACTAACATTTTTAAATATTTTTATTATTTTTATTAAAAATAAGTTGACAAATTATTATCTTTAATTTACAATTAATCTAGTTTAATATGTCGATGATAGGGACTAGCATATTATGAAAGTGCGAGAGAGTTTGCGGTTGGTGAAAGCAAATCACGGTAGTATTATGCGTCTACCCCTTAGACACTCGTTAACGCGAGGCTGATTGCATAGCACAATTTGCAAAAAAGAGTGGGGCGTTTTACGCTCAAATAGAGTGGCACAGTGGTAAATATCACCTCTAAAAATATGTGGGTGATATTTTTTGTTTAAAAGGAGAAATTATGATAGATATAAATTTAATTAGAACAAACCCTGATTTAGTAAAGGAAAACATCAAAAAGAAATTTCAAAATCACAAACTTCATTTAGTTGATGATGTACTTAAGATGGATTCTAAAGTGCGAATTTTGAAACAAGAAGGTGATGAATTACGTGCCAAACGTAATATATTGTCTCAGCATATTGGTACATTAATGAAAGCAAAGCAAATTAGCGAAGCTAATAAAATTAAAGAACAAGTAGTTAAAAACAATGAACGTATTGAGGTAATTGAAAAAGAAGTTTCCGAGCTTGACAACAAAATCAAACAATCAATGATGAACATACCAAATATTATCGCAAACGATGTGCCTATAGGTGAAGACGATAGATACAATGTGCAAGAAAAAACATTTTTAGAGCCCAAAGTGCCAGATTTTGAAATCCCATATCACACAGATATTTTAGAAAAATTAAATGGGTTAGACATTGATAGTGCCAGAAGAACTTCAGGACAAGGGTTTTATTATTTGACAGGAGATATAGCTAGGCTTCATAGTGCTATTCTTTCTTATGCACGTGACTTTATGATAAATAAAGGCTTTACCTATGTAATACCTCCATTTATGATTCGTAGTGATGTAGTCAAAGGCGTGATGAGTTTTGAAGAAATGGACAATATGATGTACAAAATCGAAGGCGAAGATTTATATCTCATTGGTACCAGTGAACATTCTATGATTGGACGATTTATGAACACTATTATACCAGAAGAGAAATTGCCTATAACCTTGACATCTTATAGTCCTTGTTTTCGAAAAGAAAAGGGTGCTCACGGTATAGAGGAGCGCGGGGTTTATCGTATCCATCAATTTGAAAAACAAGAAATGATCGTAATTTGTAAACCAGATGAAAGTGAAGATTGGTACAATAAGATGTGGAACTATTCAGTAGAATTGTTTGTCTCTATGGAAATCCCAGTAAGAACTCTTGTATGTTGTTCAGGAGATTTGGCAGATTTGAAATATCGTAGCCTTGACGTAGAAGCTTGGAGCCCAAGACAGAAAAAATATTTTGAAGTTTGTTCTTGTAGTAATCTGACAGATGCGCAAGCTAGAAGATTAGGCATCAGATATAAAACAGATAAGGGCAATAAATTTGCTCATACATTGAATAATACTGTTGTAGCACCTCCTAGAATGCTAATTGCATTTGTTGAAAATCATCTTCAAAAAGACGGTTCAGTTACAATTCCAGAAGTTTTGTGGCAATATATGGGAGGTACTAAAATCATTAAACCAAAGAAGTAAAATATTGCTTAGTAACTAAAGATTTTGATAATATGGAATAACGTTTCTTATCTGCTACGAGCATTATTATTAGGTCATAATCCATTTGACCTAATTTTTTATTGCCATATTGACATTAGAGAATATCTGTGATATACTCCGTGTAATAAATAAGGGTATGTAATTTAATGGATGAAGTTATTAAAAGACATTGATAAAACAGATTTTAATAATGTACGAAGATATGGTAACGGTACCTTTCAACTTTAAAAAATTAAAAAAATTAATATCCTATTAATCATAATATAATAAATTGCAATTAGGAGTATATAATGATAAACATTGATAAAATTGTAAAACTTTATAGAAAAGATGGCATAACGAATAATCTAATCAAATTATTAAAAATTGATAAATCTAATGCCTTAAACTTTAAACTTCTAAATCAGCTTCCAGATGATGTGAAAAACAATATTTTTAAAACTCTAAAATATTATCTCCTCCAACATTTATATGATAACTATCTTGATAATGAATCTATAAAATTTTACCAAAATTTGAGCAAATCACAAATAGATTATTTAATTGAGCAAATTGATAGTCCAATTCATAAATATGGCGAAAGCGAACCTAAATTAATTGAGAATTTAAAAATCATTAATAATTTAGATAATGAGCAATTGTCACGATTATATAATATTATTTGTCAAGGGCGTCTTGGATACATATTGAAATATTATCCTTTATCAGATTTCAGCATTAAACAGATAAGCGAATTCGATAACATTTGTTTTGAAGATATAAATAATTGTGTCCATATAATGATCTATTTAATGCAAAAAAATATACATTCAGCATACAAGAAAGATTTGGAATTGAACGAAAGTATAGAGACAATCTATAAAAAAATTGCCTCACATTTTAGTTACAAAATGCTTGCAAGTTTAAAAAAATATGAAAACGAAAATTCATATTTGATAACTATATCATCTGAAGTCATTAAAATTTTATCTAAATATGTAAAAGAAAATCAAATTGAAATTTGTTATAATGATTCTATCAATGTTAATGATTATTTGAGCATATTATATTTATTAAAAACTAATGCTAACTTAGATAGGAAAAAAGCTTACTCTGTTATTTTAACAAACTGTAATTCGTGTGAAATAGCGACATATTTAAAACTTTTAAAAACTTCAGATTTATCTGAATCAGAATTTTATGGGCTAGTTAGACAGGCTGGAAAAAAATATAATGGGGCAAGTAGAGATATAATAGCTCAAATCGACAGATTCAACTTGCTCGAAAAGTCAATTAAACAATTGTATATAGATATGTTTATCAACCTTGATACCGCAACTGAACGTGCACGCGAAAGTATGCTTGATTTTGATTAATAAAAGATATCTAGATAACTTATTTTTTTAAAATTAATGTGGATTTATAAATTCTCAAATTTACAGTTCATTATATAATAAAAACTATAAATAATATCAATTTAGAAATATATCAAGACCTACTTATTCGTCAAGAAAAAACGATAATTAATGTTAACATTCTATTTAGAAACCAAGTTCAATATTCTATTATTTGTTTTGCTTTCTTTTTATAGAGATTGTATATCTTGTAGGTTTTATTTTTCCGTATGAATTAAATATTCTTGTCTTAAAAAAATATCCATTAGACTATAAATATCAGAATTGGATAATTTTAGAGATGTTCAAAGCCTCTGCTAGATAAAAAGGATAAAAATACAATAAACAAATTTAATTTGCCTATTAATACATATAAGATATAAATTGAGAGATAGGGTAGAGTAAAATAATACAAATTCAATCATCCAATAGCTAGAAAACTATGAATTAGACAAAAATAATAGAATAATAAGTGATGGATCTGTTTAATTGCAATGATTCCAAAAATAAAAGGATTTAAAGTTTAAATTTAATATTAGAAATCTAGCATCATCTATAGCATTAGATTTTTTTTTAAATTTTTCAATTGAAATGGTTTTTTACGCAAAGATATCAATTTTGATAAAATAGCAAAATTGACAGATAATCTATATCTTAGACAAATAAGTTAGATATAACGACAAGCAAGACAAAGTAGAATAAATATGAAATATGATCCTATAGGAATTATTTAAAAATATCTATTGATTAATATAGAAAATAATTTTAGCAATGCCAGAATGCGCTGAGACGAATTCTAGATTAAAAAGATGAATAATAGGTCATTAATAATATCAGAAATTATCGCTTATTTACATCAAACGAAATTTTAATTAAAACACTGGATTTTATATTTAAATTTAAATTGTGTATATAAATCATAAACACAACAATATGTGGATAACTAAACAAATGATATGTCATAATATGTCATATATATGATTATAAAATCGTATCGGTGGATAAATTATATGATTTCCACAAGATTTTTTTCAATTTTTTGTTTATCTTTTCGCAAAAGAAGAGTTTTGCGAAAAGATATGAATATAAATTTTTACATTGCCCCACATCAATCCACAATTCAATTTTTAGTTAACTCTATTATATATTTATAAATATTTTGTTTCTTTTTTCCATTTACTACCCTATTAAGGTTCTAATCTCCTGATATTTTATCAATAAAAAACACTAATATGAATTATCATATTAATGCTTTTTATAAAATGTTATGTAAAAAATCGTATAGTACTATCTAGAGTAAACTTATGAAAACAAACAAACACAAAATATTTACATAAGAAAAAATAAATTTATCTTTCTTTGATTATTTCAACAACTTCAGCTTCGCCTTCAAATAAAATTTCAGTAACATTCTCATCAGTTACATCAGTTTGAGTCCAATAATTATGTGCTTTGGCAATATAATCTTCAAAACTACCGCCGTCTCTGCCTAGTACGAAATTACCACTTTTAAAAATTTTTCCGTTTAAATTAACCGCTATCACTTGCAAATGCTTCTCTCTACTTTTTTCATAATTATCAACAGCCGTTTGCTTATATAATGATAAATACATACAATGCAATCTTGATGGTAAATCAGGATAAAAATTTTTTCTGACATTTTCTAATGCTAATTCCCTTACAAGTAAATCATAATTATCACATATGTATGCTATACTCTCTGCGTGATTTTTAATTATTCCACGATTTTTCTTAAAATAATAAAAGATATCTGCGAGTCTTAAATTGTCGATTTGATATTTTGTTTGAAAGACCTTTTTATACTGCCCGGTAATGGTATTTTTATCAAAAATAATTTTATCACCTATTGAAAATTTTCTAGACTTAACAATTTGATACAAAATTAAATCCTTTACTTTTTCCATATTGTATATTATAACACAAATATAAAATTCAGACAAGAAATATAAATGAAATAATCTTTTTAAATTTAGTTATTTCAAAATTGCTTTCATTGCATTCATCAATCCTATTTTACCGTGCTGATAACTTAAGCACCCTTGCAAATAACCAGCATATGGCTCGCGCATAGGACCATCACAACTCAACTCTATACTACTGCCCTGATTGAAACTGCCACTTGCCATAATGATTAAATCTTCATATCCGTCCATCTCCCCTGCCTCTAAAACTGAATCACTATCTATTGCACTTGAAGTTTGTATGGCACGTGTAAATTTTACAAGTTTTTCTTTATCATTAAAATGGATACAGCAAACTATATCTGATAATTTATCACCGAATTTAGGAGTAGTCTTAAATCCTAATTTTGATAATACATTACTAGCCAGAATTACTAATTTTTTTGCTTCAGATACAATGTGAGGAGACATAAAGACTCCTTCAAAGAACAATTTATATCCTGGTTCATACGAGCCTGTGTCAATTCCTAAAGCAGGGCTTGTCATCTTGTATGATATCATTTCAATTAAATCCTTTTTACCAGCAATATACCCTCCTGTAGGGGCTATCCCCCCACCCATATTTTTCAAAAGAGAACCGACCACAATATCAGCCCCAACATCTGTAGGTTCCAACTCCTCAGTAAATTCTCCGTAACAATTGTCCACTATTATATTTGCATTTGAATATGTTTTAATATCTGATATTATATTTTTTATTTGTTCAATATTTAATGCATTTCGTAGTGAATATCCTCTAGATCTTTGTATATATACAATTTTAGGCTTGATTGCATTTATCATATTTTTTATTTTTATTGAATCGAATTCTCCGTCGATTAAATCTAATTCATAGTAGTTTATATTATAATCTTTTAAAGAACCTACATTCTTTCCCTCAACTCCGTATATCACTTGTTTTAAGGTGTCATACGGAGTGCCAGAAATACATAACATATTGTCTCCTGGGCGCAGTAAGCCAAATAATGTCTGACTGATAGCCTCTGTTCCACAACTTATAAGTGGACTAACAAAAGCTGATTCCGTATGAAAAATATCAGCAAAGACAGATGAAATTTTTTCTTTGCCTATGTCATTATGACCATAACCACTGCTTCCTATAAAATGATGTGATTGAATGCGATTTTTAATAAAAGCATTAAGGACCTTTAATTGATTTGAAAATTCTATTTTTTCTATCTCCGCAAATTGTTTGCTACATTCCTTTTCACATTCATTAATTATTGATAAGATATTTTGATTAATATTAATCATTCATAAACTCCTTAATTTTTTCTTCTGCTTCAGTTTTAGTACAGAATATTAAATTATCAATCGTCTTTAAAAAAGTTAGTTGTCTTTTGCAATAATTTCTACTATGTTGTTTTATCAAATTGATAGTAGTGTTATAATTTTGTTTGCCTTCAAAATAATCAAACCATTCTTTATAACCAATAGAATTTATTGAATGCATATTTCTTGTTGCTCCACTTTTGATTAAACTGTGAACTTCTTCTTCAAGTCCTAACTCAATCATTTTATCTACTCTTTTATTGATTTTATCATATATTACTTCTCTTTCATCGATGATTGCCAACTTCAAAACATCAAATTGATACAAAATATTTTTAGTTTTTTGTTTACTGTCAAAATGATCATTATTGGATTTATCTAATTCTAACTCTAAATATCTAATGACACGCTTTAAATTGTTTGGATGAACAGATTTAGCTTTTTCTGGATTTATTTTGTATAATTCGTTCCACACATAATCTCTACCAAATTGAACGGCCAACTTCTCATATTTTTCTCTGAATTTTAGATTGGCTTTTTTTTCTCCTAAATTATAACCATTGACTAAAGCTTTTATATATAAACCAGTACCGCCAACCACAATTGGCAGTTGCCCTCTAGAAATAATATCATTTATAGCATTCTCACAATCAATAACAAACTGTCCCACATCATAATCTTCATCAAAATTTTTTATATCAATTAAATAATGTGGGATTTGTTTGCGTATATCAATATTTTCTTTTGCACTACCTATATCCAGTCCTCTATATATTTGCACACTATCTGCAGATATTATTGCTCCATTATACTTTTTTGCAGTAGTAATAGCTAATTCACTTTTGCCACTAGCTGTTAGCCCTGTAATTATAATTATTTTTTTCATACTATACAATTCTCTTGAACCATTTTTCGATTTGCGCACGAGTGATAACTGTTACGACTGGTCTACCGTGCGGACATAATAATACAGGATTATTTATATCCAAATCTCGCAATAATTCTTTTATTTCCATTTCCGATAATTTCATACCTGATTTCACACTACTTTTGCATGCTTTTTGCATTAGATAATGACGAATTTCATTATTCATATTAGGTTTTAAGTTTTTCATATCACGTACTAAATCATCTACAAAATTTTTCAAATTTATATCCTTTAACTGCATTGGAACTGAATTAATAATAATTTTTCTATCTGAAAATGTATCTATATCAAATCCTAATTTCTCTAATTCTGGTTTTAACTGCATTATAAAATCAATTTCAATTTGGCTTAATTCTTGAGTGTATGGTATCAACAAATCTTGTATTACTATATCTCTACTATTCACCATTTTAGTAAATTTATCATAATTTAGGCGTTCGTGTCCAGCGTGAAAATCAACTAATAACATTTTATCTTGTTTTTCTAAAATAAGGAACTCATTAAATAATTCCCCCACTATTTTATAATCTAGAAAATCATTTATACTCTTATATTCACTTGTTTCAACATCTTTATGTGTCTGGGTTTTTTCTATACCATCTATAGAAATATTTTCCGTCATTTCGTGATTTGAAGCATCTGTAGTTCTATTTGAATTAGGTATAATTGAGATCTTTTGATTTCCTTGTCCAAACTTTTTGTTTTCTTCTTTCAAATTATCTCTTGCCAAATCATCATTTTTAATATCAAAAATTGTAAGAGGATTATATGTCGACTGTTTTAGTTCTACAAATCCTGAATTATTAAAACTTTTTATATTAGGTTCAACAGTAATTTCTTTTAATGATTTGAGATCAGTTTTAATTAAGTTTTCAGTTGGTTTATCTAAATCGTCAACATTAATAGGAGTATCTTTATTCGGATTTAAAAATTGATAAATTGACGAACGAATAGCAGTGTAAACTAAATCATAAATTTTGGACGGATAAGCAAATTTTACATTTATTTTGCTTGGATGTACATTGACATCTACGTCTACTGAAGGAATAGTTAGATTCAAGACATAAAAGGGAAATTGCCTTGTCATCAAATATTCTTCAAAAGCCATATATGCCGCTTTGGATACTATTTCATCAACTACATATCTAGAATTTACCATAAGCGTTTGATATGTTGTATTTGGTTTACTAAACCCAATTTTCGATACATATCCAGTTAACTTTAAATTGCCTATAGTTTTATTAACCGGCATAACATTTTGTGTAGTTTCATCACCATATACACAATAAATTGCATCTAGTAAAGTTCTCCCCACAGTTTGATATATTGTTTTATTGTCGGCAATATATTTAAATGAAATATCTGGATGTGCTAAAATGTATCTTGAAATTATATTGGTGATAAAGTTTTCTTCTTGCTTTGGTTTCTTTAAAAATTTTCTTCTTGCTGGCGTATTGAAAAATAAATTTTTTACTTCAATTTTCGTGCCTATATCACTACTAGTTGGACTTATTTCGCTAAATGATCCCCCATTAACATCAATTGAATAGGCACAATCAGAACCTTCTGTTTTGGTTATCATATTTGTTTGACTAACATTTGATATACTAGCTAGTGCCTCACCTCTAAACCCAAGCGTTGAAATTGAATCAAGATCTTCAACATCTTTAATTTTGCTTGTTGCGTGAGGTAAGAATGCTTTTTTTATATCATCGTATTCTATACCTCTCCCATTATCTTTTACAATAATAGAATCAATGCCTCCTTGTTTTATCTCTATATTGATTTTAGTTGCTCCAGCATCTATAGCATTATCTATAAGTTCTTTTACAATAGAAAAAGGACTCTCGACCACTTCCCCTGCAGAGATTCTATTAATTACTATAGTATCAAGAATATTAATAGCCATATTGTTCTCCTAAAATTATTTAACCAAGTCAATTAAATGTGCGAGAGTGTCAAATGCAACCATCGGAGATAATTTATTTATATCAATTTCACGAAGAGTATCTATGATCTCGCTTTCCACTTGAGCACTGTCATTCATTTTTTCACTTTCAAATTCTTTCATAAGTTCTTTTGCTCTATTGATTATTTCATCAGGTAATCCAGCGAGACTAGCAACTTCAATTCCATAGCTTTTCGTAGCACTACCTCTCATAATCTTGCGCAAAAAAACTAATTTCCCTCCTATTTCTTTAATTGAAATACAAAAGTTTTTAACTCCGTCATATAATCCCTCTAGTTGCATCAATTCGTGATAATGTGTAGCGAACAAAGTTTTTGCATTCAATTTTTTTGATAAATATTCTACCACTGCCCAGGCTATTGATAAGCCATCAAATGTAGATGTACCTCTGCCAACTTCGTCCAAAATAATCAAACTATTGTCCGTACAAAAATTTAGTATATTTGCCACTTCAATCATTTCTACCATAAAAGTAGATTGTCCAATTGCCAAATCATCACTAGCGCCAATACGAGTAAATATTCTATCTACTATACATATATCTGCGCTTTTTGCGGGTACAAAACTGCCAATATGTGCTAAATAAGTGATAAGAGCCACTTGACGCATATAGGTAGATTTTCCTGCCATATTCGGACCAGTTAAAATAATCGTGCGCTGATCGCTGTCGTTCAATTTACAGTCATTAGGTATAAAATCTGATCCTTTGATCATCTTTTCAACAACTGGGTGTCTTCCTTCTAGAATGTTTATCTGTTTCCCATCCGTTATATTAGGCTTGACATAATCATTTTCCACTGCCACCACACTCAATGAATAGATACAATCAATTGTAGAAATGACCACGGCAATATCTTGCATTATATCTGTATTTTCTAATAATTGCGATTTTAGGTTCGAAAATATCTTTTCTTCCAATTTCAATGCCTCTTCGTGACTTGTCAAAACTTCTTCTTCAAATTTTTTTAATTCCTCTGTAATATATCTTTCATTGTTTGAAACCGTCTGCTTCCTTATATAATTGAATGGAACTAAATCGTTATATATTTTGCTGACTTCAATGTAATAACCAAAAACTTTGTTATAACCTATTTTCAAATTTTTAATTCCTGTACTCTCCCGTTCGCGTGCTTGCAATTTGAGAATATATTCTTCCGCATTACTTTTCAAGTTACGCAACTTATCAAGAGACTCATTGAAACCAGATCTAATATATCCACCATCCTTCATAATCGCAGGCGGATTATCAGAAATTGTATTGAATATTAAATTTGAAATTTCAGATGTATCGACCAATTTGGAAGCTAAAATTCTAATATTTTGATCATTAGATCGCATCAAAATTTTTTTCAAGTCTGGAGTTTGAGATAGAGATGTGGCAAGAGCAATGCAATCTTTCGGAGTAAAATTGCCATAAGCAATTTTACCTACAATTCTCTCAATATCTTGAACTCTTGACAATGTATTTTTTAAGTCAACTCGCATTATAGCATCAAAGTATAAAGCTTCTACGGCATTTAAACGCCTATTTATTTTGTCTTTATCTTGAAGAGGTTGTCTCAGCCAATTTCTTAACATTCGCGAACCACCGCTAGTACAAGTACTATCAATCACCCAAAGCAAACTGCCGTATCTAGTATTCTCTCGCATTGTCGTTTCAATCTCTAGATTTCTTCGAGTGTTAGTATCTAAATACATAAATTGCTCATCGCGAATTAATTTTGGCATTTTTAGGTGTTTAAGCTCTCGCTTTTGAGTTTCTAAAAAATATTCAAGTAATGCGCCTACAGCTATCACACAATATTTAGAGTCAAAATCATATCCTTTGATAGATTCAATGTTATATTGCTTTAGTACTGCTCTTTGAGCATCTGAATAATTAAATGCCCAATCATAATATATATTGAACTTGAATTTATCATTAGATTGAACACAGGGCAATTCGTCAGAAATTTCTTTCATTTCAGAATTGCAAATAATTTCTGATGGCATAACACGTACAATTTGGTCGTTGATATAATTTTTGAAATTCTTGCCTGTATATTCTCCTACATTGAGTTCTCCTGTGCTAATATCGCTATAAGCGTAAGATATAGTGTTTTTATCTTTATATATACACATTATATAAGAATTTGTACTTTCATTTAACATCGATGAATCAATCACTGTGCCAGGCGTAATTATCCTTACCACATCTCTTCTCACCAATTTTTTGCCTGGTTCTTCCATCTGCTCACAAATGGCTACTTTATATCCTCTTTCTATCAATTTCTGAGCATAAGATTCGTATGCGTGATATGGAATTCCGCACATAGGAGCTCTATTGCTGGTACCACAATCTTTGCCCGTCAATGTCAAATCTAATTCTTTGCTAGCGATGACAGCATCATCATAAAACATCTCATAAAAATCTCCTAATCGATAAAATAATATACAGTCACTATATTGCTCTTTTGTCGCTAAATATTGCACCATCATAGGTGATAGTTTATCTTGTTTGTTTATCTTTCGTTCACTCATTTGATTTCTCCTGACAACTTATGATTGCGGATACCTTCTATTTTTACTTTTGCGAAATAATTTTGATTTACATATTTGTAATTAGGAATATAAATTTCCTTTCCTCCATCTGTGATACCTACAGCCACACCATTAATATGCCTTATTAAACAATCATAAGTTTTATTGAAATACTTTTTAATTTGATCTTTTTGTATTAATTTTTGCAATCTTAATAGTTTATTTAATCTGACATTTTTTTCTTTTTCATCTATTTGCTCGTCAAATGTTGCTGCAGGAGTTCCGGATCTTTTTGAATACATAAATGCAAACACTTGGTCATATTTTACCTTTCTTAATAACTTTAAAGTCAAATTAAAGTCTTTTTCCGTCTCTCCTGGAAATCCCACAATAACATCAGTAGATAACGCTATATTTGGCATAGCTCGTCTTAACTTTTTAATAATCGCCATATAATGCTTAATATCGTAATGTCTATTCATTTTTGCTAAAATCTTTGAACTACCTGATTGAACGGGAAGATGCAATGCTTTTGCCACTTTATCCTCTTGTTTCATAACTTTGATCAAATCATCTCCGAGATCCATAGGATGAGATGTCATAAATTTTATTTTAAAATCTCCTTCAATTCTGCAGAGATAAGTAAGTAGTTCACTAAACGACATTTTATCATTTAAATCTTTTCCGTAGGAGTTGACATTTTGTCCAAGCAAAGTAATATATTTGTATCCTTGATTTTGCACGAGGTCCTTTACTTCTCCATAGACGTCTTGAGGTGTTCTACTCTTTTCTCTACCACGCACATACGGCACAATACAATATGTGCAAAATTTGTTGCAACCATATATTACATTGACATAAGCATTGATTTTATCATCTCGTATACAACTATCATTATCTAAACTACCAATAGGCTTATCAATAATCTCATAAATATGTTCTTTCGTCATCGCATATTTTAAAAGATATTGATCCAATTGATTTACGTTATGTGTTCCTATAATGATATCTACAAAAGGCAGTCTTTCTTTTAGTTTATATTTGCCATTCTTTTGTTGTGGCATACATCCGCAAAGGATTATAATCTTGCTGGGATTTTTATCTTTTATAGGTCTTAAAGCCATCACATTATTATATGCCCTGTCTTCTGCCCCTTCTCTAATACAACATGTGTTAAAAACAACTACATCTGCCGATTCAATATCCTCAATCTCTTGCATACCTAGTCGCGACAAAACACCACGAATTTTTTCTGATTCGTGTACATTCATCTGACAACCATAAGTCACAACATTAAATGTCTTTCCTTGATAACTATTCATAATAAATAATATTATAATATAATATAAAGGATTTTTCAACTAAAATTTACAAAATACTTATTTATTTTTATATTTTGCAAATAATATGTTGATGGAAAAATTAAAGCATAAAAAGAATATGAAAGTATTTTTAATTATAGCGATTATAATATGTTTTTTGTTTCTTATATTAGCTATCTCTGCATCAATTATTTACAATAAATATGATTTGGACATAAACAAACTAACTAATTTAAACAATGGTGTAAAAGTGTATTCATCATCTGGAATAGATAATACGCTATATAATACAAATCGTTCAATTGTAGAAATTGAGAATTTGCCAAAATATGTAACTGAGGCTTTTATCGACATTGAAGACAAAAGATTTTATTCTCATAATGGATATGATTTAAAACGAATAATAAAAGCCAGTTTAGTTAATTTTATGAACCAAAGCAAATCTCAAGGTGCATCAACTATCAGCCAACAATTAATCAAAAATGCACTATTAAGCAACGAAAAGACCTTTTCCAGAAAAATTCAAGAAATCGTTTTATCTATCAAAATGGAAAAAAAGTTTAGCAAAGATGAAATCTTAGAGATGTATCTTAATACTATTTACTTTGGTTCAAATGCCTATGGTATTGAAAATGCAAGTAAAGTTTATTTCAATAAGTGTGCAAAAGATTTAACTATCAATGAAGCGTGCTGTCTTGCGGGAATTATAAAATCGCCTTTAAGGTATTCTCCAAAATTAAATTATAATAATTCGCTTAAAAGAAAAAATTTTGTAGCAAAAACAATGTATCAAGCAGGAAGTATTAGCAAAGATGAGTATGATGAAGTCCTAGCTTCGCCTATTAAATTATCTACTTATAATGAACTAGATCACTCTTATGAAGAAGAAGCCATATTTGAAGCTTGTAGACTATTAAATATCAATGAAAGAGAATTGATCAATAACGGATATCAAATCGTCACTTTTAAAGATGATGATTTACAAAAAGAAGTAATAAAAATAAATAATTCACAGATAAAGATTTGTGAAGAAGAAACTAATAGTAATCTAGATAGCTTATCTATAGTTGTAGATAACTCAGGCAAAGTCTTATCTTATTTTGCAAATAGTAATTATAGTTTGCATAATTTAAGACGTCAACCTGCATCAACTTTAAAACCAATATCTGTGTATCTCCCCTGTATAATACACAATATATTGACACCTGCTACATATATTTTGGATGAAGAAATTGATTATAATGGATTTTCTCCAAAAAATGCAGATAAAACCTTCCACGGGTATGTCACTACGAGATATGCTCTTTCGCATTCATTAAATATACCAAGTGTAAAAGCTTTGGAATACCTTGGATTGAATAAATCAAAAGAGTGTTTAGCTGATTTCGGAATTGTATTGGATAAATCAGACCTTAATCTTAATCTCGCTCTAGGTAGTATGAAAAATGGAGTATACATATCTGATTTATTATCAGCTTATATCACTCTAGCGAATTTGGGACAATACCACGAATTGTCTTTTGTTGACAAAATTCTAGATAAAAATGGAAATGTTGTATATAAACATACTGAATATTCCGAAAATATTTTTGATGAAGGTGACTGTTTCCTAATAAACAACATTTTGAAAGATAGTGCGACAAGCGGTACATCCAAGCGTTTAAGTTCATTAAATCTTCCAGTCGCCAGCAAGACAGGGACCGCATATAATGGTGAAAATAATACAGATTTGTATAATATTGCATATACCAGTGAGCACACTTTACTGACTTGGATAGCAGATTTGCACCATAATTATTTACCCAATAATTTACTTAGCTCTGTTGAACCTACTGAAATTAATAAAAATATATTGAAATATATATATTCCGATATAAAACCAACAGATTTTAAACAGCCAAAGAATATTGAGTATTTGCCTTATGATATATTAGAAGCAAAAGAAAATCATAGAATCGTCTCACCCTCTTCAAGTTTAGATAGATATATAGCCTACGATTATTTTAAAACAAATAATAAACCTATTGAGATTAAAATAAATAATAACTTAGACTTGACTGTTGAATTAGATAAAATGGGTGCCACAGCATCATTCACAGCTAAGAAAAATAAAGAATATAAATTATATAAAAAAATTGAAAATACATCAGAGCTAATTGCAACGATTAATGAGCAATCAGGTAAAATAAAAATAATAGATAATAACATTTTCAAATTCAATGAAATAACCTATTATTTAGTTGATGAACAAAGCAACAAATCGGATGAGATAATAATTAAACCTAAAGAATATCTGATGAATTTATTAAATAATGAAATTACCCAAAATAAACGCAAATGGTATGTTAGATCTTCATTTAATCATTAAACGATATCTAAAATATTTAGTTAAAAAAATTTTCAAAGACTAAGTAATTGGCGAATTATATACGTCAAATTTAGTAAATTTATATAAAAGTGTTATTTTTGTTTATTTTTGAATCATTCTACTGTGACACTTTTAGCTAGATTTCGTGGCATATCTGGATTAAATCCCTTTTTCAGTGCTATATAATAACTCATAAGTTGAAATGGAATTATAGCAAATATGGGTCTAAATCTTTCACTGATTATTGATAAATCAACCATTTCGTCAATTGCGATTACTTCCCCTCCTCTTGATTTGATTTCATTTTTTACTACATCTAATTTTGATTTATCACTAGAAGTATTTAGTGATATTATTACACTATCTTTATCAATCAAAGATAAAGTTCCGTGTTTTAACTCCCCAGAATACATCGGAATTGTATAAATATAATCTATCTCTCTAATTTTTAAGCTAGCTTCCAGCAATAGCGCATAATCAATATCCTTGCCAATCAGAATCAATTTATCTTTTTCTTTTAATTTGTTTACTAATGATTTTACATTAATTTTATTAATATATTCTTCTAGATCATTTATAAACTTTTTTATATTTATTGTAAATTTTTTATTTAAAAGTAGTTGTGAAATATATATAAATACAAAAACTTGTGCGCAATAAGTCTTTGTGCTAGCTACGGCAAGCTCTTTGCCAGCCCTTGTGATGATTTTATAATCTGCTATTTGCGCCATTGTGCTTGTTTCTTCATTGGTGATCAAAAGAATTTTACCATTAAAATTCTTAATTTGTTCCGCCACCTTTATACAGTCTGCTGTTTCCCCACTCTGACTAACTATAATATGTAAATGATTTCTCTTTATTTTTTTTAAGACCCTATAATTCGAAGCTAAACAACACTTAACTTTATATTTAGGAATCTTTATTAAATACTCCTCGCCTATCAAACAAGAATGATATGCTGTACCGCAACCTATGAGAGTAAATTCGTTAAAATGTTTAAATATTTTACGTACATTTTGTTTTTGAAGATAATTATATGTCTTTTCAATCCCTTTTGGTGTCTCAAATATTTCTTTTAACATATAATTCTTGAATCTACCCAATGAAAATTCTTTGATTTTATTTACGTGCATTTTAAAATCAATTTTGGTATTTGCTAATGCTATTACATCATTTTTTGTAATCATTATAAGATCATTATCATTTAAACTATATAAAAATCCATCCTTTAAACTAGAAACATCACTAGATATATATATCCCATCATCTGCTTTAAGAATATTCAGTGGACTAAATTTTTTCATTATGTAAATATCTCCACTCTTGTACCCTATAATTAATGAAAAACTGCCATCAAGTAATTTATATAATTTTTCTAGTCTGTTTTCAATTTTTCCAGATAAGCAAGCTAAGAGATTAACAATTACTTCTGTATCTGTATGTGAATAAAATGATATGCCCTTTTTGATCAAATCTTCTTTTATAATATCTGCATTTTTTATTATACCATTATGTACCAATACAAACTCTTTATTATACGATATATGTGGATGAGTATTATCAATGTTGACTTCCCCATTAGTTGCCCATCTAGTATGCCCAAAAGCTATATTAGGCGTGCAATTAACTGATTGAGGAAGATTATCCAGAGTGCCAATAGCTTTCTTAATCTTGAATCCGTCATTGAAATATGCTATTCCGCTTGAATCGTAGCCTCTATATTGAAGACGAGACAATCCTTTCAAAACTTCTTGATAGGCATCGTTTTTCCCTACATATCCATATATTCCACACATAACTATCTCCTTATCAATTTATTTAATTTATTTAGATAGCTTTCGCTATTCTTTGATTGCAAAAATTCAATTGTTAAATCTGTTGTATTAGGAAAGTAATTTATATACTTCAATATATAGCTACTGTTCTTTATAATTTGCGAGTTAGGACAATATTTTTTAAATATATCTATCACCAATTCATAATGTGTGCAACCCAATACAAAGCAATCTAATTCATTCAGTCTATATTTTTTAATATGTTGTTTTATAATACTATCTAGTTTATCTCTATTGAATATATTCTTTTCTATCCTAGTTGCCAATGTAGAATCAGCAATAATATTGTCTCTATGTAACATCTTTTTTGTAAGTTTTGTAGCAAAACAATTAATATTTGGGTTGAATCTCATAGTCAAAACATTTTGATATTTAGTCTCATCTATCAAACTTGAAGCTGTGTTACAAGCAACTATCACAAAATCTACTTTATATTTATCAAAAAGCTCTACTATAATATTTTCAACTCGCCTTTTTAGAAATGTCTTGCGCTTATTTCCATAAGGCATATATAAATTATCAGCAAAATAGATGAAATTGCCCGAATGGTATTTTTTGATAAGAGTTTGTAAAATACTAATACCTCCTATTCCGCTATCTAATATTGCAATAGTTGGTTTCAACTTTTTTAACATATAATAATTTATGATTTTGGAAAAATATTGTGAAAGCACTTGCAATTTTATACAATATTTGTTATACTATCAAACGAAATGGAGGTTTGTATGGCTAATATTAAATCAGCTAAGAAACGTATAGAAGTTATTGACAGACAAACATTGGAAAATAAATCTTATAAATCAAAGATTGCTACTTATGTAAAAAAATATAAGAATGCTGTTGACAATAACGAAAATGAAAACGCTTCTAAATTGCTCAATGAGACTTTTTCATTAATAGATTCTGCTGTTTCTAAAGGAATTTTGCAGAAAACAACCGCTAATAGAAAAAAAGCTAGATTAAGTTCATATTCTAGCAATAAATAATTCATATTTATATTTTTTATCAAAAATGCTAGTCAAGATACTAGCATTTTTTATATTACATTTATTATCCCACGGTTATCTTTTAGCCAATTTTCATAAGTTTTATAATTAGGCAAAATCATTCTAACTTTGCGCCAAAAATTTTTACTATGATTTTTTTCTACCGTGTGACACAGTTCGTGAACAATTATATAATCTATCACCTCCTTTGGACACATAATTAATTTATATGTAAAATTCAGTTTATTTTTATAACTGCACGATCCCCATCTAGTATGTGCAGAAGTTATAGAAATGCTTAGGTATTCGAATTCAAATAGATTTGCTATATATTCCACGCGTTTTGTAATATATTTTTTTGCCGTTCTTGATAGTAAACAAACTAATTTATTCCTAGCATCTAATCGAGGTATCTCAATCCTGTCCCCATTAATTCTTATTTTTGCCGAATCGTACAAAATAATTTTGTACTTATCTCCCAACAGATATATGTATTCTTCTCCTTCAAATTTAAGCTGACTATAATTGTGCTCTGAAAAAAATTTCTTTTTTTTGATAATCCAATCCGCTTTTTCCTTAATAAATTTCTCGATTTTGCTAATTTGACAATCAATTGGTGCACGTACTAGAAGTTCTCCTTTGGAGTTTATAATTAGAGTTATGGTTTTTCGTTTGGAATATATTATTTTTTTAGGTTCAATTAAACTATTATTAAACATAGTGAACATTATAACATTTATTAATAAATTTTGCAAATTTTAAAATATTAATTCTTGCAAGGCGTTCTTAGCACTGATCTCGCCTGATTTAATTTTGTAATCTAAATTTACATATTTTTGGTATAAATTGATATAATATTTTATACCATTTTTTGAAATAGATTGCCTAGCCATTTTAATCGCGTATGGCTTGATATTTAATATTTTTGTTAATTCAACATCATTTTTATCTATTGAAATGTATTGCATCCTTCTGAAATATTTACCTAAATATGAATATATCTCGGAAGCTGATTGCGATTTATTCATTTGATTGACTATTGCCTGATACTTAGTATAATCCTTGTTATCAATTGCATTGGTCAACATATAAATGACATATTCATTTGAATAAGAAACTAAATTTGAGACTAAATTAAAATCAATTACAGTTATATTTTCACCTATTGAATATGATACAATTTTGTTTAATTCATTACTGATTTTTGCAGTATTAGATGAGCAAGCTTCAATCAGATAATCTAATGCCTGTTCGTGTATAGAAAGCTTCAATTTCGCAAGATAATTTAATACATAATTATTAATATCTTTGCGATCAAGCTTGGTGCAATCAACAATTTCTCCTACCGAGAGTTTGTCAGCACCTACAGCAAGAATTACTGTTGAACTATTTGAAAAATCAAAATTATTTATATATTTGCACACCTCATTGTTTGGATTAGTTATCACAATTAGCCTGTATGGATTGTCTATTGGAAGAGTCATTAAATTGACTTCAATCTCATCCGACTTCATTTTTTCAGCATCTAATTTGACAAAATTGAATTCTTCAAATGTTTTAATCAAATATTTTTTTAAATTATAAATCGTATGTTTTATCAAAAATATATCGTCTCCAACGATTTTATAGACGTTTTGCACTTTTGTCTTTAAACTCTTATTCAATTCGATAAACTTCATAATTATATTATAACAAACAAAGCACCATTAATGCAACTGTTGGCAAGGATAAGATTACTTTTGTTCTTCTATTTGCCACACAGATCCTACTAATAAAAAGCAATAATAGCATATATAATAAAATTGCTATATAATCAAAAGAAATTGTCAAAAAGTTAGATATAGGCAAATTGCCTAATATAGTCGCAACAATATTTATAAAATCAAATACATAATTTATTGGATAAAGTACAATTGTCACGAATGGTAAGACCAATGAAATAATTGAAACAATAAAAACTATGACAAACGCAAATGTAAATATTGGTATTAAAATTAAATTAGCTATCAAGGATATAGCATTAAATGTGTTGAAAAAATGAGCCATAATGAATACCAATGCAATCATAGTAGATGCACTGATTGATAAACTATCAACTAACCATTTAGGCAATTTACAATGATTCAATGCATTAGTAATAGGTTTATTCAATATTGCTATTCCGATTACGCAAGCAAAACTCATCAAAAACCCAGGATCAAAAGCAGATAATGGGTTTATCAGATATATTATAATACCCGACAAAGCGATTGAAGACAATGTATCATATTCTCTAAAAAACATTGGTGCTAACAACATTACTATAGACATTATAGTAGCTCTAATGATTGATACAGCAAAATTGCAAATATACATATAAAAGATCAATAAAATCGAAACTATTATAATTCTTGGCCAATTCTTTATCCTCAGTAAATCTAAAATTTTATATAATATACCTACTATTATCACGACGTGAAGTCCAGATACCGCCAACAAATGCATCACACCAGATAATTTGTAGGCACTATACTGACTATCAGACAAAAGATTTATTTCGCCAAATAAAGACGAATAAGCAATCTCAACATTTTCGTTTGTTAAACTCCCTCTTAAATTATCTTTCACATAGCTTTTTAATTTTTCAGCAAAAGTTCTATCAGTTTCTAAATATTTTATAGCATCAGCACTGACGGTCGTACTGTATTTTAATCCTTTTAGATAATAACTTGCATTAGGTGTGCCATAATAAAAAAGATCTGTTTGATAAAAATTGCTTGGTGAGAAATTTATAACACTACCAATTTCAATATTTTCAAACAAATTTGAATTGTCATAAATATAAATTATCAAATTTTCATTAATATCTACCCCATCAAATTCGCAACTATCAGCATACACTTTAATTTTTCCATTTTCAGGTACACTGACATTATATATTCTAGCTTGAATTGTATCAGGAGTATCTATCTCTTTTTGAAAGGCTGAAATCACATTATAATACAAAATTGCACCTAGTATAAATGATAATAATGGAATTAAAATATATTTGATTTTCTTTTTCATTATCGTTAAAATTAATAAAAAACTAAATACAACGATCACAACAATGATCGTACAAATTCTATAATCAGACAAATAAAAGACAAAAACTGATCCTAATAAAAGGAATACAAAAACTATACATAATGGTCGATAATTAAACCATCGTGACTTCATTTATTAAATTATAACATAAAATTTTCAATAAATTAAGCAAATACACTTGAAAATATTAATTTTTTATGTTAAAATAAAAAAGTAATGGTCCTATAGTCTAGAGGTTAGGACGTGGCCCTCTCACGGCTAAGACTGGGGTTCGATTCCCCATAGGACTACCATAATATACTATATATTGTGTTACTAAAAGACACACACAGCTCTATATTGTATAGATTTAAGAGTATTTTTTTATTTTTTGCAAAAAGCAAGTAAAATTTCAATATATCATTTTTATCTCAGCAGTATCAAAATAATGTCTTGGACTCTGTAAATAGGAATGCTATAATATATTTTTGTTTAATTTTATATAATTTAATTAAGTACAAGAATAAAAATCCACGGGTAAACCTCAACTGAACCCCCAGACTATCTGGGGGTTTTCGTATACAAAAAAAATCTCACGCAATGTGAGATTTTAATTTTTTAAATTAACCACGAATTCAAAGTTGTGATTTGATTTTACGTGCACGTTTAATGTCAACTTTTGTTAAATAATTTAAAAGTTTTTTACGTGTTGCAACCATTTTGTTAAGTCCACGAGTTGAGTGAAAGTCTTGTTTGTTATTCTTTAAGTGTTCGGTTAAGTTTGAATTTTTAGCAGTTAAAAGCTCGATTTGAACTTCGATTGAACCAGTGTCTTGCTCATTTTTGCGTAAGCCTTAACAATTTCAGCCTTATTTATTTTCTATAACTCTCTCCTTTTATAGATTTGCCATAAACCTTGTGTGCGTCAAGAGCCTTCGTAACACAACGTTTAGGTACTTCGTTATTTTATACAAACAAAACCATTGTGTCAATACTTTTTCAAATTTTTTATAACTAATGAGAACGTTTATTTTATTCATTTTCTAATCCAATTAAATAATCAGCGGACACATTAAAAAGTTTTGCTATATTGTATAAATAGGCAAATTTGGTAACATAACACCATTTTCCCACCTAGAAATTGTTGGATTATTAACATCTAACAATTTTCCTAATTCAACAATAGATAATTTTCTTTCAATTCTTAATTCTTTAAGGCGTTTACAAAATACTTTCATTTTATAATGTACCCTTTTTATTAGATATTTTCAGCAATGAATAATGCTTTGAAGATTTTGTTGCGTTTGCATAATTCCTTAAATGTGCCTGTGTCTACTATTTTGCCGTTTTCAAGATAGAATATTTTGTCGGCATTTTTGATTGTGGTGAGCCTATGCGCAACAATAATAACGGTTGCTTTACCTTTAATATTATCTATGCTTTCTTTGATTATGTTTTGTGCAAAATTGTCTAGCGAAGATGTGCTTTCGTCGAATATAATTATTGAAGATTCTTTCAACATTGTTCGCGCGATTGCAAGGCGTTGTTTTTGTCCTCCAGAAAGTTTAATTCCACCTTCACCGACGTGAGTGTCGAGCTTTTCTGGAAGGGTGGAGATAAATTCATCCAAAGCACTTTCCTTAATAACGTTGTTGATTTCTTCTTCTGTTGCGTCTGGCTTTGCAAGGAGTAAATTTTCTTTAATAGTCATATCAAAAATGTACGGGCTTTGATTTACAAGTGAGATTGAACGGCGAACAGTATCCTTATCAAGTGAATTTATGTTAACTCCATCGATAAGCACTCTACCTTTATCAACTGTGTAAATTTTTGCAATAAGGTTTGCAATTGTTGTTTTTCCACAACCTGATTTTCCAACTAGTGCAACCGTGGTGTTAGGCTCTATCACAAAATTAAGGTTTTTAAACACTTGATTTTTACCTATCACTTCACGCGTTGCAACGCGCTCTTTAATTTTATGCTTTTTATTAAATTTTTCTTTCTTTAACTGCTCTTCAATTGGAATTTCTTTGTACGTAATATAGGAAAAGTCCACGTTTTTAAATTCAATTTTTCCTTTAACATTTTTAAGATGACGCGTGCCAAAACTCTCCAATTCATAGTCCACATTTTCATAAAGTTCTTTTATTCTTTTAAGCGAAATATTAATATCTGTAACATTATCCATAATAAAAGAAAGATAATATGCCAAATTAATTGATCTTCCTTGATTTGAATAGAAGAAAATAAATGATGACATAGCAAGAAGACCTTTATCAACAAAAATAATACCCATAAATAAACTTGCATACATAAACAAACGAGCAAACAAAATTCGCATAGAGTTTAGTAAATTTCTTTTGCGATTTGAATTTATATATTTTTTATTATATTCATCATAATTTTTTTTGAATTTCTTTTTAATAGATGATTCCATATAAAGCGATTTAACATCTCTTTCGCCTTTTATAGATTCAGTTATAATAGAGTTATTCATTTCTTGAATATTATTTAAAATTTTCATATCACGCTCGCGCAATCTTTTTCTTAAAATGATAAATATAAGCGATGATGCAACTATTGCAATAGTAAATAGACCTATAAACATATTTAAAAAACTAATGTAAATCACCACTATCAAGACTTGTATAAAAGAACCAATATTATACGTAATATCAATCATACAACTAATAATTCTGCTGGGGTCGTTTAAAATACGCATAGTAAAACTACCTAAATTATGGTCAGAAAATGCCTTACTTGATAATTCAAAGCACTTGCTTGCAAGATCTACTTTAATTACACTAGATATTTTACTAGATAAAATTTCAGTAATGTTTCCAGATAATAAATTAATGATAATAGAAGTAAGTGCAAAAGCAACAACAATTATCAGTTTTTTCAAAGCATTTTTAAACTCTCTTTCTGTAACTAACGCCAAAAAGTCTGCGCTTAAAATAGTTGAAATTGTAGTAAAAACTATGTCTAAAACTAGTAAAATTAGAAAACAAAATATTAAAAATCTATGCGGTTTAAAATATCCCCATAAATTAAACTGTTTATTGTTATTTAATTCAAGATTATTTTTCATTTAGTAACTTTATCACGTATTTAAAGTTGTGTCAAGCGTGAATAGTGTATTATCTGTAATAAATGTTTAAAAGTTTAATAATCTTTTTTATTAGCATTGCAATAACAAAAAACGGACTAGAATAATATGTCCGTTTTATTTTGAACCTGTGTCACAGGATTAATATATTTTAATATATCAGGATGACGCTTGACTATTTCATAATATTTATGTTTTTTAATCAATCCATCTATGGTTAAATATAAACCGATTCCTAAAATCAAAATACCAACAATCACACCAATTATTCCGTTAAATACTGCGATATTTTCACTAGTAGAAGCTACGGATAATAAAGCAATCTGAGTCAAAACAATATTATTAAATGCTGTAGCAAAATTCGTAAATTTATACTCTTTAATCAGCATAGATTTGCCCTTTGCTCTCACTATTCCAACTATTGACATAGCTATACTATATGTAGCAAATGCAGCTATTGCTATAGCAATTATTAAATTGTATTGGAAATTTGACGGATAATAAATTTGAAATATTGTATATATAATATAAAATATACTCGAAACTGATAAGACTACTCCACCTCGAATATAAGAATGAATATCCTTTTTATTATCCTTATTTTTCAAAAGACCGCGTGAACAATTATCTTTGACATATCCTATAAATAAACTATATATAGCAATAGCAATAAGAAACCAGGATCTAAATACTATTCCAACAATTACTTTAAACAAAAAGTAAAACAAGTTTTTAAAAAACGCTAACTTGCCGTAAACTATAATTTTTTTTGATTCTGGAATCTCTCTAAATTTTTGTATCAAATTTTTCATAAGTCTGCATATTATAACATATTATACTCAAAAATACAATAGATTTTTATTTTTTCTATCTATTTATTAATATATATGCTGAAAGTTATTTAATTATCTTAATTATCCCAAAAAATTTCAAATTTTTGATAAAACAATATATGATATTATTATTTTAATATTGTTTGCCAAAATAAATGCGGTACTTGCTTGATTTGTCACAATATATACACTTATGAGCTTCATTATATGAATGAATTACACGTGTTTTAATTGTTGTCTTTTGCTTGATAGCTTCCTCGCATTCATTATTGCCACAATGATATGAAAGAACTACCTTTCCATCATTTACTGCTTTGACTAATTCATCAAAATCATCAGTTTCAACTATCGCAGTTTTCAAATTTTCCTCTGCTTGCTTTAACATATTATCCTGTATAATATGCATCAAATCGTTTAATTCACTAACCACATTATCCAAGTTTATTTGCACTTTTTCATGTGTATCACGTCTGACTGCTGTCAATACGTTATTTTCAATATCTCTTGGACCTATTTCTAGACGTACTGGCACGCCTTTCATCTCATATTCATTGAACTTCCAACCTGGTGTATTATCACTATTATCGAATTTCACTCTAATTTCTGCTTTGTTTAATTTATTATAGACTTCTTGGCATTTTTCATTGACTCCTGGTTTATGATTTGCAATAGGCACAATCACTGCTTGAATAGGTGCAATATTTGGAGGCATACGAAGCCCACGTTCATCGCCGTGTACCATAACGAGTGCACCAATTAATCGAGTGCTAACTCCCCAACTAGTTGAATAACCATATTCTAAATCACCATTTTTATTTAAAAATCTAATGTTACTTGCTTTAGCGAAATTCTGACCCAGATTATGAGTCGTGCCAGCCTGTAAACATTTGCCATCTTTCATAACAGCTTCCAAACTATATGTTTCTACAGCCCCTGCAAATTTTTCTTTTTCTGTTTTTCTGCCAGTAAGCGTTGGAATTGCCATAAGATTCCTTAAACAATCAGAATAAACTTTTAACATTTCTTGAGCATCTTTTTTAGCATCTTCATTACTAGCTTGAACAGTATGACCTTCTTGCCATAGAAATTCACTTGTTCGCAAAAATGGGCGAGTTGTTTTTTCCCATCGCATCACATTACACCACTGATTCATTACCATCGGTAAATCTCTATATGATTTTATCCATTTGGCATACATTTCGCAAATTATCGTTTCACTAGTAGGACGAATAATCAATTTTTCACTTAGTTCCTCTCCTCCAGCGTAAGTTACAACTGCGACTTCTGGAGCGAATCCCTCTACGTGTTCACTTTCTTTTTTTAAATAACTTTCTGGTATTAAAAGCGGAAAATATGCATTTTGTACGCCACGCTTTTTGAATTCTTTATCTAAATAATGTTGAATATTTTCCCAAACCGCATATCCATAAGGTTTAATAACCATAGTACCTTTCACTGGACCATAGTCGACCATATCGGTTTTCAAAATCACATCAGTGTACCACTGAGCAAAATCCGTCTTAATGTCTGCCAACTCATTTACAAATTGTTTATTCATCCTCTCCACCTTTTTTATCAAATTCTTTCTTAATCATTATAATCTTTCCTTTTGCTTTTTCCAAATCTTTTAAGCAAGTTTTTGCCAACTTGCAACCTTCTTCATATAATTTCAAACTCTCATCGAGATTCGCCCCATTTTCCAATTTCTTAGCAATTTCTTCTAATCTTTTAATATTTTGTTCAATCATAATTTCTCCTTTTTCGTAACCAAAGCTTCCAGTTTCATATCGCTTGTTCGTATATTTAACTCATCCCCGACTTTAATATCCTTTGAATTTAAAACTTGACCATCTTTCATTATATGAGCATATCCTGATTTTAATAGCTTTGTGGGATTTAATTTATCTAGTGTATTCAATAAAATATTTACACGATATATTGTATTATCTATATTTCTATCTAAATAATGCTCAATATTTTGTAATTTGTCTGAGATATATAATATTTCATCATTAACACTCTCATTAAGTTTGTGCTCAATATTTAAGATATTATATTGGATACTTGCATCAATATCAATTATTTTATTATTTAATATTGAAAATATATTTGATTGCAAATCCTTAATATGTCGAATTATATCTGAATTATCAAAAGTAATTAATTCAGCCGCAGCACTGGGAGTCGGCGCTCGCAAATCTGAGACGAAATCTAAAATTGTGAAGTCAGTTTCGTGTCCGACTGCACTGATTAATGGTTTGTTACAAATGTATGCGATGCGTGCCAATTCTTCATCATTAAAAGGCATCAAATCTTCTATGCTTCCCCCTCCTCTTGCAACGACAATTACATCGACATCCGAATAGTTATCAAAATATGTGATCCCCTCTATCACTTGTTGAACTGCAAAATTTCCTTGAACTTGTGCATCGTATACATATATATTAATATTGGGATTCCTTCTAAAAGCTATATTTTTGATATCTTGCAATACTGCGCCTGTCTTTGATGTGACTACACCAACTGAATTAACAAATTTAGGAATCGGAATTTTGTGATCTTCGTCAAATAATCCTTCATCTTGCAATTTTTGTTTCATCTTCAAAAATTGTTGATACAATTCTCCCTGTCCACACTTTTCTATCGACAAAGCGGTAAAAGTCAATTTGCCACCTTTGGGATAATACTTTACATTTCCACGACATTGAACATTATCTCCTATTTGGAATTCTGTATGTGCTTGAAACTGGATACAATTTAATAGATTGTCATTATCTTTTAATGTAAAATAAGCTATATTTCTACTAATAGAAAAAGAAGACAATTCCCCAGTTATCAAAATGTCTTCCAATATAACCTCATTGTCAATTAAATTTTTTATGATTCTATTAATTTGAGAGACTGTATACACTTTCATAAATTCATTATACTAATTTTGTTTTAATTTTTTTATTTTAATTAGCATTTAATTATAATTCTATTTGACTATGTCTGCTAATATGCCATTTACAAATTTTGGACTTTTGTCAGTAGAATATTTTTTTGCCAACTCAATCGCTTCATTAATAATTACCTCTTTAGGATTTTCTTTGACATATTTCAATTCAATTACTGCCAAAATTAATATAGCCAAATCAATCTTATTAATCCGATCTATTGTATACCTCTTTAATTTTGAAGACAAAAAATCATTAATTTCCTGATAGTGTGAGGCAAAATTGTGTAAAATTTTACTAGTAAATTCCAAACCATTTTGGTCAGCATCTGCAAAAATTTCTTCCTCTGAAGGATTGAAAAATTTTGAATATATAGTTTTAAAAGCAAGCTCTCTCATTTCTGTTCTTTTCATACGTCAAAACTCCAAAATGCAAAAACTCTCTTTATCAGAGAGAATCTTTTTTTTCTGCGTCCATTATGTGAACGTTGATTGCTTTTATTTTAATTGGCAAAAGTGAAGTAATACTATTTTTTACATTCTGTTGAATCTTATATACAACATCATTCACTTCGCAACCCGTATCAACAGTAACATAAATATCAATTAAAATTCCTAACTTAGTATATTTGATACGTACACCCTTACCCACATTTCGATTGAATAATCTCTTGATGGAAAGTTTTGTAGGTTGATATACATCTATCACACCCGTTATCTCTTTTGTTGCTAAGCTCACGATCGAGACTACCATATTTTTGTTGATATATGTATCTGCATCATTAACTTTTTTTATCTGTGCCATATAATTAACCTCTTAGTATATTATATCACATAGAATTATTTTTAGCAATTATTCTGATGGTATAATAATGATTTTATCTATCTCTACACCTAGTTGTTCTCTCACTACTGAAGTGATTTGCGCCACTTCATCCCTTGTCAATTCTGCACTTTTTACAAAAACGTTTACATTTGAACTACTTGAAGTCACTATAGCGTCCTCAAATCCTTTGCCTCTAATTATTCCTTCGGTAACTAATTCTTTTTCCATCTGAGCAATGAGAGCCAGCTTATTCTCTTCAGCCTCTTTTTTAGCTTCCTCGCTACTTGTTGTGCTTGCAATTATTGAATCATAAAATTGAATTTCTTGAGTTCTTGTCGCCTCACGTTCTGTACGATATGATACATAAAAACTTTCTGATGTAGTATTAGTTGTGGTGCTCATTCCTTCTGAAACAGTGCTATTTAATGCCACATTAACGTAACCTGTTATTAATAATAATGCCACCATAACTGATATAATAATAATTTTTTTCTTTTTTGATAATGTTTTCATAAATCCTCCTATTCACTTGATAAAATTTCAATATTCCCATTATTTATATCAATAACTGCCTCAATTGCGTGTAATACTTTTAATTTTGTTGCTGTATTGTCCACTCCTTTCGCTGTGACAATCACACCTTTTATCTCAGGAAACTCATTTAAATTAATGGTAGAGTCCGTCACATTCGCATCGCTCATATTTAATGTAATCATAACTTTCACATCTGACACACCTCCGATATTTGATAACGTCTCTTCTAAGTTTGATTCTAGCCTGTCTATATATGCTGTAATAGTTAAGTTATCTGAACTGGAATCACTATTGTCCGCGTTTGAATTACTGAAGTTTGACATATATATGAGCAACAATATTACAATGAATATAATTGCTATATAGATTTCAATATGCTTGATTTTTTTCAACTTCTCAAACCATTTGAACCCCGACTTCTTCTCATTATCACTCATAGAATATCATCTCCTCGTCAGTCAAATTTGTATATTCTCGGACAATCTCTTTAATGATTTCATATTTATTTATATGCTGGTTGTCCGAACTAATGACCAAATTTTCTAAATTAATTGTACAAGAATTTATGGATAATTCGTTATTATCTATAGAATAATTAATTATAATGTCGATATTGAATAATCCTTCGTTCTCCAATTCTAAAGTTATATCATTTTCTATTGTTGCTATTTTGTTAGTTTGAATATAATTAATCAAATTTTGATTTATTTCATATTCTTGATATTGCAAATTAAAGCCTTGATTGTTATTAAAAAATTTAATTATAGGAGTAATAATCACCGCCAGCACAAATATTGCATATATGCTCTTGATATATTTGCTAATTGTTCCGCTTGGGATTATAATATCTATAAAGACGCCTGCTACCACTATTCCTAAAATACTTAATATATATCCTGCCATCACATCACCACATTTGAGGTCATCATTACCAATCCTACTGATATCAAATACATAAATCCTACTGCTATAATACAAGACGATAGCATAGTTATTGACTTCGAAGTCGACATAAGAAAATTAGAAGTTTTGTTATTCCCCATAGGTTGCAAAATTGCGCTCACAAGCTTTAGTAATAAACTAAATACTACTATTTCCAACAATGGCGATATAATCGTGCTGATAATCATAAGTAGACCAACTAAACCAACTGCATTTTTGATAAGAATTGTACTAGAAAGAATTAAATCCATTCCGTCTGATAAATATCCACCCATAATAGGAATATAACTTTTAATCGTATACTTTGTCGTTCTTACGCTAAGGCTATCAAATGTACCAGCAGATATGCCCTGTATAGTAAATACTGCAAAAAATAATGTAAATACCAAACCAACACACCATTTAAATAAACTTGAGATAAATGAATTGAATTTATCCAACTTTATATTATCTGAAAGATTATTGATAATTCCGAATACAAAGCTCATCATAAATAAAGGTAATATCAGATATGTAAAAAAGTCTGCTACATACGTTGAGATTATTGCCACGATTGGTTGAAATACTCCCGCACTTGCAGTTGCTCCAATACCTATCATCAATGTTAAAAGTATAGGAAATATAGCATTCATCTGCGACACCATAGCTTTGATAGATGATACGCTCATCTCACTAATTGAACTTATCATACCTATTGTCAGCACTACAACTGCCAAAAAACATACCAAATGAATCAATCCACTCGTCGACTTTTCATTGAATTTGCTCTTAATTCCATTCAATAAATTGCTTATTACACCTATAGCTACAATTAACGAAAGCATAGGAAGATATTTCACTATCAATTCTACAAAAATTGAAAATAAACTTGCAAAAAATGAAGAATATGACACTGCATTTTCTCCTGAAATGATTGAATATATTTTGCTTTTTATGTTATCAATTGAAAATATATTTGTGCTATTATTCTGGAATTCTTCTATCACTCCGTTAAGATCTGAAAAATCAATTTCATTTAATTCATCTATTATTGAATTATTTAAGTCTTCACTGATTTCAACCGTTGCATTATCAACACAAAAGGTAGCCATAGGAGTAAATATAGAAAATAATGATATCAGCAATATCATACAAATTATTGTTATTTTGTTTGAACGAACATTTTTCAATTTTTTCATAGTAATGACACCACCATATCTATTACAGTTGTCACTATAGGAAGCGCCACAAGTAAAATGACCAGTTTCCCTGCGAACAATACTTTATCCGCCACACTGCTTGCCCCTGCATCTAAACAAATATTTGCACCAAATTCCGTAATATATCCAATAGCAATAATTTTGAATAATGGAGTTAGCAGTGTCGTATCTACGCCTGTCGTTTGAAATATTCCATAAAAAGAAGACAAGACAGAGCTAAGACTGTCAACAATCATTACAATTATTAAAATACTACCAGCAATGGAAATAATCATTGCTATTTCTGGTCGAGTTTGCTTGACTAATATTGAAGCAAATACTGTGACTAATGCCACTGCTAATATCTTTAATAATTCTGACATAATCTACCTAAAAAATAAATAAAGACTGCACGGTCGTGAATAAATCTCGCACCAAATCTATCACCATAAGCAAACTAATTATTAAACCTGCAAGAGTTGTAATTGAAGCAATTTCTTCTTTTCCGCAATATTTCAATATTTGATTCACAATAGATGTAATTAATCCAATTCCAGCCAATTTAAAAATTATTTCCATATTCCCTCCTAAATCAATAAAATTGCAAGTCCCATTGCAAATAGTAGTGAGAGTTTTATTATCATAGGACAAAGTTTATTTTTATCTTCATTTGCCTTTGCTAATTTTTCATCAACCATCAATAAAAATGATTCCATCTGATTGATTTCATTCTTTGCATCATATTTACCAATATTTTTCACTATGTCTTGCAACATTTGTTTATCTTCATCTTCTAAAACTTTTATTTTTTCCAAATAAACTTCACCCGTCTTTAAGAAATTTGAATATTCTTCAATAAATATTTTAAATTGTTTTTTTGAATTGTTTTTTTTCAAAAATTCATCAATTTTTTCTTGCCGAAATGCTAAATTGATTTTAAATTCATTTAAAAATTGCTTCAAATTATTAAAAAAGTCATATTTATCCTTAATTTGTTCACTCACTGAATATGCAATCATCATTATAGCAACTACTAATATAATAATTAATATCCATTTGATCATACACACCTACAATAGATACAATTCAATTTCTCGTCATAAATATTTGTTAATGTTCCTGGTCCCTCATCGCTTGACAACACAACAAATCTAGAAAAAAATTTTTCATTCAAAATCTTATCAAAATTTGGTTTCTTTTTTAATTGATTCATATCTTTTGCGTGTATAGTGGCAATTACATTTACTCCACAATTTATCGCTTCTATGATTGAGTCCAAATCTTTTTCTAAATCTATTTCATCTGTTACTATTAGGTCTGGACGCATACTTCGTATACCATTTTTGAAAGCAAATTTTTTTGTACAATTAGTGTAAATATCGCAAAAACCACCCAAATCTATATTTGGTTCCCCATTTATGACTGAACAAATTTCATTTCTTTCATCTGCTATTAAAACATTTTTTGATATATTATGTGTGTATAATTGATAGATAAAATCTCTAATAAATGTCGTTTTTCCACTTCCTGGCGGAGATATAACTAAGGTGTTTTTCACATCCTCATTTACTAAATAATCAAATGCCGGCAAACTACAATTCCTAACTACGTGAGGAATACGAATGTTGACTGATTGAAAATCTTTCACTGTGACAATTTTATCTCCGTCTGTCACAATATTCCCACACATCCCCACACGTATCCCCTTAGCAAGGGTGATAAATCCATTAACAATATTATCATTAAACGCATAGATAGAGTTTTCACTTGCACGTCTTACAAAATTTTCAATAATGTTTTTACTGATTTTCACGAATTCTCCATTATCATCTTTTAAATAATATTTTTTATTTTTCACAACTACAATCAAGTTTTCATTTGCACGCATACGTATTTCAGTTATCTCAGAGAAGCTGAATGTCTTTGTAATCAAATTATAAATTTCTCTATCTAAATAATCTTTTAACATACATAAACCTATTAGTTAAAAATGAAAAAAATGCGCAAAAAAAAATCAATACCACAATAGTACTGATTTTTCGACTTTATATGTATTTTTACATTAATTTTTGCCTAAATAAAAGTGAAAAAAGATTATAATCTCTCCATATATTCGCCTGTACGAGTATCAACGCGAACACGATCTCCCTCATTTACAAATAAAGGTACTTGGATGACATATCCAGTTTCTAATGTGGCAGGTTTGCCACCTGTCTTTACTGTATCTCCACGTACACCAGGCTCTGTCTTTGCAATAGTCAATTCTACAAATATTGGTGGCTCAACATTAATTGGCTGACCATTATAAAATTGTACATTACAATTGGTATTCTCAACAACAAAATTCAAAGCATCTTTCACTGTATCATAATTAAATGGAATTTGATCGTAAGTATTATTGTCCATAAAATAATACAATCCACCTTCGTTATACAGATACATCATCTCTTTTCTCTCAATTGATATATCATTAATCTTTTCAGAAGGATTGAATGTGCGTTCAATTACTTTACCTGTAATTACATTTTTTAGAGTTGTACGCACAAAAGCCGCTCCTTTGCCCGGTTTTACGTGTTGAAAATCTACTACCAAAAATAAACTAGGTTTTTTAGCATCTGTAGATGAACCATCATCAAAAATAACTCCTTTTCTAATATCTCCTGCTGTAATCATAATTGTTTTCTCCTTAAATTAATCTAATTTAGTATAACATAATTTTATTTTTTTGACAATAATTAGACGTCAATAAACAAAATTTAATTCAAAAATAATGACATTTTTGCAACACTTTTTGAAACTGATACAATTGCAATGGTATCAATATTGTCATTTAATTTATATAATCCATTTGGTAAATTTGTTTGAATGATCTGACCATTTAGCAATCTAAAAGTTTGATTACTATTTAATTTTATGGTTGGAATGTCTATCAGATTATCCAATTTGATTATATAATCAAATATATTATTTTCATTCAATTCCCGAATATCTACACAATCATTTAATCCTACTGTTCCGACATTCGTACGAATCAAGTCAATCATTGTGGCATAAGAATTCAACTTAGAAGCCAAATCTCTACAAATTGATCGAATATATGTTCCACTTCCACATTTAATATATAAAGTCAAAACATTTTTTGTGTAATCTAAAATTTTTATTTCATATATAGAGACGATCTTTGGAGTCAATTCAAAATCAATATTACTTCTAGCCAGTTCGTACGCACGTTTTCCATTTATATTTTTGGCACTATATCTAGGTGGAATTTGTGCAATTTTGCCGATGAAATCACCAATTACATTTTTTATTTGATCAATATTAGGAATTATGTTGGTTTCATCTATAACTTTTCCAACGATATCCAAAGTATCAGTTTCATAACCAAATTCAAATTTTGCTATATAAGCTTTTGTCTTTTCTTGAAAAAAATCAAATAATTTAGTTGCTTTCCCCATAGTCACCAATAAAACACCCGTAGCCAATGGATCAAGTGTCCCTAGATGCCCTACACGTTTAATTTTTAATATATGCTTAATCCTATTAACTACATCAAAACTAGTCCAATCTTTAGGCTTATTTATCGCTAAAATACCTTTTTTAATCATTTTCATTTTCCGTATCGTCTGGTGCAGTTGAGTATTTTATAGTTTTTAAAATATTATCAATTCTATTAGCATATTCTTCTGAGGTGTCTAGGATGAATTCTAAACGCGGGATTATCCTTAAATTGATTCTTTTGGATAATTGTCCGCGAATGAAGCCCCCAGCACCTTTCAGCCGTGCGACAACTTCGTCTTTCGGTATTTTGCCGATAGATGAAATATATACTTTAGAATGAGCTAAATCTGGTGTAGTATCTACCTGATTCACACTAATTATGGCGTCAATTTGAGGGTCTCGTAATTTGGTATCTATAATCTCTGATACTATTTTCTGTATTTCACTATTTATACGTTCTAACCTAACACTTTTCATTCTTCAATCCTTTTTAAAGTGTAACATTCAATTTTATCTCCTACTACTACATCGTCAAAACCAGTCTTTATTCCGCATTCTCTATCTTTGCCTGCTTCTTTGACATCATCTTTTACAATTTTCAAAGATTTGATTTCCGTTTCAATCAGCAGTTCATCACCACGATATATACGTGCACGTTCACCACGAACTATTTTCCCATCTCTAACCATACATCCCGCGATTATTCCAGCATTTGAAAGTTTGAATACTGCGATAACATCTGCACGACCGAGATAAATTTCTTCATATTTAGGTTCTTTCATTCCTTTTATTACACGGTCGAGTTCATCTAGTAACTCATATATGATCTTATATGAATAGATTTTAATTTTCATTCTATCGGCTAAAGTTTTAACTTTACTATCCTGACCTACATTAAATGCAATCACCATAGCATTGGATGCATTCGCAAGTATAAGGTCACTTTCACTCACTGCTCCCACTCCGCTATGAAGAATGTTAATCTTCACTTCATCATTTACTAATTTCATTATAGAAGATTTTATTGCTTCAAGAGAACCGTGAACATCTGTTTTTAAGATAATATTTAAAATCTTGATATCCTTTTCGCTAGTCTTTTGTAGCAGATCTTCCAATGTATTGCCTCCACTGTGTTTAATTAAATCCTCTTTTATCTTAGCTTTTCTATCTTCTACTATTTGCTTTGACAATTTTTCATCAACAACAGTGAAGGATTCACCTGCTATAGGCACTTCATTAAATCCTAGCACAGTGACAGGCATCGATGGCTCTGCAACTTTCACTGCTCTATTATTTTCGTCTATCATTGCTTTGACTTTGCATATACTTGTTCCGGATACAATCGTATCTCCAATATGCAATGATCCATCTAGCACGATCAATGAAGCCACCGCCCCTTTTCCTCTATCCAAACGAGATTCTAGAAGAGTACCGATTGCTGGCACATTTGGATTGGCTTTCAAATCTTGCATATCTGCGACAAGCAAAATTGTTTCAAGCAATTTGTCAATTCCCTCTCCTGTATGAGCTGAAATTTTACATATTATAGCATCCCCTCCCCAAGCTTCTGGTAATACATTATGCTCTGCCAATTGTTGCATTACTTTGTCAGGATCCGCTTGAGGTTTATCCATCTTATTTATTGCAACAATCATAGGTATTTTCGCTGATTTAATATGATTGATTGCTTCTATTGTTTGTGGCATAATCCCATCATCAGCTGCAACGATTAAAATAGCGATATCTGTCACTGAAGCACCACGTGCGCGCATTGCTGTGAAGGCCTCGTGTCCAGGTGTATCAATGAAAGTAATATATCTATTGTTCACATTTACTCGGTATGCACCAATTGCTTGTGTAATACCGCCCGCTTCAGCCAAAGTAACTTTTGTCTTTCTAATATAGTCAAGCAAACTTGTCTTTCCGTGATCTACGTGTCCCATAACCGTAACAATTGGTGGACGAGCGACAGCCTCTGATTCATCATACGAGCGAATATTTTTCTGAACATCTTGCAATTTTTCTTCGCTTGTTTTATCCAATTTTTGAATTAAATCTACACCCATATCCGACATCACTAATTCTGCAGTTTGAAAATCCACTATTGAATTGATTGTCATCATCATACCTAATTGCATAAATTTCTTAATGATTTCGCTCACAGGTCTCCCACTAGCTTCAGATAATAATTTGATGGTTATATTGTCGGTGGTTATAATCGCTGGGCCTTGTGGTTTTTCTATCACTTTTTCAATAACTTCTTTCTTTTTAGGACGGATTTTCCTATTAACCATTCTATCTTCTGTATCCTCAAAATCAAGCATTCCGCGTTTGATTAAATCACGTTTTGAATATGCCCTCTTTTCTTCTCCTCTCTCATTATCCTTCTTCTTATTGCCAAAATTCCTTGCAGGGTTCGCCGTAATAACGGGCTGAGCGTAATTAATTGATGGTCGTTTATTCAAATTGTCCTTATTAAATGATGGTCTTTGACCTGGTTTATAATTTTGATTAGGTTTATTTGAATTAAATGGTCTATTCTGATTGTTCTGATTTTGCAGTCTGTTGTTGAATGGACGCCTATCTTTATTAAAGTTGTTTGGATTATTTGTATTGTAATTTTTATTGTAGTTATTTCTATTATTATTTGAATTAGAGTGTTGCTTTGAAAAGTTTTGATTTTTATTCACATTATTTTCTTGCTTGGTCTTCTGTGTTTCAATTACAACTTCTGGCTTTTGAGGAGCAGAAACAATTTCAGGCTTTGTTTCCTGAATTTGACTAACCTGTTCTTTTAATGCCTGCTGTTTACTTTCCTCGATTAAAAGCTTAGTTTCCTTTTCCTTAACAGCACGAGCCAAATTGTTCATTTCAGTTTTTAAATTGAAATATCTCTCGGCAAGATTAATTAACATCTTGTCTTTAACCATAGATTGTAATTGTTTAATTGATTTATTAAATTCTTGATTCTTAGTTTCGTTAGCCAATATTAATTATCTCCTTATTATCTATTATTGCTCTGCTTAAATTTTCATCTGTGATTCCTATAATTTTGACGTCTTGTATATTGGTTAGTGTATCAAGCCTTGGTTTTGTTATTATATAATCACATCCATTTTTAAACGCTAAATTTTTAGCTAAATCGATCAAATTTTCACTTGCAGACGAACACACTAATACTAAATAAAGTCTTTTGTCTGTTCGTTTTAAGTGTGATTGTCCCACAATCACTTTTTTTGCTTTAATCGCAAAACCTATATAACTAATTATTTTGTTCATATTCTCCTAACTGGTCATAAATTGAATTGTCTACATTCATTTTGAAAGCCCGGTTAAATAATTTCTTTTTAACTGCTAATTTTATACAAATGTTATTTTTACAAACATAAGCGCCACGACCACCAAATTTATTTTTATCATCGATTATGATCTGATTATTTACTTTAGCCAGCCTTAGCATTTCACTTTGAAGTTTTCCCTGTCTACAAGCGACACATCTTCTACATTGTTTCAAATGCATTGGACGCCTCTTATTCGTCTATATCATCGAAGAAATCATCATCTAGAATAATATTTGCACTATTAGTGCTAACTATATCATTTGCCTTGTGAGTACTGGAGTCAACTACTGCTGGCTTGACATCAATTTTATATCCTGTCAATTTGGCAGCCAACCGAACATTGTGTCCACCCTTTCCTATAGCTAATGAAAGCTTGTTTTCTGGCACGATCACATTTGCTACTCCTGCAGCAGTGTCAACAGTGATCTCACTTACTTCTGCAGGACTTAGAGCAGATACAATATATTCTGCTGGATTATCACTATAATTAATGATATCTATTTTTTCACCATTTAATTCATTAATCACCGAATTTATTCTACTGCCTCTATTGCCAATACACGCCCCTACAGGATCAAGATTCGGTACTGTGGTTGAAACTGCAATTTTTGTCCTTAAACCTGCTTCTCGTACAATTCCTATAATGTTAACTTCTCCATTGGTGAGTTCTGGCACTTCCATTTCAAGTAGTAATCTTACAAAATTTGCGTGAGTCCTGGTCACTTGAACAACTGTTCCTTTAAAATCATTATGAATATGACGAACATACACTTTAACTTTGTCACCAGGCTTGAAATGATCTGTAGGCAAGACATCGCGTTTTGTGAGCAATCCTTCTAGTGTAGTGCCTCCAATTTCAAGATATACATTCTCGCCATCTATGCGTTTAACATTTGCCACAATTAATTTGCCTTCTTTTTCAGCAATATCCTTGTAAACAGATTGCTTTTCTATTTCTTTTATCTTTTGTGTGATAACTTGTTTTGCAGTTTGCACAGCTATGCGGTTGAATTCCTTTGTGCTTTCTTCTTGCATAACTAGGTCACCAATTTTATAAGAATGTTTAATTTGATGAGCATCCTCCAAACTAATTTCTTTCTCCTCATCTTCAACTTTATCTACTACAGTTCTATATGAATAAATCTTGATTGTATTCTTCTCTGGAATCAATTTAACTTGTGCGTTGCGGGCTTGTCCACTATTCTTTTTATATGCTGCAGTTAGTGCCTGCTCTAATGTGGAAATGAAAACATCCTGCTTTATGCCTTTTTCAGCCTCCAAATCTCTCAATGCTTCAAAAAAATCTTTATTAATCATTTTATCTTTACTCCTTAAAATTCTATATATGGTGTAATATATGCTATATCAGTAGCGTTTATAGTAAAATTTTCATCATTAAGATTGAATATGAAACCTTTTTCATCTTTTCCTAAAAGGGTCGCCACAAACTCTTTTCTATTGTCTATCTTTCTATAAAGTTTGACATTGACCTTTTGATTTTCGTATTTCTTAAATTGCCAATCATATTTGAGAGGTCTATCCAATCCATAAGATGATACATCCAAAGTGTAAGGTGCATCATTTGTCGGATTTAAATCATCAATGGTCTGATTGATCAGATCATTAACTTTGACGCAATCATCTATAGTCACACCACCTTCTTTGTCGATATAAACTATTAAATGCATACCATCATTGCGCTTTACATACTCTACTTCCACTAGTTTCACCCCATCTTGAAATAGTGGCTTAATGTTTTCATAAACTAAATCTGCTACTTTCATATTACTCCTATAAAACTAATTAGGAGTGGCAGTGCCACTCCTTAGTCGTCGATATTAGTATATCACATCTAAAATTAATAATCAATAGTTTTAATACAATTTTATAAAAACTTTTGCCGTAGCTGTTGCATCATTAATTGCGCGGTGCGCATTATCTAGCACAATGTTTAACTTATCTACCACAGTAGATAATTTGTAATTTTTCAATCCAGGCAGTTTTGCTCTCGCCATCTCTAATGTGTCCATTAGCGGATTGTCAAAATTGTAAGACATCCTCTTCGCTATATTATATATAAACGAAATATCAAATGATACATTATGTCCCACCATTGTTGACCCATAACAAAATTTATAAAAATCTGGTAATACATAATTGATAGTTGGAGCATCTGCTACAGTATTATCATCAATACTGGTTAGATCTGTGATTTCTTTTGGAATATGTCTACTAGTTTTAACGAAGGTTGAAAAGGTTTCAACAATTTTGCCTTGCAATATTTTACATGCACCAATCTCTATTATTTCATCTTTTGTAGATTCAAGTCCTGTGGTTTCTAAATCGAATACTACGAAACTGCCATCAAAAGATTTTTCTTCGGCAGAAAATAGATCTGCTTGCTCGTAATCAACATATTTCTTAGGGAAAACCGTATGATATTCTTCGTTAACGTGTTTGAATTTAGATTTTATTTCTTCACGTTTAAATTCGCATCTGGCTATTGAATTGGCTGTAAAATTCATTTTACCATTGAATTCCCTAAACGAACCAAAACAACATACTTTCATCCCCACTTCTATCAAATCTCCCTTTGCTTCATCTGCTTGTTTTGGAAAAATTGAGCAATACAAAAATTTATTTTCATTGCGCAATGTGAAATTATAAAAAGTGCGTTCAATTTCTTTTGTCTCTCCGTTTCTTGTGTAGTTTCGCTTGAATGACTTGCGCTGAACTGAAGTCACTTCGCCACAAATTGCAACATTTTCTACTGGAGATTTTATCTTTGTAAAATCTGTGGCTATAGAATAATCATTTGAACCTATAATATTCACTTGATTGGACAATTCGTAAACCGTCTTTTCTTCCGCCTCCTTAATCGATGACATAAGCTCGGCGTTGCTCTCTATTCGATTTTCTACGACGACTTCATCATCTTTTCTTTCGAATTGTACAAAAAAATCGGCAAAAAAACTTTCTTTCAATTTTTCAGCAATTAAAGTCTCTCTATTTAAACTCTTTGCGTATTCATACGCTGATGGTGACAACCGCAAAATAATATTTACCCTCATATTCTCTATATTGACTGATACATCATCATAAGTGAAATTTTTAGAAATCGCAGGAAATATATTGATAATAGTCGAATATGTATAATTTGCAATAGTACGTTTATCTAGCGGACAATTTGTAAATTTGATATCAAATTTGACATAATCTCCAATGATCTCTTTAAATTTATTCAAAAGTTCTGATCTATTTCGTTCATTCGGCTTGAACTCTTCAGGATTATATAAAAAATTCATAACACAGGTATTATTTTTTTCTGTGTAGGTGGCGTCTTTGAATTTTAATCCATCATATAATCTATCTAAAATTTCTAATCTATCGTTCATAATTGTGAATTATATCAAAAAATGTCAGAATTGTCAACTACAACAATTCTGACTTCATTAAACAAACTGCAATATATCCACTAAGATCACAAAACATAACAAAACTATCAATCCAACATTGTTTATTGTATTAATCACAGTTTGTTTCAATGGTTTTTTCCTGATCCATTCAATTAGTACAAATATCATTTGAAATCCATCAAGAGCAGGTATCGGTAACAAATTGAAAACTGCCAAGTTTATGGCGATCAGAGGCAACAACACCGCCAAGTATGCCCAACCTCCAGTCTGAGTATACGAGGCGATGGTGTTTATCGTGGTGACTGGTCCGCCTAGCGATGTCAAAGAAAGTTGACCAGTAATCAATTGACCGAATATCACGATGATTTTCCAAGCCCATTTGCAAGTGAAAGGAACTGCCTCAATCAAACTTTCCAAAAATGAATATTTATAATTCCCAATGGCAAACTCGTTCAAATCCGCTTGCTCTGTACTATAAAGTGACCATCCAGCATACTCACCTTTGTCATTATAAATGACATTAATATTACCCGTGATTTCAATATCTTCGCCCTGACGCCTTACATTAAAAATCATTGATTGAGTATCAAGATAATAAGTTTTTCCATCATCAGAAAATGAAACTTTATTTTGTAAATCTTCAATGCTACCAGCATATTTAGAATAATATTCAGTCACACTCGCAGTAAGCAAATTGTTGAAATATTCATCGTGGACAAAATCTATATCAGTACCATCAATACCATAAATTACATCTCCTGTCTGAAAGGTATTATAATTAATTGAATTTTTGTTCAAATTCTTAATTTCTACCAAATCGTAGCCTGAGGATATTAAAAGAATAAATGAAAATATTATACCGCTCAAGAAATTGAAAAAGGCACCGAAAAACAGTACAATTAGGCGTTTCCAAGGTTTTTGATTGTTAAACGCTTGGGGATTAGTTTGTCCATCTTCCCCCTCTCCTTCAAAAGCACAATATCCACCCAATGGCAGTGCTCTTAGGGTAATTTTCTCTCCATTTTTTTTGGTTTTTTGTATCAATTTAGGACCAAATCCGACACTAAATTCATTGATTTTAAATTTTAAGATTTTGCCTGCGGTATAATGCCCTAATTCGTGAATTAGCACCATAAATAGCAAAACAATGATGGCTAAAACAATATAGCCAATATAAGTGAATACAGATGTTATACTAAGCAAATTGGACATACTTTCCTTTAATTATACTAAAAAATTATAATAATTATAACGAAAAAAAGCAAGAAAAATAATTGAAAAATGTTTTTATTTATAAAATAATACAATTTTTGCAATTTGATCTAATTTTTATTTCAAAATTTAGTTTTTACTATAAAAAATAATGCATTATAAACTGCATTATTTATGTTAATTTAGACAATAATAATGAAGCATACTACATACAAGAATGTGACGCAGAAAATCATAGCATCGATTCTATCTAGCATTCCGCCATGACCAGGTAAGATGTTGCCACTGTCTTTTATATTTGCAACGCGCTTGATTTTGCTCTCAACCAGATCACCAATTTGGCTAACTAGCGAACCTATCAACCCAACGATCAAAAAATGCCACCAAGAAAGATTGTACATTGTAAGAATGGTGCTCATTGAATCAACGTTATAAACCAAAGCATACACAAGCATACTGCCAGCCATCCCGCCTAGTAGACCTCCGATTGCCCCGCTAATAGTTTTATTCGGACTAATTGTCGGCGCAAGTTTTGGGCCTTTGAGCGTTCTACCAATAAGATATGCAAAAGTGTCTGAGAGCATAGTGATTGCGAACACGAGCAGAATGAAAGCAATTGAAAAATATTCTACACCCGCATAAAAATCAATATGGTTAATATTTAAGAATAAGCAAAACAAAAATCCAGGATAAAGACATACTAAAAGACTATTTAAACTTACCATTACATTTTCTTTAAACGTTCTGGCGTTATTTTTGATAGATTCTGTGATCAAAATCAAGCAAAAATATACAATTAATCCTGCAAGTTCAATTAGAAGAATATAATAAAATTCAAGCAATTTAAAACAACATATTAGAATGATATAATTAAAAATTGCGTACATTGAAGAGAGATATTTATTCACTTTTTTATTGCAATTTTCCATCAAGTGACACATTTCAAAAGATGCGACCACCGTAACGCACAAAATGAATAAATCAAAGATATAATCTCCAATATCATAAGGCAAAAACTTGCTAGCGACCGCGAGTGCCACTACCAAAACTATGAAAAAACTTGTAATTGATCTTTGTTTCATTTCTATCCTTTTATAGCTCCGAATCGTCTATTGCGTTTCATATAAGCGATAAGGGCGCGTACCAAATCATTTTTGCTAAAACTTGGCCAAAGAGTTTTTGGGAAATACCATTCACTATAAGTAGACTGCCAAGGCAAAAAGTTGCTGGTCCTCAATTCTCCAGAAGTTCTGATGATGAAATCTAATGGAAGCAAATCTTTCGTATAAAGATGTTTTTCAAAATCATTTACGTCTACTTGCTTTTTGCTTCCTTGCAATAACTCATTGACTGCCTTCAATATCTCTTGCCTGCCACCATAATTAATGCACGGATTGATGATAAATCCTGTTTTATCTTTGGTGAGTTGCATTAGCTCTTTTGCTTTTTTTCGTACTGAATCTGGAAGTCTAGCGTCTTCCATATCTCCAGAAATTATAATTCGCACATCTTTATCCAAATATTTTTGTTTGTATTCGTCCAACATTTGATCAAACAGTTTCATCAAATAATCAACTTCCTCTTTCGGTCTGTTCCAATTTTCTTTGCTGAAACAATATAGAGATAAATTTTTTATTCCCAGTTGTTCGACATATTCTGTTTGTTTTTTCAAATTGTCAAAGCCTGCTTTGTGTCCCAAACTTCGAGGCAGTCCTCTGTGCTTTGCCCATCTGCCGTTGCCGTCTATGATAAAAGCAATGTGACGTGGCAATCTTGGATCATTTTTCAATTTTTCAAAATTCATTCTACACTTCCATTATTTCAGCGATTTTCTTTTCACAACTATTGTCTGCCTTGTCTGTAAAATTATCAAGAGATTTTTGAACGTCTTTTTCAAGACTTGAATATTCGTCTTCACTGATTTCAGAATTCTTTTTCATATCTTTGAAAATATCCAAGCAATCTCTCCTAGCGTTTCGCATAGCGATCTTGCATTCTTCCAATAGCTTCTTCGCGTCTTTCGAAAATTCTCTTCTTCGCTCTTCAGTGAGGATAGGGAAACCTACTCGAATGATCTTTCCGTCATCGCTCACGCTGACACCCAAATTGGCAGACTCAATCCCTGCCTTAATCGATTTGATGGTGCTAGCATCCCAAGGGGATATCACGAGCATTCGTGCGTCTTGCACTGTGATGTTGCCAGTCTGAATGATCGGCGTGCGTGTGCCGTAATAGTCAACTTTGATATTCTCTATCAACTTAGGGTTTGCCCTGCCGACCCTGATCATCATATACTCGTCGATCAACCTATTAAATTGTTTGTTCAAATTATCCTCAAATTCCATTTTTGCCATTTCAACATTTTCGTTCATAATTTCTCCTATAAGTTTATACTACAAAATATTGAAAAAAATTGCAACTTATTTAATAATCAAAATGATATTTTCTCTCTTTTCGCGATTAAAAACCAAAATTTATCGTTTTATAATTATAATCTGCGTTTATTTTATGAAAGTATTTTATGTATATTATTTATGTAATTGATACGGAAAAAAATAACAGTATGTAAACTCAAAAGTATAATGAGTATCAAACTGTTAATTTTACAAAATTTATGTGATCAATTAAACTCTACTGAGTCTATTTTGGATAACGCCAATAGTAGTGATTTGTATTTGTAATATTATTTTAACTTTATGTTTTTAAAATTATCGAATTTAAATAAATTTATTTTAGGTTTGTTTGAATATTTGAATTTAATTTTAGATTTAAAATCAAAATTAAACGCTTTTTTAATCTCTGTATCTTTTGAAAATCCGTTTTGATATACCTTGTTTTTCAAAAATAGAAAAACCAAATTATATTTATTCAATATCCGATCTTCATATTGTTGATACAGATTTTTTTCTTTCAAAAAAAATATGATTCTATCAACGGCTTTTTGTAGGCTATTTAGTTGTGAAATTAATTTGTCCTTGTCATTGAAAACGGTCGATTGATTGTCGTGTTGTACATAGTGATATTTAGATCCAGTGGCACGTACAAGTTTTTCAGTATAGTACGCGAAAACGAATAGGAAAATATTGTCCTCACACACATTTATACCCTCCGCACCATCCACCATTTTCTCAATATCTGGGAGCGAGCGATCCAGCACCCTGCGACTGATCATTTTGTTCCAAACCGAAATTAATTGATTGTTATTCGAAAAGAGAAGATAGTCAATGCACTCGCCGTTTAGGTAGCAATCTTTTTCGAATCTGGCATTAGAAAATCTATCGAATTTCTTGTCCCCGTTCTCAAACTGCATATCGCCGATGCACATATCCGCCCCTGTATCGATCATTCTTTTGACCAGCACTTCGTAATAATCATAGTCCACATAATCATCACTATCTAGGCAGATGATGAAATCTCCTGTACACTCACGCATAGCGGTGATTCGGGTCAAAAACAAATTTTTGTTTCGCTCGTGCAGGATCAATCTCGCATTTTTCAACCTATTAATGTTTTCCTCAAGATACTCTCTACTGCCGTCTGTAGAGGCGTCATCCACGAAAATAATCTCAAGATTGCCATAGGTCTGATTGACTAGCGAATCAATGCACTTGGGCAGAAATCTTTTCACATTATATACTGGTATTAAAATAGATATTTTCTTCTCTGTCATAATTCATATATTTCGTAAATATTATCAAAATCAAACCTAGATGGACGAAACATCTAATGCTTATATTTTTCAAATGGCTTGAAAATATTTACTTTCTTCATATTACCATATAAATTCGAATTTCGCAAATCAACAACCGTAGATTCGAATGATTTTTTTATATTTGGATCCTTCATATACCCATTGACATAGGCATCATTTTTTAGTTTTAGAAAGGATTTATTGAATCTCCTGATTATAGAATCTTGATATTTAGCCAATAGATTTTTCTTTTCCAAAAAATCCAATGCAATATTGCGTCCCCTTTTCAAACTATACAATTGAAATGCAAGTTGATCTTTGTCTGTGATGTTCGTAGACTGCTCGTAATGATACACATAATGATAACAAGGTCCCAACATAGCCACCAATTTTTTCACGTAGTATCCCACTATTAGCAATGTGATGACATCGTCACTGAAACTGATCTTATTTTCAATATTATTATATTGTTTCATATCCTCTAGCGCAGTATTCAAGACCGATCGTTTCACCAGTTTGTTCCAGACGGAGAAATTCCTATTCTCGTTTGAGAAAAGCAAGTAGTCTAGGCATTCTCCGCCTTCATAATATTCCGTACGGAAATCAAATGTGGGCGAATCGATTATGTTCTGATAGCCCTCCATCGTCGTATCTCCTATGCACATATCCGCATCTGTCTCCACCATCCTGTCTAGCAACTTTTCATAATAATCGCTATCCACATAGTCATCACTGTCGAGACAGATGACGAAATCTCCCGTGCATTGCTCAAACCCTTTGATCCTCGACAAAAATGGCTTGATATTAGTCTCATTCTTGATCAACTTCGCTTGATCGAATCTGTCTAGACTCTTCTCTAGATATTCTCCACTCCCGTCTGTAGAGGCGTCATCCACGAAAATGACCTCCAGATTGCCATAAGTCTGTGACAATATAGATTCAATACACTTTGGCAAATATTTAATCGCATTATGCACTGGGATGATGATAGATATCTTATAATTTTCACGCATAATCAATCATTACCTTTTTGTGTAAATATAATATAGTCCGTCCTCAGAGGTGGTCTTGGTGAAGGTCGCTGTGTCCTCAAGATAACTATTCGTGCTACCGCCAATGCAACTAATCAGCACCCGCACCTCACTTGCATTCGCTAAGAGATAATTATCACTCCAATTTTCACCCATATCAGCATTGATGTATGCATAATTGCTCTCTATAGTCACACTGGTGAGACGGCTACAACTTACGAATGCTCTCATTCCTATGCTGGTCACGCTCTCTGGTATGGTGATGCTGGTGAGACTTCTACAATCCTGGAATGCATAATCTCCTATGCTGGTCACACCCTCTCCAATGGTGATGCTGGTGAGACTGCTACATCCATCGAATGCCCAACTTCCTATGCTGGTCACACTATCTGGTATGCTGATGCTGGTGAGACTGCTACAATAATAGAATGCAGAATCATATATAAACCTACAGTTTTCATCTATTGTATATGTAGATTGAGATGTATTTTCTACATCAATCAACAATAAGTATTGATTCGTTTCATTGCCTAGATATTTTATTCCATCTTTTATATTATATTCTAGATTGCTACATCCTGAGAATGCATAACTTCCTATGCTGGTCACACTGGATGGTATGGTGATGCTGGTGAGACCGCTACATTCATAGAATGCCCACTCTCCTATGCTGGTCACACCTTCTCCAATGGTGATGCTGGTGAGATTGCTACATCCTGAGAATGCATAACTTCCTATGCTGGTCACACTGGATGGTATGGTGATGCTGGTGAGACTGGTACATCCATTGAATGCATAATCTCCTATTTCTTTCAGTTGAGAGTTTTCTCCTATTATCAAATTACCTATAGGAATTGTATGTCCAGCATAAATTGTTTGACCTTCTCCTGAAACTAGGAATCCGCTAGGAATATACTCTACATTGTCCGTGATCGTGATCGTCACCGCAGAATTAATATAGGAAAATGGAGTTATTTCAGGGCTATGTTGTCCATAAGACAAAAACCCATTCGCATTAGTGGCAGAATATATGACTTGCTCTAGATTTGTGCATCCTAAGAATAGCGAATCTCCTAAATATTTTACATTTTCTGGGATTGTGATCGTTGAAATAGCCGTACCCTCGAATGCATAGTTTCCTATGCTGGTCACACTATCTGGTATGGTGATGCTAGTAAGACTGCTACATCCTGAGAATGCATAACTTCCTATGCTGGTCACACTATCTGGTATGGTGATGCTTGTAATAGATGTATTGTCTGAAAAAGCACTTCCTCCGATGCCTGTGACTGTATGGTCTGTACCCTCTATAATCGTGCCATCTTCCAACACTGAATAACTGCTAGGGATCACTACCTCTGTAGCACTGCCCGTGTATGAGGTGATGATGCCGTCCTCTATGGTGAAGTCATAACTCGCTTTGATCTCAGATTCGAATACGGCTGTGTAGGTGATGTCTCCTGTCACTGGGCTTATCTCTTGATCCCATCCTGTGAAGGTATAACTATGGCTAGCAGTCTCCTCGCGTGTAGGTGTCTCGCCGTTGTACTCTGGAGTGGTGCCATAAGGAACTAAGGTATCTGTCTCTAATGTACTGCCGTCCCAGTTCTGCCAAGTCACGGTATATGTCTGTACTGTTTGAGTGAATGTGGCTGTGATTGTAATCTCTCCTGTGACAGTAGTGTTGCCAGTGCTCCAACTAGCGAATGAATATGAGTATTGTGCTGTGCTGATACTTGGTGTGGCTGTTATCGTTGTGTCTCCTATCGTTATCGTGTTGCCACTGACAGTTATCTCCGTGCCATATTCTACTGTCACGCTAGATTTGTCTACTGTACCATATCCTGTATTATTGCTCTGAATAGACACTGTGTAGGTATTCGTCTCTCGAGTGAAGTTCGCTGTGATCTCTCTATCTTCTGTGATCGGATCGGTTGCGTTCGTCCATCCTGTGAATGTATATGTATATTGTGCATCACTTGCTGTAGCGGTGGCGATGATCTCTTGACCATTGATCGTGAGTTTATTGCCATCTACTGTGATTGGCGTATTGTAGTTTACTATTA